>DASZQM010000042.1:0-23745 GCA_035549645.1 Solirubrobacterales bacterium | reverse complement strand
GCCGAAGGGCGCATTACCGTGGAGCTTCATCCGGTGTCCTCCTTGTTGCTGGGTGTCCCGACAACCCCAGCCTCCAAGGAGGCCCGGATGAACAACGTGGTTAGGAACTACACCTAGACCTCGATCCAGGTGCCCTTCGGGCCGAGGTTGCGGATTGGCGTCTCGCCGATCCGGCTCTCGCAGCCCCACGACTCGTGGATGTGGCCGCAGACGGCGAGCCGCGGGGTCTTCTCCTCGATCGCCTTCGCCAGGGCGGGGCTGCCGAAGTGCATGTCGGCACCATTGCTGTCGCAGTGGCCCTTGGGTGGCGAGTGGAGGACGAGCACAGCACCTCGTGGGCAGCCAGCGAGCTTCTCCGTCGCCTCCTCGTCGTCGAGGTCGAAGCTCCAGTCCCAGGGCGTGGTCGGTACGCCGGCGCCGAGGCCGTAGAACTCGGTGCCCTCGATCGTCGTGCCCGCACCGTGCAGGACCGTGGCCGCGCCCCAATCGGCGGCGGCCGCGCGCAGCGCCTCCTCGGTCTCGTTGTTGCCGGGGACGAGCACGGTCGGCGTCTCGATCTCCGCGAGCGCCTCGATCGTCTCGGCGAGGCCCTCGTGCACCGAGGCGAAGTCGCCCGCTCCGATCACCACGTCCGCCTCGGCGGACATCGCGACCAGCTCGGCGGCCTGGTCCAGGTCCCGGTGCAGGTCGCTGAAGGCGAGCAGTTTCACGCGCCCAACTTAGCTGGCTCTACGCGCCAGTGCCGAGGGCGATACGATCTTACGCAGACAAAAAGTCTCGAAGAAATGACATTCAGCGCGCAGCGGTTGCGTCGAGCCGAGGCACACTGGAGGCATGGAGGCGATGCGAGTGAACTGGACGGACGACCGCTTGGACGCGTTGAGCGAGCGGATGGACGAACGCTTCGATCGGGTCAACGAAAAGTTCGACCGCGTCGATGAACGGTTTGACGAGATGGACCGGCGCTTCGGGGAAGTAGACCGGCGCTTCGAGAAGATCGACAAGCGTTTTGACCACGTTGACGAGGGCTTCAAGGAACTCAACCTGCGTTTTGACGCAATGCAGCGCGCCCTGTTCTTGGCTGCGGCGGGCGTCGTTGCTGCTCTGCTGGGGGTGATCGGGGCGCTGATCGCGACCTGACCGGGTCGCCTACGCCTCGGCCGCCGCCGCTCTCCGCGGCAGGCGCTCGCGCCAGGGTTTGGCCGGTTCCGCTTCGGCGCGGGCGCCGAGGTCGAAGTAGAGGAGGGTGCGGCCGAGGGCGACGTAGGGGACGAGAAGGGCGAAGACGACCGAGCCGATCACGTTGATCCAGAGCAGCGAGAAGTTGGTGAAGATCAGGGTGAAGCCGAGCACGGGGCCGGCGGCGACGCTGAGCAGCCAGAAGAAGCCCAGGGCTCGGACCGCGTGCCACCAGCGGCCGCGCACGTGGTCGGAGCTGCCGCGGAAGGCAGCGCGGATGCCCTTGTCCCCGAGCACGATCTCCTGCTGGACGAACTGCCAGCAGACGAACTTGTAGACGGCGATCGGAATCCCGATCACGGTGATCGCCAGCGCCAGCGTCGCCAGGTAGGGCAGGATCGAGCCGGCGACGACGCGCCAGAAGCGGCCCAGCATTCCGCGCCAGGAGGGGAGGAATGCGGTCTCCCCGGTTTCCACCAGGAGGCGCACGGCGAAGATCACCACCGCGGCGACGATCGCCCCCGCGATCGGCACCCCGAGCGATTCGATCGTGTCGGCGAAGGCGAGGTGGGCGCCGGCGCGGCCGGTGGGACCGTCGATGCCGCGCTGCCCCGCGACCAGGGCGGCGAGGCCGCGCACTGCGCCGACCAGGACCAGGGCGCTGATGCCGATCGGCACCATCGTCCGCCAGTGGCGGCCGTAGAGCTGGCGCGCCGCCCGCACGATCTGGCCGAAGGCGCGGCGCTGGCGCAGCTCGGTCAGGTCGACCGGTCCCCACCTGGTGAGGCCGACGAAGAGGATCAGCAGCAGGGCAGGGACGGCGATCATCGCGATCGCCGCCGGCCGCGAGCGCGACTCGGTGTTGATCACGTCGGAGACGGCGGAGACGGCGCCGCAGAAGACGCCGCTGACGGCGGGGCCGGCAAACGAGCCACCCGGGACGCGCGGGCTCGTCGACCGCTGCTCTTCCATCCAGGAGAACGGTTCGAGCCACTGCGTCTTGGTCAGCGGGCCGGTCGGGCCGTTGTTGTAGCCCGCCTCCTTCTGCCCCCAGTGGCCGAAGTAGGTGAGCCACTTGAAGCGGCCGGTGGTGGTCGGGAAGGTCGGGATCGCAACCGGGTGCAGGCGCAGTTCGCGCAGCGGTTCGCTGGTGTTGTCGCAGCCGACGCCGGAGCCTTTCGAGCCGGTCTGGACGTAGACGGTGGAGTCGTAGAAGGTCGCGTGCGAGCCGGCCGCCGGGTAGACGACCGGGTGCGTCCCTTCCGGTTGCACCTTCGAGTCTTCCCAGTCGGCCCGCTCGCCGCCGGCGTGCTGGAAGAGGATCATCTCGCTCGGCCCTTCGGCCAGCGCCGCCCGCGGGGTGTCGGCTTCGAAGCCGATCTGCATTCCCTCCCAGTCACCCTCGTGCAGGTCGTTGAATTGGTTGAAGTACCAGAAGAACCAGTACTGGAGCGCGAGTCCGTGGCGGCCGACCTGGTGGGCAATGTGAGCGTAGGTCGTCGGCGGTGCCTTGCCTTCCGCCTTCAGCCTGGCGAAGTCGCGGGCGTAGACACAGGTGTCGCCGAGCGGATCGCCCGGCAGTTCGAGGTGGTAGGGGTTGCCGAGGCCGGCGATGTCGGCGGCGGTGGGGGCGCGCTTGACCAGCTCTTCGGTGCCGTCTTCTTCGACCCGCCTCAGCTCGACCGCGGGGTTGCCGAGCACGCTCGAGACGCTGGTCGGCTCGTACTGCTCAGCGGACGTTTCGCACGGCGGTTCCTGCTCTTCGCGCAGCATCGTGATCGGCGCGTAGGCCTCGATCAGGCGCTGGGCGGGCGTCGCGGCTCTGGCCCCCGCGGGCACGCTGAGCAGCAGGACCGCCGCGAGCACCGGGACGAGGCGTGCAACCCGTGGGAACACGCCGCCAACGTATGCGAGAGCTAGGCGCGGTGCAACGCTTTACTGCTCCGCGGCTGGTTCCTCCACCTTGCCCGCCGGCAGCCAGATCAGGGAGACGACGAAGGCGACCGCCATCACGCCCGCCATCCCGTAGAAGACCGTCTGGGTGGCGAGGGCGAAGTCATGGGGGATGTTGGCGATCACCTTGCCGATCGCGCCGCCGACGTGCTGAGGCGCTTCGCCGCCGCCGCTGCCCTGGCTGATCTTCTCGGCGATTTCGTCGGCGACCTTCTTCGGCACGCCGTGGGAGGTTGCGGTCGACTCGAGATTCGCCTTGTTCTGCAGGATCAGGACCGTGCCGAGCACGGCCATGCCGAGGCTGGAGCCGAAGTTGCGCACAGTCTGGGTGATGCCCGTCGCCTCCCCGTAGCGGCTCGCCGGCACGCGGTTGAGGGCGTCGGTGTTGGCCGGGCTGAGCACCAGGCCTACCCCGGCTCCGGCGATCACGATGTAGTACCACTGCGAGCTGACCGAGAGGTCGGTCAGCGATTTGGCCCAGAGGGCGAATCCGACCGCGGCCACGGCGCAGCCCAGGATCACCGAGGGGCGGGCGCCGACTTTGTCGAGGATCCTGCCGCCCCACTGCGAGGCGGTGGCGAAGCCGGCGAAGAAGATCAGCAGGTAGAGGCCGGTTTCCGAGGCGCTTTCGCCGAGCGAGATCTGCGCGTACATGCTGGCGAAGAAGAAGAGCGGGACGAAGGGGATCATCAGCAGGAAGAGGACCGCGTTGTCGACGGCGAAGGCGCGATCGGCGAAGGTGCGGACCTGGATCAGCGGGTTCTCGATCCGCAGCTCGTAGAGGACGAAGGCGGCGATGAACGCGATCCCGGCGGCGATGCAGATCCAGGTGACCGGGTTGCCCCAGCCCCAGACACTCGATTGCTGCAGGCCGAGCACGGCGAGGCCCATGCCACCCGAGACGAGCAGCGCGCCGCGGTAGTCGAGCGGGGCCGGGTGCTTGGCGTTCTCGGGCTTGGAGATCGCGGTGAGGACGAGGGCGATGATCGCGACCGGGATGTTGACCCAGAAGATCGTCCGCCAGCTGATTTCGACCAGGTAGCCACCGGCGAGCGGGCCGATCGAGGTCAGGCCACCCGTGATCGCGAAGAAGATCGCCAGGGCGCGGCCGCGCTCGCGCACCGGAAAGGCGCCGAGGACGATCGCCAGGGCAGCGGGGAACATGATCGCGGCGCCGGCGCCCTGGATCACGCGGAAGGTGATGATCCAGGCCTCGTCGAGGCTGCCGGTCGGGGTCGCGCCGCAGAGGGCGGAGGCGGTGGCGAAGACGATCACGCCGATCACGACCATGCTGCGGTGGCCGGCGATGTCGGCGATGCGGCCGCCGAGGGCAAACAGCGCCGAGAGCGAGAGCAGGTAGCCGTTGACGATCCACTGCACTCCGGTCGAGGAGAGCGAGAGGTCTTCCTGCAGGCTGGGCACGGCGATCGCGACGATCGTCATGTCGATGAAGGTCATCGAGACGGCGAAGATCATCGCCGCGAGGATCAGGTTCTTGTTAGTGCCGCCGCTGTTTTCCATGCCCGTGCGTTTGCCGCCAGGGCGCCGAATCCTCCCCGTTCGATAGTCTCGCCGCCGCAATGCCGGACGTATTTTGGATTGGCCTCGTTCTCGCCGCCGTCATCTTCCTGATCGGCGTCTTCAGCGGTATGCGCTCGCGCACGACCAGCGTCGCCACCGGCGCTGCCATCGGTGCCTACCTCGGCCTCATGCTCGCCTTCCCGCTGCTGGCGATCGGCCTCGCCACCAGCTAGCGCATAGGTGCCGGTCTCGGCGGGTAGTCGGGCTCCGTGACGATTCCCGGCCTCACCCTTCACGACGGCGTCGAGATCCCGCAGCTGGGCTTCGGCGTCTTTCAGATTCCCCCCGAGGACACCCAGGAGGTCGTCGAGCAGGCGCTTGACGTCGGCTATCGCCATATCGACACCGCCGGTGCCTACCGCAACGAGAAAGGAGTCGGCGCGGCAATCGCCGCCTCGGACCTCGCCCGCGAGGACCTCTTCGTCACCACCAAGCTGTGGAACTCCGAGCAGGGCTTCGACTCGACCCTGGCCGCCTTCGAGAAGAGTCTCGGCCGGCTCGGCTTCGAGTACGTCGACCTCTACCTGATCCACTGGCCGGTGCCCAGCGCCGACCGATTCGTCGATACCTGGCGGGCCTTCGAACGCATCCACGGGGAAGGGCGGGCGCGCACGATCGGGGTCTCCAACTTCCGCGTCGAGGACCTCGAGCGGCTCGAGGCGGAGACCGAGGTGCGTCCCACCGTCAACCAGATCGAGCTGCACCCGCGCCTGCAGCAGGCCGAGCTGCGCGCCTGGCACGCCGATCACGAGGTGATCACCGAGGCCTGGAGCCCGCTCGCCCAGGGCGAGCTGCTCGACGACGAGACGATCGTCGCGATCGCCGAGCGGCACGGCAAGACTCCCGCCCAGGCGGTTCTGCGTTGGCACCTGCAGCTGGGCAACGTGGTCTTCCCCAAGTCGGTCACGCCGCAGCGGATCCGCGAGAACATCGAGCTCTTCGACTTCGAGCTGAGCGACGCCGAGATGGCGGAATTCGAAAGACTCGACCGCGGTGAGCGCATCGGCCCAGACCCCGGGACCTTCGTCTCGCCGTAGTGCGCTGGTCAACGCGGTCGCCGCGACCGCCTTCCTGATCGGCGGCTCGCTCTTCGCCCTTGGCGCCGGACTGGCGCAGGCCGGGGTGAACCCGACTGCCTGCGCGACGATCTACCTCGTCGGCGGCGTCTTCTTCAGCACCGGCGGCTACGCCTCGGTCGTGCAGGTTCGCGGCGAGCCGCGGCTGCAACGGTCGAGCGCCCTCGTCCTCTTCGTCGGCACGCTCGTCTTCGCGATCAACCTGGTCGACTCGTTCATCCAGGAACTGACCCCGACCGCCTACGATCGCCTGGTCTGGTCACCCGACATGATCGGCTGCGCTCTCTTCCTCATCTCCGGTCACCTGGCGATGGTCGGGATTGCCGAACGCTTTTGGCGCATCTGGCGCCGCCGCGACCTCGGCTGGTGGATCATCGCCGTCAACCAGATCGGCTCGGTCCTCTTCATGGTCTCCGCCGTCGCCTCCTTCGTCCGCCCCTCGTCGGGCGACATGGTGGCGACCGGGATCGCCAATTGGGGCACGCTGACCGGAGCCCTCTGCTTCGCGATCGCAGGCCTGATGCAGGAGTTTGAGCACCCGCTCGGCCCGCGCCGGAACCGAGTGGTCGATTGACCCACGTATAGGGGGGTCAATGGTTCAGTCGGCAGCGGTCGCGGCGGTTTGTGGGCGGCGCAGTTCGTGCCGTCCCTCGCCGTACATCCGGGTCTCGTAGGCGATCATCACCCAGAGCAGGACGTTGGCCACCGCCAGCGTCACCAGCGCCGGCGCCTCGGTCGCCACCGGGACGAGGATCAGCAGCACGATCGCCAGGCCGAGGCGGCGGCGGTTGATCGAGTAGACGTGGCGGTAGCGGAAGGCGACGAGGCCGAGCAGATAGATGGCGACCCCGCCGAGCAGGGCGAAGGCGGGGACGGTGTGCAGGTGTTCGTCGAAGTGGCCGATCGTCTTCTTCAGGCCGAGGGCGGTGAGGACGATGCCGGCGACCATGACCAGGTGCAGGTAGGAGTAGGAGTCGCGGGCCATCTCGTTCTGCACCCGCCCGACCTCCGCCTCTTCGAGGCGGCGGGCGGAGACGATCGCGACGACGTCGAAGTAGATCCACCACATCGCCGCGGTAAGGGCGACGCCGAGCACGGCGGCGGTGCCGATGCCGAGGTCGAGCGCGTGCTCGGCGCCGACCCCGATCGCGACGATCGACTCGCCGAGGGCGATGATGACGATCAGGCCGTGGCGCTCGGCGAAGTGTCCCGGCACCAGTTTCCATCCCTCCGAGCCGAAGAAGTAGGGGCCACCCATGTCGAGGAAGAGGGCGAGCGCCCAGAGCGCGCCCTGGGCGAGCCCGTCGAAGAGCGAGGCGGTGGCCAGGAGGACGACGGAGATGAAGGTGCTGACGGCGAGGCCGAGCACAGAGTGGCGCAGGCCGTCGTCGTCGGGGCTGGCGAGGATGAAGAGGCCGATGTGGGCGACGCGGACGACGCCGAAGATCAGGGCGAAGGCGAGGGCGAGATTGCCGAAGGCTTCGGGGACGCAGAGCGAGACCAGCAGCAGCGCCGCCATCGCGCCGATCATGACCAGGCGTACCGCGCCCTCCTCAGGGTCGACGACGCTGGTCAGCCAGGAGTAGCCGGTCCACGACCACCAGAGCATCCCCAGCACCAGCAGGCCCTGGGCCAGGCCCGACCAGGTCGGGTGGTGGGCCATCAGGGCCGTGCACTGGGTGATCGCGAGCACGAAGACGAGGTCGAAGAAGAGCTCCAGCGGCGTCACCCGCTCGCCTTCGCGCAGGGTGGCACCGAGACGGGTGGAGGATTCCTGGTGCGCGGCCACGGCCGCCATACATAGCGCACCTCCTCTGCTCCCGTGCGGGGGTGCTTACTTACTGACCGTCTTCGGCCGCGAACTCGGCCAGCATCTGCTGCTCGCGCTCCTTCTTCGGGAAGCCGAAGAAGACGAGGAGGCCGCCGAGCAGGATCGCGACGATGCCGGCCAGGTAGGCCGCTTGGTCGCCATGCAGGAAGGAGGCCTTGGCGGCGGCGATGATGTTTTCGGCGTGTGCCGGGTAGCGCGAGGCGAGGTCGGCAGCGCTGGCGAAGGACTTGGTCAGGTCGGCTTCGACGCTCTGGTTGATCTGTGCCGACTGGCCGGAGTTGGCGATCGCTTCGCTGGCCGCGGCGGCGTATCCCGCCGTGAGCAGGGCGCCGAAGATCGACTGCATGATCGCGCCGCCGAGGTCCCGTTGCAGGTCCGCGGTGCCCGACGCCATGCCGGCGCGGCGCACCGGCACCGAGCCGGTCAGCGAGTGCGAGGCGGGCGTACCGGCGAAACCGACGCCGATGCCGACGAAGGCGTAGCCAAGGCCCACCTTCCAGTAGGCGATCCCTTCCTTCCAGAGCAGCAGCATCGTGAGGAAGCCGAGGACGCAGAACGCGTAGCCGAGGAGCAGGGTGAAGCGGGCGCCGCGCGTCTCGACCAGCTTCGCCGAGCGCGGTGCGACCACGACCATCAGGGCCGCCGCCGGCAGGATCGCCAGGCCGGAGTCCAGGGTCGAGTAGTCGAGCACGTTCTGGAGGAACTGCTGGCCGATGAACATCGCGCCCATCAGCGAGCCGAAGACGATGATCCCGGCGCAGGCGGCGACCCAGAAGGTGCGCCGCTTCGCCACCTCGAGGTCGTACAGCGGCGAGGGGGCGCGGCGCTGGCGCAGGACGAAGGCGACGATCGCCGCCAGGGCGACGATGCCGAGGCCGATCGCCAGCGACCCCTTGCCCGGTACCGGGGCGAGGTTGATGCCGAGGACGAGCGCCGCCACCAGCAGCACGGAGAGGATGCCGCCCAGGTTGTCGACCGGCTCCGTCGTCTCGTTGACGTGAGCGGGCACGTAGCGCCAGGCGAGGAAGAGGGCAATCGCGGCCAGGGGCAGGGTGATGAGGAAGACCGAGCCCCACTCGAAATGCTCCAGCAGGGCACCGGAGAGCAGCGGCCCGAGCGAGGCGATCGCGCCGCCGATCGCCGACCAGAGTGCGATCGAGCGGGTCCGCGCCTCGCCGGCCCAGAGCGCGGTGATCAGCGCCAGGGTCGTCGGAAACGCCATTCCGGCTGCGATCCCGCCGATCACGCGGGCGGCGAAGAGGACGCCGATCGAGGGCGCCAGCCCGGCCAGCAGAGAGGCCGGGATCGTCAGGCCCATCCCCAGCAGCAGCATCATCTTGCGGCCGTAGCGGTCGCCGAGGGCGCCGAGGTAGAGGACCGAGGTGGCGAGTCCGAGCGAGTAGCCGACGGCGACGAGGTTGAGCGAGGTTTGGCCGGCGTTGAAGGCCTTGCCGATGTCCGGCAGCGCGACGTTGGCAACCGCGAGGTTGAGGTTGGCGACCGCGGCGACGAGGATCAGCGCCGTGAGGACTGCGCCGGCGCGTTTGGGACTGCTCGATTCCACTGAGCCAAAACCTATCCGCATGACGGCGATCACGCTCGGAAAACAGGTCGCCTGAGAGGATGCCCGGGATGGCTGGTCAGAGCAAACCTGAGGCTCCGCGGGGCGAAAGGGTCCTGCCCGGGGTCTGGCGCCTGCGCTTGGCGCTGCCCTGGCCCGGCGTGCCGCACGGCAACGTCTGGGCGGTCGCCGCCGACGGCGGCATCGTCCTCTTCGACACCGGCATCGGCGGCAAGGGGCGGATGCGCCAGTTCGACCTCGCCCTGGCCCAGGTCGGCTTCGGCATCGAGGACGTGAAGCTGCTCGTCTGCACCCACTCGCACACCGACCACTACGGGCTGGCGGCGCCGATCGTCGAGGGCGCCGGCTGCGAGCTCTGGATGCACCCCGCTTGGGAGCACGTGCGCCTCTTGGCCGACGACCCAGCGGCGGCGCTCGAGCAGCGGCTCGAGGTGGCGCGCCAGAGCGGCGTGCCGATCGCCGGGCTCGAACGCTACCGCGAGCGCAGCGACAGCAGCGACAACGGCATCGACGCGATCGTCGAGCCCGACCGCGACCTGCTGCCGGGGGTCGAGGTGGAGACCGACCTCGGCGCCTGGCAGGTCTACGAGACACCGGGCCACGCTCCCTCGCACGTCGTCCTGCACCAGCCCGAGCGCAAGCTGATGATCTCCGGCGACCACCTGCTCGGCCGCACCGTCCTCTTCTTCGACCACGGCCACACGCCCGACCCGGTCGGCGAGTTCCTCGCCAGCCTCGACCGGGTCGAGCCGCTCGAGGTCGACCTCTGCCTGCCCGGCCACGGCCGGCCCTTCCGCGACCCCCAGGCGAAGATCGACGAGGCGCGCCGCCAGGTCGCCGAGCTGCTCGGCAAGACCCGCGAGGCGTTGGGCGAAGGGGAGAAGACCGGCTTCGAGATCGTCGCCGAGATCGTCGGCGCCGAGAACGTCAACACGCCGGTCAGCGCCTGGGTCCTGCAGATCGTCCTCTCCTGCCTCGACCACATGGCGATCCTCGGCGAGGTCGAGAAGGTGGAGGGAACCGATCCGCAGAAATGGCGACTCGCCTGAGGGCACCCGTGCGGCTCTGTAGGCTGCTCCGCTAGTGGCCAGCTTCACCCTCACGCGTGAGATCGCGGCGCCGACGGAGACGGTCTTCGAGGTGCTCACCGATCATCGCCGCTACGCGGACATGACCGGCCTGCGGCGCTCCGAGCTGGAGCGCGAAGGGGATCCGCCGCCCAACGGGCTCGGCGCGGTCCGCCGGCTCGTCGCCGTCGGGCCGCCGCTGCGCGAGGAGGTGATCGCCTACCAGCCGCCGGCTCGCTTCTCCTACAAACTGCTCTCTGGCCTACCGGTGCGCGATCACGTCGGCACGGTCGAGCTCACTCCGAACGGCGGTGGGGGGACCAAGATGGTCTACGCGGTGCGCTCGCAGCCGACCGTGCCAGTGGTCGGCGGAGTCGTGATCGCGGTCGTCAAGCAGGCCGTGAAGAACCTGATCGGCGGGATCGCCAAGGAGTCCGAGCGGCGCGCAGGCGCTTCGGGTTGAGCGGGCGGGGATGAGCCCGCGCCTCGACGAGCAGGAGCTGCGCCGCTGAGCGGGTTCTGGAAAACCGCCCTGGTCGGCGCCTGGGGAGCCGTCACCCACTTCTGGCACACGCGGCGCGGGATCGCGATCACGCTGATCGCCTGCGGCGTGCTCGCGGTGGCCGGCGCCGGGGTGCTCGCCTACGAGCTGCTCAAGCGGCCGGCCGACGTGCACAACGAAAACGCGACCTTCGTCCCGCAGAAGCCCTCAGCCGAACCGACAAGAGCGAAGACGGTCAACTGGCCGATGTTCGGCCTCAACCCGGCGCGCACCCGTTACCTGCCGGCGAAGGGGATCAAGCCGCCCTTCCGCAAGCTCTGGCGCTTCACCGAGCGGCCGCTGCTCGAGTTCCCGCCGATCTACGTCGGCGGCAAGCTCTACTTCGTCAACAACAACGGCACCGCCTACGCCCTCGACGCCGACACCGGCAAGGTGCTCTGGGAACGCAGCATCGGCCGCCTCAACGCCTCCTCGCCGGCCTACTCCCGCCACCGCCTCTACATCGTCAACCTCGTCCCCGGGCACATCGTCAAGCTCGACGCCAAGACCGGCAAGATCATCTGGAAGCGCTCGCTGCCGGGCAGGGCCGAGTCCTCGCCGCTGGTGATCGGCCGCACCGTCTACTTCGGCTGCGAAGACGGCAAGCTCTACGCGCTCAGCACCGGCAAGGGCCACGTGCGCTGGGCGACCAGCCTCGGCGGCCCGGTCAAGTCGGCGCCGGCCTACTACGGCGGCCGCCTCTACGTCGGCGACTACGGCGGCTACATGAACGCCGTCGACGCCAAGACCGGCAAGCTGATCTGGCAGAGCGGCTCGCTCGGCCAGGGCTTCGGCACCTCCGGCCAGTTCTATTCGACCCCCGCGGTTGCCTTCGGCCGCGTCTATGCCGGCAACAACGACGATCGCGTCTACAGCTACGACATCAACGACGGCACCCTCGCCTGGAGCTACTCGACCGGCGGCTACGCCTACTCGGGCCCGACCGTCGCCACCACTCGCCACAGCCCGCCGACCGTCTACATCGGCTCCTTCGACGGCAACGTCTACGCCCTCGACGCCAAGGACGGCCACGTGCGCTGGAGTCGCTCCGCCGGTGGCCAGGTCGTCGGCTCGCTCTCGGCGATCGGCGACATCGTCTACGTCGCCGAGTTCAACGACAACTCGACCAGCGGCTTCATGATGAAGAGCGGCCGCAAGGTCTTCCACTACGGCCGCGGCACCTACTCGCCGGTGATCTCCGACGGCCGCCGCATCTACCTGACCGGCTACTCGAGCATCACCGCCCTGCAGCCTTACGAGTACAAGCGCGGTGTCTCCCCGGGGATCGTCGCGCCGAAGGGCAAGTCGCCGGCTAAGAGCCCGGCGCCACGCCACCCGGCGGGGGCGGCGGCGCAACCGGGAAGTTCGGCGCAAAAGCAGGGAAGACGGGGTGGTGGATAGCGTCGCTGAGGGCGGTGAGGCTGGCCGGGTAGTTCTGGATTCGGTAGGTGCTGGTCGAGCCGAAGTCCTGGTAGTAGACGAGCATCTTGGTGCGTTTGTGCCCGCGCACCCAGCCCATCAGGCGGTCCATGTAGCCAGGGTCGTCGGCCCCGTTGGCGATCCCGAACTCGGGGATCGCGAAGGGCTTCGGCGCGAAGCGGTTGTAGAGGCCGGTGAGCGCCTTCCAGTCCTGGGCGTCGGAGTAGAAGTCGGTGCCGACCCAGTCGACGTACTTGTCGCCGGGGTAGAAGTATTTGGGCCGGTTCTGGGGCACCGTCGGTGAGCCGGCGGGCAGGGTGCTCCAGAGCACGGCGATCGGCGCCTTTGGCAGCCCCTTGACGTCCGCTTTCAGCGGCGGCAGTCCGGTTTCGCCGAGGCGGGCGTCGATCCGCGCCGCGCTGCCGCCGCCGTGGACGAGGATGTAGATGCGGCGGAAGGCGAGCCGGTACCAGCGCGGCTTGTGGGCGGCGTCGCGGAGATTGCCGGCGCAGTCGTAGGAGGCGTAGACGTTGAGGCAGCGGTTGGGCTCGCCCAGCGGGCGGATGTAGGCGGGCATGTCCTTCGACCAGAAGAGCTTGTTGAGCCGGACCAGGTATTCGTCGCCGTAGCCCTGGGCGATCGAGCGCGGGCTGATCAGCTCGCTGCCGCTGCCCGGGTCGCCGGTGGTGATGTGGAGGATCGGTCGCGCCCTGGCCGTCTGCCAGCGTTCGATCGACTCGGGGAAATCCGAGCCCCAGGTGCGGAAGCTCTCGATCAGCGCCGGGTGCTTGTCGAGGGCGCTGCTGAACTGGCCGAAGTCGGCCGGGTCGCCGGTGTCGCTGACGCCGAAGAAGATCTTCTTGCCCTTGGGCAGCAGCGCGCCGGCTTGGGCGCTCGCGGGCAGGGCTGCGCAGAGCGCGGCGAGGAGCAGCAGCGCGAGGACGCGTTTGGGAGTGCGGCGATTCATCGAGGCAGTTGGTTACCGGGTCGGCCGACCACCTTGCGACAACACCGCCGCGAACGCCGGGTTGCCCTCGCTACTGGGCGACGAGTTGCAGCACTTCGTCGGCGTACTTGGCGACGAAGCTCGGCCCGACGCCGCTGATCTCGGCCAGGCCGGCCTCGTCGCTGGGGCGGCTGGTGGCGATCGCCGCCAGCGTTTTGTTGTGGGCGACGGTGTAGGCGGGCTTGCCGGCCGCCGCCTTCAGCCGCCAGGCCTTGAGCTGCTCGAAGAGGGGGGCGTCGGCTTCCGCCAGCTCGGCCGGCGGCGCCACCTTGGGGCGGGCCTTGCGGATCACGATCGTCTCCGGGTCGGGCAGCCAGCGCGGCGGGTCGCAGGCGTCGCAGCAGCGCCCCAGCGGCCGGCCGGCCTCGCGGTCGCCGAAGTGGTCGAGGATGCTGCGCCGCCGGCAGCGCTCGCCGTAGATGAAGGCCTTGATCGTGCGGTAGTCGCGCCAGCCGCGCTCGCGCGCGATCGCCAGCTCCGGGTCGCCGGCGCGCTGTTCGTTGAAGCGCACGAGGCGGCCGAGGTCGGCCTTCATCGCCAGCAGCACCGCCCGCGCGGGGTCCCCGTCGCGACCGGCTCGGCCGGCCTCCTGGTAGTAGGCCTCGAGGCTGGTCGGGATCGTCATGTGCCAGACCGAGCGCACGTCGGCCTTGTCGACGCCCATGCCGAAGGCGTTGGTGGCGACGATCACTTCGGCGTCGCCTTCCATGAAGCGGCGCTGGGTGGAGCTGCGGGCCTCCGCCTCCATGCCGGCGTGGTAGGCGAGCGCGCGCAGGCCGGATTCGCGCAGGGTCTGGGCGAGCTCGTCGGTGTCGCGGCGGGTGCCGCAGTAGACGATCGCCGGCCGGTTCGCGGGGTCGGCGAGGCCGCCTTCGAGCAGCGCCAGCCGCCGCGCCTTCGAGCCCGTGCCCTCGAGCCGGACGACGTCGAAGGAGAGGTTGGGCCGGTCGAACCCGGAGCGCACCTGCAGCGGGTTCTGGAGGCCGAAGCGGGAGACGATCTCGGCCGCCACCGCCTTGGTTGCGGTCGCGGTGCAGGCCATCACCGGCGGTCGCCCAAGCCGCTGGGCGATCTCCGGCAGGCGCAGGTAGTCGGGGCGGAAGTCGTGCCCCCACTCGGAGACGCAGTGCGCCTCGTCGACCGCGAGCAGGTCGATCTTCCGCTGTGCGAGCGCGTCGAGGAAGACGTTCGAGGCGAAGCGCTCCGGCGAGCAGTAGACGATTCGCGCCCAGCCGCCGCGCACCGCCTCGAGCGCTTCTCGCACCCCATCCGGGCTCATTCCCGAGGAGATCATCGCCACCGGGTGACCGGCGGCGGTCAGGCGCCGCCACTGGTCCTGCATCAGGGCGATCAGCGGGCTGACCACGATCGTCAGCTCCTCGCTCGCCAGGCCCGGCAGCTGGTAGCAGAGGCTCTTGCCGCCGCCGGTCGGCATCACGATCAGCGAGTCGTGCCCCTCCAGGCCCGCCTCGACCGCCTCGCGTTGCCCGGGCCGCCAGCTCTCGAAGCCCAGCTCGGCGAGCAGCTGGTCGGCCCGGTTTCCTGCGACGACGGTCATCTGGTGCAGGCTATGAGCTGCTGCCGACGATCTGGGCGGGGACCTGTGACAACTCCTCGGCAAGAGCGTCGATTTCCTGTGCCAGCTTGCGCGTGTCGGCCTTGCTCAGCTCGGTGTAGGAGACGAAGCCGTCGCTCCGTTCGTAGGGCTTCAGCGAGGCGTAGACGTCGTCGAAGCTCGCTTCGATTTCCTTCGCCAGCTTCGGATCTTCCTTGCTCAGCAGCGGCTCGACCGCTTCGAAGGCCGCCTCGGCGCCTTCGACGTTGGCCTCGAAGTCGACCAGGTCGATGTGCGAGTAGCGCTCCTCCTCGCCGGTGATCTTCGAGGCCGAGACCTCGCCGAGCAGCTCGTTGGCGCCGTTGGCGATCTGCACCGCCTGCAGGTCGACGGTCTTCACCTTCTCCTGCAGTTCTTCGATGTCTGCGAGCAGCTGCTTGGCGACCGGCGCCATCCCCTTTGCGGAGCCTTCTTCCCAGAGCGCCTTCTCGATCACGTGGAAGCCGCTCCATTCCTTTGCCGGCACATCGTTCTCGCGGGCGTCGATGCGCGGATCGAGGTCGCCGAAGGACTCGGCCACCGGCTCGATCCGCTCATACGGGATGCGGGCGGCGGGGTACAGCGACTTCGCCTCGGCGACGTTGCCGGCGACCACGGCGGCGACGAACGGTTCGGTTTCGGCGACCAGCTCGGTGGTGTTTTCCTCCAGGTAGTCGCGGTACCGGGCGATCGCCTTTTCGACCCCGGGGCTGTTCGAGGCCTGCAGCTTGCCGCTGACCGTGAGCGTCCCTTTCTCGGTTTCGCCGCCCGGGCAGTAGAGGGTGTATTCGCCCTGCTCGAGGGTGAGCGAGAAGTTGCCGGAGAGCCCGTCGGAGAGGTTCTCGACCTCGCCCAGGATCGTTTCGCCGTCGAGCACCTCGAACTCGGAGACCTTCGAGGTGCCGGCGTTCCTCACTTCGAAGCTGATCGGCCCGGCCGGCGCCTTCGCCTGGTTCGGCACGCAGCCCGCGTCGGTCAGTTCAAACGCCATCTTCTTGGCGCCTGCCGGGGCGTCGTCGCTGGAGCCGCAGCCCGCGGCGAGCAGCGTCGTGAGCGCCACCCCCGCAAGGGACAATGAGGTTCGAAGGGCAAGTCGGTTCATCGGTTCGGGAGCTCCTTGTCGGTTTCTCAGGACGAGAGTTAGGGGACCCTAACAAAGACCGACCAAACCAGTCGGAATGGCGGTTCAGCCGAGCAGGGTTTCGCCGACGTAGCCGCCGCTGCGCGCCCCCGGCGGTACGGCGAAGACGGCGCTGCCGACGTGCTTGATGTACTCGTTGAGCGCGTCGTGGGAGCCGAGCCGGCGCTGGATCGCGACGAACTGGCGCTGCGGGTCGCGCTGGAAGCAGATGAAGAAGAGGCCGGCTTCGAGCTCGCCGAGGCTCTCGTCGACGCCGTCGGTGAAGGAGTAGCCGCGGCGCAGGATGCGCTCCCCATTGTTTTCCGTGGCCGAGGCGAGGCGGACGTGGGAGTCGACCGGGATCGCGGGGAGCCCGTCGGCCTGCTTGGCCTCGAGGTCGATCGGGTCGAACTCCTCGCTCTCGCCCAGCGGCGCGCCGCGGTACTTGTCGCGGCCGATCGTCTGCTCCTGGTCTTCCAGCGAGGAGCGGTCCCAGACCTCGAGCAGCATGCGGATGCGGCGCGTGACCATGTAGCTGCCGCCGCGCATCCAGGCGGGCCCTTCCTTGCCGACCCAGACGTAGCGGTCCATCGCCTCGGTGTCCTCGGCCTTGATGTTGGCGGTGCCGTCCTTGAAGCCCATCAGGTTGCGCGGGGTCTCCTGGCCGCGGCTGGTGCTGGCGGTGCGGCCGAAGCCGAGCTGGGACCAGCGCATGACCACGGTGCCGCGGCCGATCCGGGCGAGGTTGCGGACCGCGTGGAAGGCGACCTGGGGGTCGTCCGAGCAGGCCTGCACGCAGATGTCGCCGCCGCTTTCGAGCTCGTTCAGCTCGTCGGCGGGGAGCGGCGGGATCTCGCGCAGTGCCGCCGGCCACTTGCCGCCGAGGCCGAGCTCGCGCTTGGCGAAGAGGCTGGGGCCGAAGCCGAAGGTCACGGTCAGGCGCGAGGGCAGCAGCCCGACCGTCTCGCCGGTGTCTTCCGGCGGCGCCAGCTCCTCGCTGTTGACGTCGCCGATCATCTGGCCGGCGGTCATTTCGGCCGCGGCGCCCGACCATTCCTGCATCAGCTCGCGCAGGGCCGTCGGGCTGGCGTCGACGAGGTCGAAGGCGGCGAAGTGGAGGCGGTCCTGGGCCGGGGTGTCGATCCCTGCCTGGTGTTCGCCGTAGAAGGGGACGCTGCCGGTGCCGTCCTCGGCCTTCGCGTCCTCGCTGCCGACCAGGTAGCCGCCGACGCCACCGAGGCCGATTCCCGCCGCCCCGACGCCCGCCGCGCCCAGCAGTCGACGCCGTGTCAGCTCGGCCATCGCTCGCCGGGCCGCGCTCAGGCGGGGCTCTCGGCGGGTGCCGCCTGCGCCTGCGTCTGTGCCCGCACCGGTTGACGCCGCACCCGGAAGCGATCGGGCCAGAGGACGTAGAGCGACATCGGCACCGCGTAGAGCAGGTAGATGCCGACCTCGCCGATCGTCGGCGTCGGCTGCAGGCCGAGCATGCCGGTCAGCAGCGAGCCGGTGACGGTCCCGGGCTGGACCAGCCAGGTGAGGTCGAGCGCCTGGCCCTGCAGGCTGTTGAACCAGCCCGCCTCGTGGGCGGTGTGCAGAGAGGTCGCGAGCAGGCCGGCGGCGACGAAGACGAGGATCAGGCCGGTGAAGCGGAAGAAGCGGTTGAGGTTGATCCGCACGCCGCCCCGGTAGAGGCCGACGCCGATCACCACTGCCAGGACCAGCCCGATCACCGCACCCGCGCCGGCGGCGGTCGTGTCGGTGGCGTCCTGGAAGGCGGCGAGCAGGAAGACCGAGGTCTCGAAGCCCTCGCGAAGCACGGCGAGGAAGGCCATCGCCACCAGCGCCATCGCCGAGCCGCGGGCCAGCGCGTGGGCGGCCTCGCCTTCCAGCGCCTTCTTGATCCCGCGCGCGTTGCGGCGCATCCAGACGATCATGTAGGTGACGGCGGAGACGGCGATCAGGCCGATGATCGTCTCCAGTCCCTCCTGCTCTTTCTGCGGCAGCTGTTCGCCCACCACGTTGAGCAGAATCGCGATGCCCATGCAGAGGGCGACGGCGATCCCGATCCCGATCCACATCTGTTTGATCGCGTCGGTGCGCCCCTCCTTGACCAGGAAGGCGGCGATGATGCCGATGATCAGCGAGGCCTCGACGCCCTCGCGCAGCGCGATGACAAGTGTGGGGATCATTCCTGCGGGTGCTCCTTCGTCGTCCCCTAGCCCAGGGGACCCTAATTAGGTTTCCCTAATGAGGCTCAAAAACCTAGCACGCCACTAGGCTTTACGTCATCCGAAGGGAGCCAGGGCTCGTGCCACTGGCAGATGCCGCGGGTCAGGTTCTCCGCCTCTTTCGGCCCCCAGGTGCCCGGCTCGTACTCGTGCACGGGCCCCGGTTCGTCGAGCAGCGGCTGCACGATCCGCCAGGTCTCCTCGACCGTGTCCTGGCGGGTGAAGAGAGTGTGGCGGCCGGCGATCGCGTCGCCGAGCAGGCGCTCGTAGGGCTCAGGGTCCTCCCCCGGCACCTTCTCGAAGAGCACCTGCAGGTCGGCGGGCTCGAATGCCTCCTCGCCCGCCTCCTTGGCGAAGAGCCCGAGCCGGGCGCCCGGAACCGGCTCGATCCGCACCGTCATCCGATTGGAGTCGGGCCGTTTGCCCGGGCCGACGCCGAGCGGCGGCGGCTTCTTGAAGACGACGCTGACCTCGCTCGACTTCGCCGGCATGCACTTGCCGGCGCGGATGAAGAAGGGGACGCCGCTCCAGCGCCAGTTGTCGACGGCGAGCTCGACCGCGGCGAAGGTCTCGGTGGTCGAGTCGGGCGCCACGTCCTTGACTTCGCGGAAGCCCTTGTACTGGCCGCGCACGTAGCGCTTGGGGTCGGCGGTGCGGGTCGCCTTGAAGAATTCGAGCTTCTTGTCGCGGATCGAGTCGTGGTGGTTGCCGGTGGGCGGGCCCATGCCGACCAGGGCGAGCACCTGCAGGGCGTGGTTCTGGATCACGTCGCGCATCGCCCCGACCGCGTCGTAGAAGCGGCCACGGTCGTCGACGCCGAAGTCCTCGGCGATCGTCAGCTGCACGTGGGAGACGTGCTCTTTGTTCCAGACCGGCTCCAGCACCGAGTTGGCGAAGCGCAGGTAGGTGATGTCCATCACCGGCTCCTTGCCGAGGTAATGGTCGATGCGCAGGATCTGGTCCTCGCGCAGGACCTTGCAGAGTTCGGCGTTGAGCGCGCGCGCCGATTCGAGGTCGTGGCCGAAGGGCTTCTCGATCACGACGTGGGCGTTCTCTGTCAGGCCCGCGGCGGCAAGGCCCTGCACCACCGTGGCGAAGAGCGAGGGCGGGATCTCCAGGTAGAAGACCGGCTGCTTCGCGCCGTTGATCGCCTCGGCGACCTTTTCGAAGGTGGCGGCATCGGCGTAGTCGCCCTGGACGTAGGTGAGCCGCTTGGCGAGGCGGGCGATCACATCCTCGTCCACCGATTTGACCGTTTTGGTCACCGCCTCGCGGGCGTGCTCGCGCAGCTGCTCGGTCGTCCATTCGTCGATTGCGACGCCGACGATCGGGCAGTCGAGCTTGCCGCGGGCCTCGAGCCGGTAAAGCGCCCGGAAGGTCATCTTCTTCGCCAGGTCGCCGCTGATGCCGAAAATCGTCAGCACGTCCGCCTTGGCGTCGACGTGCTTGGACCCGGACTTACCCATGCGCCCGGCAGGCTACCCGTTGGCCAGGTGGTCACACCCCCGTCGCGCCACTCGCATAGGGTTAGGCCATGGAGCTGGGAATGGTCGGCCTCGGCCGCATGGGGGCCAACATGGCGCGGCGCTTGATGCGAGACGGCCATCGCATCGTCGCCTACGACGTCAACCCCGACGCGGTTGCGGAGCTGGCCGGAGAGGGCGCTGAGGGTGCCTCCTCGCTGGCCGACCTGGCGGCGAAGCTGAGCGCGCCGCGCTCGGTCTGGGTGATGGTGCCGGCCGGCGAGATCACCGAGAAGACGATCGAAGACGTGGCCGCGGTGCTCGAGCCCGGCGACGCGATCATCGACGGCGGCAACTCCTACTACCGCGACGACATCCGCCGCGCCGAAGCGCTGCGCGAGAAGCAGATCGACTTCGTCGACTGCGGCACCAGCGGCGGCGTCTTCGGCCTCGAGCGCGGCTACTGCCTGATGATCGGGGGTCCTGACGGGGCGGTCGAGCGGCTCGACTCGGTCTTCGCCTCGCTGGCGCCGGGGGTCGAGTCGGCGGAGCGGACCCCGGGGCGCTCCGGCGACGTCACTCCCGCCGAGAACGGCTACCTGCACTGCGGCCCGAACGGGGCCGGTCACTTCGTGAAGATGGTCCACAACGGGATCGAGTACGGGATCATGGCCGCCTACGCCGAGGGCCTCAACATCCTCAAGAACGCCAACGCCGGCAAGGTGCAGCGCGAGGCCGACGCCGAGACCGCGCCCCTGGAGCAGCCCGAGTACTACCAGTACGACCTCGACCTGCCCGAGGTCGCCGAGGTCTGGCGCCGCGGCAGCGTGATCGGCTCCTGGCTGCTCGACCTGACCGCGGCGGCGATGCAGGAATCAGTCGACCTCTCGGAGTTCGCCGGCCGCGTCTCCGACTCCGGCGAGGGCCGCTGGACCTCGATCGCGGCGATCGACGAGGGAGTGCCGGCACCGGTGCTGACCGCGGCGCTGTATGAGCGCTTCGCCTCGCGTGGGCTCGACGACTTCGCCGACAAAGTTCTCTCGGCGATGCGCAAGCAGTTCGGCGGCCACGACGAGAAGCCGTCCTAGGGGGACTCGTGGCGATCGAGCTCGAGGTGGTGGCCGATGAAAAGGCGGCGGCGCGTCGCGCTGCCGAGCTGATCGCAGCGATCGGGGCGCAGGCCGTCGCCGAGCGCAACATCTTCTCGCTGGCGATGAGCGGCGGCCGCACGCCGTGGGCGATGCTGGCGATGTTGGGCGAAGAGGAGCAGATGCCCTGGGACAAGACCGAGCTCTTCCAGGTCGACGAGCGGATCGCCTCGCCCGGCAGCGAGGACCGCAACCTCACCCACATGGTGCTCGGCCTCTCGATGGACCACCAGGCGGCGTTGCGACCGATGCCTGTGACCCAGCGCAACCTCGAGCAGGCCGCGCGCGATTACGAAAACACCCTTCCCGCCCCGCTCGACTGCGTCCACCTCGGCCTCGGCCCGGATGGCCACACCGCCTCGCTGATCCCCGGCGACCCGGTGCTCGAGGTGCGCGATCGCCGCGTCGCTCTCACCGAGACCGCCTACCAGGGCCACAACCGCATGACCCTCACCTATCCCGCCCTGAACGAAGCCCGCCAGATCGTCTGGCTCGTCACCGGCCCGACCAAGGTCGAGGCCCTGCAAAAGCTGCTCGCCGGTGACACCTCGATCCCCGCCGGCCGGGTCGAGAACGAGCGGATGACGGTGATCGCCGACGAGGCGGCAGCGCCGCAGTAGGCGTTAGTCGACTGAAAGCTGGGCTTTCATCTCTCGTAGCCGCCGGAGGCGAGAGTCGTCATCGCCGACCATCCGGACCAGCCAGTCTTCAACGGCGGTGGGGTCGAAGTCTTCGGCGGCAACCAGCATCTGTTCGATGTCGATCCAGTCCTTGGGCCGGTCGAACATCGCCTTGCATATTGCGAGGTGCTCTGGAGCGAGGATCGGGATCGTCTCGTTGGCGAACGGCACGCGGCGTATCTGCCTGCGCATCTCGTCGTGGATCTCCTCATTGGCGAAGAAGAGGTCGACAGCATTGTCGTTCCACCAGAGGCGACACTGGCCATCCCGTTCCAAGGCAGCGGTGTCGAGGTCGCCCGTATCGATTCCAAGCGATTCCAGCGCCTCGAACACTCGCTTCCATTTGGAGGCCGGTACGAAGACGTTGACGTCGATATCGATCGTGGCGCGGGGCTCGGCGTAGTAGGCGAGCGCGAGCGCGCCGCCAACCGCATGCGGAATCTTCGCGGCGCGCAGCTGGTCGTGAATCGCAATGACCTTGCCGGGCAGGGATGGCTCGGGGGCTGGTTGTCGCCGCTCGGGACTCGCGGCGTTCACGCCCGCGTTGGCCCCAGTGTCGGGAAGCGGAGCGCCTTGCCTTTGCGCCCGCCGGATGGCAGGGCGTCAGCCAGTAGCAGCAGGTCCTCGAGCGTCTTTCCCCTCTCTTGAGGAGAAGCGGCAATCCATTCCGCTGCGGACCGAGCCGAGTCAGGGCTTGTCGTTGGTCCCTGCCATGCCGCACCCAGGGCGCTGGAAAGCATGCGACGCAGCTTCGGCTCGGGTTCTTTGCCCTTGGCGAGCTCTGCGAGCAGCTCTCGCGCGGCTCGATTCACCGGGGATGCTGCTATCGGCGCCCCGGCGCGTCTGGCACTATCGCGAACCGACTCCGGATCGAGCACCTTGCCCGCTCGCTCCGCGGCATTTGCGATGACGTCATCGTCCAGCTCCCTGAAGGTCGCAAGCGTGCGGCTGCGCGGTCCCTCCGGAGTGTTACGGGACTCGCGTATCTCGAACGTCCCGCGTTTCGTGGCAACCACAAAAGCCATAGTGGGACAAATATACCACTATGGCTCAGTGGCTAAGCCGTCTCCAGCGAAACGGTGTGGTTGGCGACGATCATGCTCTCGGGGTCCCACTTGCGCTTGACCTCGGCGAGGCGGGCGCAGGTGTCGGCGGGGAGGATCGCGTCGACGTCGCAGGGGCGCTCGGTGAAGTTGTAGTAGGAGCCTTCGCCGGCCCAGGGCTGCATCGTCTCCTCGATCTTCTGCAGGTGGGCGGGGATCGCCTCGCCCAGCTCCGGGGTCATCGGCATGCCGACGCTGTACATGACGAAGTCGGTGTCGAGATGGGTGAGGGCGCCGCCGTTGGGGTCGGGGCGGCCGAGGGCGCCGCCGAGGTGGCGCAGCTCGCTGAGCAGCAGCGGCGAGCCCGAGCCAGGTCCGGCGACCCCGGCGAAGGCATCGATCGCCTCGTCGGGCAGCTCGCGGATAGTCATTCCCTCGCCCAGGCCCGGCACCGGATTCTCGGGGTCCATGTGAATGCGGCAGAGGCCCTCGGCGGGGATCTGGCTCCAGGTGTCCATGATCGTCTCGCCCAGCTCGCGCAGCGGCGCGACGATCGCCTCGCCCTCCTCCGGGGTGCCGATGCAGGCGCCGTCGATCGTCAGCAGCGGCCGGCCGCGGATCGGCTCGGGCACGTCGGGGATCGGCGGCGGGGTGATGAAGCGGACGACCGAGGTGACGCTGTCGGGGACGCCGGCGGTCCAGTCGCGGTAGGCGCGCACGGCCTCGGCCCCGAGCTCGGCCGGGAAGACGAGCGCCCCTGCGTAGATCTCGCCGATCGGGATCAGGTTGAGATGCAGGGCGGAGACGAGCGCGTAGCCGCCACCACCGCCGCGCAGGGCCCAGAAGAGGTCGGGCTCGTTCTCGGCGTCGACGGTGCGCTGCTCACCGTCGGCGGTGACCAGCTCGATCGCGCGCACGCGGTTGCAGGCGAAGCCATAGTGGCGGCCGAGCCAGCTGAGGCCCCCACCGAGGGTGAAGCCGATCACGCCGACGTCGGGCGAGGAGCCGGGCATCGAGCAGAGGTTGTGCTTCTGCGCGGCGGCGCTGAGCTCGGCGACGAGGACGCCGGCCTCGACCCGGGCGGTCTGCGCCTCGGGGTCGACCTCGATCGCGCGCATGCGCTCGGTCTTGACCAGGATCGCCCCCTCGAGCGAGCCGGCCAGGCCGAAGGCGCCGTGCCCGGTCCCCTGGCCGGCGACGCGCAGGTCGTTCTCGGCGGCGAAGCGGACCGTCT
>DASZQM010000041.1:0-2881 GCA_035549645.1 Solirubrobacterales bacterium | reverse complement strand
CGCCTTCGGCGTCGCCGGCGTCGACCCCGCCTACATGGGCATCGGCCCAGCGGTGGCGATCCCGCGCGCCCTCGAGGCGGCGGGCCTGACCCTCGACGACATCGACCTGATCGAGCTCAACGAGGCCTTCGCCTCCCAGGTCCTCGCCTGCGCCCGCGAGCTCGGCATCGACGAGGAGAAGCTCAACGTCAACGGCGGCGCGATCGCCCTCGGCCATCCCCTCGGCTGCTCAGGCGCCCGCCTCGCCACCACCCTCGTCCGCGAGCTGCGCCGCCGCAAAGCCCGCTACGGCATCGCCACCATGTGCGTCGGCGTCGGCCAGGGCCTGGCGACGGTCTTCGAAGCGGTCTGAGGTAGCCTCGCCAGCCGATGGCGACGGAGTTGAGAGAGCTGGCCAGTGTTGATGGGCGGATCACGCCGACCGCGGAGGCGGTCGTGCCGCTCAAGGACGACGGGCACTACCGGGGCGATGGCGCCTTCGAGGTGATTCGGCTCTACGAGGGGACGCCGTTTGCGCTCGGCGATCACATCGACCGGCTCGAGCGCTCGGCCGCCGTGATTGAGCTCAGCTTCGACCGCGGGGCGCTGGAAGCCGAGATCGAGGCGCTGCTCGCCCAGCTCGGCGACGCTGACGGGCAACTGCGGCTGATCGTCACCCGCGGCGGCCGCCGCCTGGCGATGACCGAGCCGATCCCGGTCCACGCCGAGACGGTCAGCGTCGCCACCGTCACCTACACGCCGAACATCATCCTCAACGGGGTCAAGTCGCTCTCCTACGCCGCCAACATGCAGGCGACGCGGCTGGCCAAGGCGCAGGGGGCCGACGAGGCGGTCCTGGTCAAGCCCGACGGGATCGTGCTCGAGCCCCCCACCTCCTCGATCTTCTGGGTCTCGCCGCAGGACGGCCTGCGCACGCCGGCGCTCGACAACGGCGTGCTCGAGTCGATCACCCGCGACCGCCTGGTCAAGGCGCTGCACGTCGAAACCGGCGCCTGGCCGGTCGCCGACCTGCGCGCGGCAAAAGAGGCCTTCCTCGCCTCCACCACGCGCGAGATCCAGGCGGTCTCCGCGATCGACGGCACGGCCCTGCCCGAGGCGCCGGGCCCGCGCACCCGCGAAGCACAGGAGGCCTTCGCCGCCACGCTTGGACGCGAACTTCAATGAGCAAGAACAGAGAAAGCAAGGGGTGAGATGGACTTCCAGTTGACCGACGAGCAGAAGCTGATCTCGGAAACGGCGCGCGAATTCGCCGACAAGGAGATCACGCCGCGGGTCAAGGAGAACGACCGCGCCGGCCGTTTCGACCGCGAGCTGGCAAGCAAGCTGGGCGAGGTCGGCTACCTCGGCGCCCCCGTCTCCGAGACCTACGGCGGCCGCGGCCTCGACTACCTCGGCTACGGCCTGATCGTCGAACAGGTCGGCCGCGCCGACTCCTCCGCCCGCACCGTCGTCTCGGTGCAGACCTCGCTGGTCGCCGGCTCGATCGAGAAGTGGGGCAGCGAGGAGCAGAAGCAGAAGTGGCTGCCGCGCATGTGCTCGGGCGAGGCGCTCGGCTGCTTCGGCCTGACCGAGCCCGACACCGGCTCAGACGCCGCCAACCTGCGCACCCGCGCGACCAAGACCGACAACGGCTGGTCGATCAGCGGCCAGAAGATGTGGATCAGCCTCGCCAACTTCTCCGAGGTGGCGCTGATCTTCGCCCAGACCGACCCGGAGAAGAAGCACAAGGGCCTCGCCTGCTTCCTCGTCCCCTGCGACAGCGAGGGCTTCTCCACGCAGGAGATCCACGGCAAGCTCGGGCTGCGCTCATCCGACACCGGCGAAATCTCGCTCGACAACGTCGAGGTCGGCGAGGACGCGATGCTCGGCGAGATCGGCGACGGCTTCAAGGTCGCGATGAGCGCGCTGGACAATGGCCGCTACAGCGTCGCCGCCGGCTGCGTCGGCATCTGCGAAGGCTGCGTCGAAGCCTCGGTGGCCTACGCCAAGGAGCGCAAGCAGTTCGGCGTCCCCCTCGCCCGCTTCCAGCTGGTCCAGGAGATGATCGCCGACATGATCCTCAAGCGCGACGCGGCGCGGATGCTGGTCTACCGCGCCGGCGTGCTCAAGGACGAAAAGAAGCCGAACACGACCGAGACCTCGGTGGCGAAGCTCTACGCGACCGAGTCGGCGGTCGAATGCGCCAACCTGGCGATCCAGGTCCACGGCGGCTCCGGCTACGTCGACGACTACCCGGTCGAGCGCTACCTGCGCGACGCCCGCGTGACGACGCTGTACGAGGGCACCTCGCAGATCCAGAAGCTGATCATCGGCCGCGCCGCGACCGGGATCAACGCGATGACCCCGATGGCGATCGAGTAGCTCGTGGCGGAGCTGGTCGAAAGCTCCCGCGACGGCAACGTCGTCCTGCTCCGCCTCAACCGGCCCGAGGCGCGCAACGCGCTCTCGCCCGAGTTGATGGAGGAGCTGGCAGGCGAGCTGGAGCGGCTCGACCCCGACCCCGAGGTGCGCTGCGTCGTCATCGCCGGCTCCGACGAGGTCTTCGCCGCCGGTGCCGACATCAAGTCGATGGCGGAGCGCAGCTTCGCCGAGGCGCTGCGCCATCCGGCCGCTGGCTTCTGGCGCCGCCTCGCCGCGATCAAGACGCCGATGGTCGCCGCCGTCTCCGGCTACGCGCTCGGCGGCGGCTGCGAGCTGGCGCTCGCCTGCGACTTCCGGGTGGCCGCCGAGGATGCCAAGCTCGGCCAGCCCGAGATCAACCTCGGGATCATCCCCGGCGGCGGCGGCACCCAGCGCCTCGCCCGCGTGCTCGGCAAGCAGCGGGCGATGGAGTACGTGCTGACCGGCAGGCGCTTCGACGCGGCGACCGCGCACGAGCTCG
>DASZQM010000040.1:0-1696 GCA_035549645.1 Solirubrobacterales bacterium | reverse complement strand
CGGCGACAAGCACGCCTGCCGCACCATGGTGGCCTTGCTCGCGCTCGCCCACGACCGCGCATGCGAGGCGGAGCTCGCCGCGGCGATCGACGAGCACCTCGGCGCCGACGGGCTGGAGCGCCGCCCGCTGGGCCCAGAGGGGCTGCAGGGCCCCGACCGGCCCCGCTGCCGAGAGGAGCGCGAGGAGTTCCTCTCCCGGGCTCCGTTCGTCTCGGTCGTGATCCCGACGCGGGACAGGCCCGAGCGCGCGGCGGCGGCGATCGACTCCGTGCTGCGCTGCGACTACCCGGCCGACCGCTTCGAGGTGGTCCTCGTCGACAACCGCCCGGACGGCGCCGCCGACCTCGCCGGCGCAACCACCGGCACGCTGGCGGACGAGCGGGTGCGGGTGCTGCACGAGCCCGTGCCGGGGGGCGCCAACGCCCGCAACACGGGGATGGCGAACGCGCGTGGGGAGATCGTCGCCTTCACCGATGACGACGTGGTCGCCGACCGCGACTGGCTGCTGACGGTGGCCCGGGCATTCGACGGGCAACCCGGCGTCGGAGCGGCCTCCGGCCTGGTGATGCCGCTGGAGCTGGAGACGCAGGCCCAGGTCTGGTTCGAGGGCTACGCCCGCTTCTCCGGCCGCTTTCACCGCCGCGCCTACGACCTCGGGCCGAACCGACCCCTCGACGATCCCCTGTTCCCCTTCGACATCGGCGTGCTCGGCACCGGCGCCAACATGGCCTTCCGGGTCGAGGCGCTGCGGCAGGCGGGCTGCCTGGACCCGGCCTTCAACACCCAGGCCCTCCCCAACGGCACCGACGTCGAGGCGCTACTGCGCGTGATGCTGCGCGGCTGGACGGTGGTGCACGACCCCGGGGCGATCGTCCAGCACGCCCACCAGCGCGAGTACCACCAACTCGAGCGCCGCGTCTACGGCTACGGACTCGGGCTGACCGCCGTGCTGACAAAGTCGCTGCTGCACAACCCGCGTCTGCTGCCCGAGCTGGTCCGCAAGCTGCCCCGCGGCATCTCCTTCGCCCTCTCTCCCAGCTCGGCCAAGAACGCGGACAAGAAGGAGGACTTCCCGGCCGCCCTCTCCCGCCTCGAGATTCGCGGCATGCTGCGCGGCCCGCTCGCCTACGCCCGCGGCCGGCGCGAGGCCAAGCAGCGGCGCGAGGCAAACGCGGCATCGCCCGGCAGGTGACCCGGTGAAGGTCCTGCTCGTCACCGACTCCTATCCGCCCCTCGTCGGCGGCGCCACCTTCTGGTCGCAGCAGGTCGCCCGCCTGATGAGCGCCCGCGGCCACGCGATGACGGTGGCGACGACCTGGCAGCCGCAGACCGAGCCCTTCGAGATGGACGACGCCGTGGCCGTCCACCGCCTGCGTGACCTGACCAGTCGCGTCCCCGGGATCTCCGCCGACCCCTACCGCCACAACCCTCCCCCCTTCCCCGACCCCGAGGCGGTGCTGCGCCTGCGCCGGCTGATTCGGCGAATCGAACCCGACCTGGTGCACTCCTATGGCTGGCTGACCCACTCGGTTGCCGCCGCCCTGCTCGGCTCCAAGGTGCCGCTGCTGGTCTCGACCCAGGACTACGGCAACATCTGCGCGCTTCGCACGCTCTACCGCAACGGCGAGGAAATCTGCTCGGGCTCGGCACCGGCGAAGTGCCTGCAGTGCGCCGGTGCCAACTACGGTGCCGCCAA
>DASZQM010000039.1:0-4705 GCA_035549645.1 Solirubrobacterales bacterium | reverse complement strand
CACGGTGAGCAGGCGGGCATCGGAGGCCGCGATGTTGGCCAGCTGCTTGAGCGGGGTCTGGGCGCCGTAGTAGTCGACCACGATGCGGTCGAGCAGGTGCGGCGAGGCACGGCCGGTGCGCACCGTGGCCAGCTCGCCACGGCTGGACTCGACCGACTTTGCCATGCGGCCTTTGGCGTCTTCGAGCAGTTCGTCGATCAGCTCCACTGGGCCCCCGTTCTCGTCACTTGGCGGACGCGCTGGAAACCAGCGTGCCCACCCTCTCGCCGCTGACGATCCTATCTATGTTGCTGGCGTCTCCCATGTTGAAGACGTAGATCGGCAGGTCGTTGTCCATGCAGAGCGAGAGCGCCGTGGAGTCCATCACCCGCAGGTCGCGCTCGATCGCCTCGCGGTGGCCGATCGCGGCGATGAACTTGGCGTCGGGGTTGGTCGCCGGGTCGGAGTCATAGACGCCCTCCACCCCGTTCTTCGCCATCAGGATCGCTTCCGCGTGGATCTCCAGCGCCCGCAGGGCGGCAGCGGTATCGGTGGTGAAGAACGGGTTGCCGGTGCCGGCGGCGAAGATCACGACGCGCCCCTTCTCGAGGTGGCGGATCGCGCGGCGGCGGATGTAGGGCTCACCGATCTCCTTGATGTCGATCGCCGAGAGCACCCGGGTGTGCTCACCCATCGTCTCCAGCGCGTCCTGCAGGGTGAGCGCGTTCAGCACCGTCGCCAGCATGCCCATGTAATCGCCGGTCGCCCGGTCCATGCCCTCGGCGGCGGCCGAGAGCCCGCGGTAGATGTTGCCGGCACCGACGACGATCGCCACTTCCACCCCGCGGGCGCGGACCGTCGCCACCTGCTCGGCGATTCGCTTCACCTCGCCGGCGTCGGTGCCATAGGCGAGATCGCCCATCAGCGCCTCGCCGGAGAGCTTGAGCAGAAGACGTTTGAACTGGGGATCGGCGGCCATCTCGGCCGCGAGCTTATTCGCCGACGCGGAAGTAGGCGAAGCGGGCAACGCGGATGTTCTCGCCGGTCTTCGACGCCAGCTCCTGACGCAGTTCCTCGATCGACTTCGAGTCGTGCTTCTCGGCGTTGACGTGCTGCTGGTCGAGCAGGGCGACTTCCGCCCCCCACTTGGCCAGCTGACCCTCGACGATCTTCTCGACCACGTTGTCGGGCTTGCCTTCTTCGCGCGCCTTCTCTTCGAAGACCTTGCGCTCGGCCTCGCGCTCCTCCGGGGAGATCTCCTCGGTCGAGACGTACTGCGGCGACGTCGCCGCGATGTGCAGCGCGACCTCGTAGGCGAAAGCCTTGAAGTCCTCGTTGCGGGCGACGAAGTCGGTCTCGCACTGCACTTCCACCATCGCGCCGACCTTGTCGTTGGCGTGGATGTAGGAAGCGACGACACCCTCGTCCGTCCCCCGCCCTTCGCGCTTCGCGGCAGACGCCTGGCCCTTGACGCGCAAGATCTCGATCGCGCGATCGACGTCCCCCTCGGACTCCGTAAGTGCGGCCTTGCAGTCCATCATCGCCGCACCGGTCCGGTCCCGCAGCGCCTTCACATCGGCAGCCGTAACGCTCATTTCGCCTCTCCAGTCTCAGCAGCCTCAGCAGGTGCTTGCTCGGTAGTAGTCGCCTCCGCCCCCTCAGGAGCTTTCTCCTCCGCGGCGGGCTCCTCAGGAGCTTTCTCCGTGGCAGCGGGCTCAGCCGGAGCCTGCTCAGTAGCCGTAGCCTCAGGAGGAGCCGCCTCGGCGGCCGCGGGCTCAGCTTTAGGCGCTCCGCCGGCGGGTGGCGCCGTAGGGGGTACCGCCCCTGAGGACGCTTTAGCGACCGGAGGGGGCGGTGGGTCCCCTACGGCGACAGGCCCCGCAGCCGAGGCGCCTGAACCCTGAGCCTGTCCCTGCTGGGCCTGTTGTCCCTGTTGCTGTTGCGCCTGCTGCTGTTTCGCCTTCTCAGCCTCTTCCGCAGCTTTCTTGGCAGCTTCCTCAGCCGCAATCTTTTCCTGCCGCTCCTTCTCTTCTTCCTCGCGCTTCTTGCGCTCTTCCTCTTCGCGCTTGCGCCGCTCCATTTCCTCGGCGATGCGCTTTTCCTCCTGCACCCGCCAGGCGCCGGCGCCCTCCTCGATCGCGGCGCCGATCGTGCCGATCACGAGCTGGCAGGAGCGGATCGCGTCGTCGTTGCCGGGGATCACGTAGTCGATCGGCTTCGGGTCGCAGTTGGTGTCGACCAGGCCGATGATCGGGATCCTGAGGCGAGCCGCCTCGCGCACCGCGATCTCCTCGGTTTTGAGATCGGTGACGAAGACCGCGTCGGGCAGGCGATCCATGTCGCGGACGCCGCCGAGGTTGAACTCGAGCTTGGCCAGTTCGGCCTGCATGCCCATCCGCTCCTTGGTCGGCAGCAGCTCCAGCTTGCCCTCCTCCTGCCAGTTGGTGAGCTCGTGCAGGCGCGCGATCCGCGCCGACATCGTGTTGAAGTTGGTCAGCAGGCCGCCCAGCCAGCGCTGGTTGACGTAGGGCATCTTGCAGCGGTTGGCCCACTCTTCCACGGGCCCACGCGCCTGCTTCTTGGTGCCGACGAAGAGCACCGTGCCGCCGCCGCTGGCGAGCTCGCCGGCGAAGCGGCGCGCGTTCTCCAGCAGCGTCTCGGTCTGGACGAGGTCGATGATGTGGATCCCGTCCAGCTCGCCGAAGATGTAGCGGCGCATGTTCGGGTTCCAGCGTCTGGTCTGGTGGCCGAAGTGGACTCCAGCCTCCAGCAGCTCCTTGAGGCCTGCCTCTGGCATGCGAAAAGCTCCTTATTTGTTCTTTGCTTCCCCGCCGCCCTAGCCGGGACCCGGCACAAAGCCGGTCAGGATCCGGTTCGGAACGCTCGAGGGTCGTGTTTCCGAGCCGATCGATTGTAGAGAGGAAGCGCCGCTCAGGCCGCGCGGGCGGCGGCCAGGGCAGCGGCGAGATCCGGCGGCAGCTCGGAGCCGAAGGAGAGCCGCTCGCCGCTCAGGGGGTGCGCGAAGGAGAGACGGTGGGCGTGGAGGAACTGGCGCCCCAGGCCGTACTTCTCCTCGCCGCCGTAGGTGGAGTCGCCGACCAGCGGGTGGCCGATCGCAGCGAAGTGGGCGCGGATCTGGTGGGTGCGGCCGGTCTCGAGGCGGGCCTCGAGGTAGGTCTCGGCCGGGAGCACCTCGAGCACCTCGAAATGGGTCCGGGCCTCGCGCGATGCGGCGCCGGAGACGGCCATGCGGTGACGCTGGCGTGAGGCGCGCCCGATCGGCGCGTCGATCGTGCCCGTGCGCGAAGAGATTCGTCCCCGCGCCAGGGCCAGATAGAGCCGCTCCACCTCGCGCCGCTGGACCTGCCCCTGCAGGGCAGCGTGAGCCGCGTCGCTGCGGGCAACGACGAGCAATCCGCTCGTCTCCTTGTCGAGCCGGTGGACGATGCCCGGGCGCTCGGCCTCGCCGCCCCCGAGCAGATCGCCCAGCTCGCTGACCAGAGTCGGGCCACTGTGCGAGGGAGCCGGATGGACGACGAGACCCGCTGGCTTCTCGATCACCGCCAGCGCCTCGTCGACGTAGACGATGCGCAGGTCCTCGCTCACGTCGAGTCCTTCTGCTCCCCCGCCCGAGGCTCCTGGACGTAGGAGAAGGCGAGCAGCAGCACGCCGACGGTAACGGCGACGTCGGCGAGGTTGAAGGCCGGCCAGCCACCGATCGCGATGTAGTCGGTGACCGCATCGGCCCGGATGCGGTCGGCGAGGTTGCCGAGCGCCCCGCCCGCGAGCAGGCCGGTCGCGATCCACATCCCGGGCCGGGCCGGATCGCGGGAGAAGAGGTAGCCGACGACGCCCAGCGCGAGCACGGTGACGAGCACCAGGCGGGTGCCGCCGCCGCTGGCAAGGCCGAAGGCAACGCCGCTGTTGTGCGAGAGGGTCAGGTCGAGCGGGCCGATCACCTTGACGCTTTCGCCGACGCTGAGATTCCTCTCGATCAGCGCCTTCGCCGCTTGGTCCAGGACGACGACCAGCGCGCAGAGCGCCCCGGCGAGCCGCCAGGCTCGGGACGCGTTCACCCTTCGATCAGCCGGACGACGATGCTTTGCAGGACAAAGAGCACGATCACCCCGATCATTGGGCTGAGGTCGAGCGCGAAGCCGCTGCCACCGATCGAGGGCAGGAAGCGGCGAAAGAGATTGAGGTAAGGGTCGGTGGTGTCTTTGATGAAGTCGAGCGTCGCCCGCAGCGGCCGGTTGTAGGGCATGCGCGGGATCCAGGAGATCAGGATGTTGAGGAAGATCAGGACGATGTAGACGAGGAAGAGCGCTTCGACGTAGTCGGCGACGTCGAGGCGGGTGATCGCGAACAGGGTCACCCGCGCATCCTCTCCAGCGAGGCCCGGACCGCCGCTTCGAATGCCTCGCGTGCCCCTTCGCGGTCGAGTGCTTCAAGGCCGGCCTCGGTGCTGCCGCCAGGCGAGGCGACGGCATCCCGCACTGCCGCCGGGGAGCGGCGCCTGAGCAGCTCCGCCGTGCCTGCTGCGGTCTCCACCACCAGCTCTCGCGCCAGACCGGCCTCGAGGCCGTCGGCCGCGCCCGCGTCGGCGATCGCCTCGACCGCCAGCGCGACGTAGGCGGGGGCGCAGCCCATCACCGCGGTGGCCGCGTCGAACTGAGCGTCCGGCAGCTCGACCACGTGGCCGAGCTCCTGCAGCAGCGCCCGCACG
>DASZQM010000038.1:0-6487 GCA_035549645.1 Solirubrobacterales bacterium | reverse complement strand
CGCGCCTCGGGGAAGGCGACCGGGTAGGGCCAGCCCTTGCGGTACTCGGTCATCGTCGTCAGGTCGAGCAGGGCGCCGCCGGCGCGGGGGAACTCGTCGAAATCGGGCTCGGCCAAAGCCCGCGTCAGCTCGCGGGCGCGGTCAGGGCGGAAGTTGATGAAGATCGCGACGTCGCCCTCGGCGGCGCCGTCGTAATCACCGATCACGGTCGGCCTGACGAACTCGTCGGTCTCACCGCGGTCGTAGGCGGATTCGATTGCCACCTCCGAGCTCGCCGCGTGCAGGCCCTGGCCATGGACGATCGCGTCGTAGGCGAGCTTGATCCGCTCCCAGCGCGTGTCCCGGTCCATCGCGTAGTAGCGACCGCTGACAGTGGCGACCCGGCCCGCCTGCCGCAGCCAGCGCTCGAGCTCGTGCAGGTAGCCCTTGCCGCCGTGCGGCAGCGTGTCGCGGCCGTCGGTGAAGGCGTGGAAGACGACGTCCGGCACGCCCTCCTGCGAGGCGAGCTCGATCGTCGCCTCGATGTGCTCCCAGCCCGAGTGCACGCCACCGTCGGAGACCAGGCCGAGCAGGTGCAGGCGCCCGCGCGGACTCTTGCGCGCCCGCTCGCAGGCCGCCAGCAGCGCCTCGTTTTCGAAGAAGCTGCCGTCGGCGATCGAGTCGTCGATCCGGGCCAGGTCCTGCTTGACGATCGCGCCCGCACCGAGGTTGAGGTGGCCGACCTCGGAGTTGCCCATCTGCCCGTCGGGCAGGCCGACGTCGCGCCCTTGTGCGGAGAGCTGCGTGTGAGGGAACTGCTCCCAGAGCCGGTCGAAGACCGGCGTCTCGGCGAGCGAGATCGCGTTGCCAGGCCCCGGCTCGGCCAGCCCCCAGCCGTCGAGGATGACCAAGGCAAGCGATGGGACCGCGGCGGTCACGTCACCCAGCCGCCTTGACGATCTCCGCGAAATCGGCCGGGTCGAGGGACGCGCCGCCGACCAGAGCGCCATCGATGTCCTCTTGCCCCAGCAGCTCCTCGGCGTTGGCCGGCTTGACCGAGCCGCCGTAGAGGATCCGCACGTCGTCGGCGGCGGCACCGCGGGCGCGCAGGAAGTCGCGGATGAAGACGCAAACCTCTTGGGCCTGCTCCGGCGTCGCCGTGCGCCCGGTCCCGATCGCCCAGATCGGCTCGTAGGCGATCACGACCTCGGCCAGCCTGCCGCCCTCGACCGCCGCGAGATCGGCCTGCAACTGGCGCTCCAGCACCGCCTCGGTCTGGCCGCCGTCGCGCGCCTCCTCGCTCTCGCCGACGCAGAGGATCGGCTCGAGGCCGGCGGCGAGCGCCGCAGGCACCTTGCGCGCCAGCGCCTCGTCGGTCTCGTTGAAGTACTGGCGCCGCTCCGAGTGCCCGAGGACCACGGCCTCGACGTCGAGCTCGACCAGCATCGGCGCCGAGACCTCGCCGGTGAAGGCGCCCGAGTCCTCCTCGTGCATGTTCTGGGCGGCGACCTTGACCGCAGTGCCGTAACGGCGCTCAACCACGGCGGTGAGCGCCGTGAAGGGCGGGCAGATCACCACGTCGGACTGCGTCGCCGCGATCTGCGGCAAGAGCGCGTCGACGAACTCGCCCGCCTCGGCGACCGTCTTGTGCATCTTCCAGTTGGCGGCGATGTAGGGGGTCCTAGGCATCGCGCAACGCCTCAACTCCGGGCAGCTTCTTCCCCTCGAGCAACTCCAACGAGGCACCTCCTCCAGTCGAAAGCCAGTCCACCTTCTCGCCGAGCCCGAACTGCTGCAGGGCCGCGACCGAGTCGCCGCCGCCGATCACCGTCGTCCCCGGCGCCGCGGCGACCGCCTCGGCGACGGTCCGCGTGCCGGCCGCGAAGGGCTCCATCTCAAAAGCTCCCATCGGGCCGTTCCAGAGCACCGTGCCCGCCCTGCCGATCGCCTCGGCGTAGGACGCGGCGGTGCGGGGGCCGATGTCGAGGCCCATCCAGCCGTCGGGCACCTCGACGCCGTCGATCTCGCGCCGCTCGGTCGCGGCGTCGAACTCCTTGCCGAGCACGAGGTCGAGCGGCAGGCGGAGGTCGCAACCGACCGAGCCGGCGCGCTCCAGCGCCTTGCGGGCCAGCTCGATGCCCTCCTCCTCGACCAGCGAGTTGCCGGTCGGAATCCCCTGGGCGCGGAAGAAGCTGAAGCACATCGCGCCGCCGATCAGGATCTCGTCGGCGATCTCGAGGAAGCGATCGATCACGCCGACCTTGTCGCTGACCTTGGCACCACCGAGGATCACGACCAGCGGCCGCGCCGGCGAGGAGACCACTTTGCCGAGTTCGGTCAGCTCGCGCTCGAGCAGTAGGCCGGCGTAGCCGGGCAGGTGCGCGGCGACCCCGGCGGTGCTGGCGTGGGCGCGATGGGCGGCGCCGAAGGCGTCGTTGACGTAGAGGTCGCCGAGCGCGGCCAGCTGCTCCGCCAGGGCGGGGTCGTTCTCGGTCTCGCCCGGCTCGAAGCGCACGTTCTCGAGCAGCAGCACCTCACCCGCGCCGAGACCCTCGGCAAGTGCCCTGACCTCGTCGCCGACCACGGCGGGCGCCAGCCTCACCGGCGCGCCCAGCAGCTCCGAGAGCCGCTCGGCCACCGGCGCCATCGAGAGCTCCGGCACGACCTGTCCCTTCGGCCGCCCCAGGTGCGAGACCAGCACCAGCGAGGCGCCGCGCTCGCGCAGCAATTCGATCGTCGGCAGCGCCGCCCGGATCCGCGTGTCGTCGCCGACCCGGCCGCCGTCGAGCGGCACGTTGAAGTCGACCCGGACCAGCACCCGCTTGCCCGACACATCGGCGTCGCGCACGCTGGCCTTGGAGAAACTCACCGCCCGCTCCTCAGCGGCTCAGAGGACCTTGCCGGCCAGCTCGACGCAGCGGTTGGAGTAGCCCCACTCGTTGTCGTACCAGCTGATCACCTTGGCCATGCGACCGTCGCCGATCACCATCGTCGACTGCGCGTCGACGATCGAGGAGTGCGGGTCGCCGACGATGTCGGTGGAGACGATCGGGTCCTCGGTGTAGGCGAGGATGCCCTTCAGCGGGCCGTCCGCGGCCTCCTTCAGCGCCGCGTTGATCTGCGCCGGCTCGAGCGGCTCGGGGGTGGTAAAGACGAGGTCGACGGCCGACCCGGTCGGCACCGGCGCCCGCATCGAGAAGCCGTTGAGCTTGCCGTTCAGCTCAGGCAGCACCAGCCCGACCGCCTTGGCGGCGCCGGTCGTGGTCGGGATCAGGTTGAGCGCCGCGGCGCGCGAGCGGCGCGGGTCCTTGTGCGGCATGTCCTGCAGGCGCTGATCGGCGGTGTAGGCGTGGATCGTCGTCATCAGTCCCTGCTCGATCCCGAACGCCTCGTGCAGCACCTTGGCCAGCGGCGCGAGGCAGTTGGTCGTGCAGGAGGCGTTGGAGATGACGTGATGGCTGTCGCGGTCGTAGGCGGTGTCGAAGTTGACGCCGAGGGCGACGGTGACGTCAGGTTCGGTCGCAGGCGCAGAGATGATCACCTTCTTGGCACCGGCCTCGAGGTGCTTGGCGGCGTCCTCGCGCTTGGTGAAGAAGCCGGTCGACTCGATCACGACGTCGACGCCGAGGTCGCCCCAGGGCAGTGCCGCGGGGTCGCGCTCGGAGAGCACCTTCAGCTCCTTGCCGTCGATGCCGAGCCCGCCGTCGCTGACCGTGACCTCGCCCGGGAAGCGCCCGAGGATCGAGTCGTACTTGAGCAGGTTGGCCATCGTCGCGGTGTCGACCAGGTCGTTTACTGCGACGAACTCGAGGTCGGCCCCGGCCGCCTGCGCCGCCCGAAAGACGTTGCGCCCGATCCGTCCAAAGCCGTTGATTCCGACCTTCACAGCCATGCCTCAAACCCTCCTGGAGTCGTTGTGGGGAGTTGTCTCGATGTTATGGGCCGACGACCGCCGGCCCGCCGCTAAGTCTCAGTCGGACCCGATCGTGATCTCTATCTCGTACCCGTCCGGGTCCTTGAGGAAGGCCGAGTAGGAGCCCGAGCCGTAGGAGCGCCGCTCGCCCGGCTCGGAGACCACGGTGCCGCCGCCGTTGATGCCGTTTTCCCAAGCCGCCTTTACGGCGACGATGCCGAGGGCCGAAAAGCTCAACAGCCCGAAGCCGGCCTGCGGCTCGTGGTGGGACGAGATGAAGAAAACGGGTTTGGCGATGCCCCAGCCGATCGTGTCGTCCTCCTCGAAATGGCGTCGCCAGCCGAGCGGCGCCAGCATCGCGTCATAGAACGCGGCGCTCCGCTCGAGGTCGCCGACCTCCAGTAGGACGTGGTGAAGCATTGCCGCAGGGAGGCTATAGGTGCGACCCGCCGCAATGCCCGCTGATCGGTTGGCAGCGTCAGCCGCCGCGCGGGGTCCAGCGGAAGAAACGGATCGCCAGGAGCAGGCCGGCCACGCCCCAGATCGCGACGATCGCGAGATCGCCCCACTGCAGTGCCGCCCCGATGCTGCCTGGGTCGTAGACGTCGAAGAAGGCCTCGAAGAAGTGGCGGATCGGGAAGACGTCGGCGAAGTGGATGACGCCGCTGGGCAGCTGGTCGTCGGGGATGAAGACGCCGGAGAGGAAGTAGAGCGGCAGCAGCAGGGCGTTGACGATCGGGGCGGCGGCGTCCTGCGAGGGAATCGCCGCGGTGAGCGCGATGCCCAGGCAGCAGAAGGCCGCGGCGCCGATCAACAGGGTGATGACGATTTGCGGCAGCCGGTCCCAGGGAATCGCCACCCCGTAGAGGAGGCGGCCGATCGCCGCCATCAGCACCAGCATCAGCAGCGCCACCACCGCCGAGTTGCCGACCCGGCCGGCGATGAAGACCCAGGAGGGCATCGGGGTGCCGCGGCCGCGCTTGAGGCGACCGTCCTCGCGGGCGATCACCAGCGACATCGCCAGCGACTGCATCGTCGCCGAGATCACCGCCAGGGTGATGATCGCGGGCACGTAGTAGGCGGTGGTCTTGATCCCCCCCCGCACGTCGACCGTCTGCCCGCCGAAGACGGTGGCGAAGATCAGCAGCAGGATCACCGGGAACATCACGGTGAAGAAGACCGACGCCGGGTTGCGCCAGAACGCCTTCTGGTCGTAGCGGAACTGGTGGGCGAAGAGGGCGAGGCCGCTCACTCGGTCAGCTCCAGGTAGATGTCCTCCAGGCTCGGCCGGGTCACTTCGAGGCCCTCGAGGTCGACGTCGCGCGCCAGCGCCCACCCGGTCAGCTCGTTGAGCGAGGCGACCGGGGTGGTCGTGCTGAGCATCGCCTCGCCGCCCTCGCTGACCTCCGGCCCGCCCGGAACATCGCCGGCGGCGACGCCGGCCGGGAGCTTGAAGGCGATCGTCGCCGGCTGGTTCTCGCGATCGCCGAGATCCTCGGGGGTGCCGGCTGCGACGATCTCGCCGCCGGCGATGATCGTCACCCGGTCGGCGAGGCGCTGCGCCTCGTCCATGTAATGGGTGGTGAGGAAGATCGTCTTGCCCAGGTCGCGCAGCCCCGCGATCACGTCCCAGGCCTGCCGCCGCGCCTGTGGGTCGAAGCCGGTCGTCGGCTCGTCGAGGAAGAGCAGCTCCGGGTCGCCGACCAGCGCCATGCCGACGTCGAGCCGCCGCTGCTGGCCCCCGGAGAGCTTGCTTGCCCGGGAGTCGGCCTTGCCCTCCAACCCGACCAGCTCGATCACCTCGTCGACCGGCCGCGGCGCCCGGTAATAGCCGGCGTAGAGCCCAAGCGACTCGCGCACCGTCAAATAGGGATCGAGCCGGCAGCTCTGCAGCACGATCCCGATCCGCTCGCGCCAACCGCGATCGCCGTGCTCGGGGTCCTCCCCCAGCACCTCGACCTCCCCCCCACTGCGCTTCCGATACCCCTCGAGAATCTCGACCGTAGTCGTCTTCCCCGCCCCATTGGGCCCAAGAAATGCAAAGACCTCCCCGGCCCTCACCTCGAGATCGATCCCCCGCACCGCCTCGAACTCCCCATAGCTCTTGCGCAGCCCGCGGATGGATATGACGGCGTCGCCCAAAGCCCGGCGATTCTATGGATGCCCGGAAGCTCGGGTTATTCGGCTCCGCGGTGACGCGAGCGGGCGTCGGTAGGGCCTCCGAACGTTTTGCGCCGCTGGCCCAGCAAGATTCTCGGACGGCGAGGGACGATCCAGCCAGGTAGGCGAGTGAGGAGGCCCTGCCGACGCCCGCTGCTGACGAGCTAAAGAGCTTCTTGCCGCAGTCCGCAATACGGGCAATCGCTGACGTCGAGACCGATTAGCTGGTCGCATCGACGGCAAGCCCGCAGGTTCTCGGGAGTGCGCGGCAAGGATGAGGCGCTTGGGGCCAGCGGGAGGACCGCGGCCACTGGCTCCATCTCCTCGCCGGTCTCGCGGTCGAGGTAGACCTGGCCGGGCTCGGCGTGGGCTAGGGCCTCGCGGCCGGAGGCCGGGGCGCGCATCCGGTAGAGCTGCTTCGAGTTCACGGCCGCG
>DASZQM010000037.1:0-3215 GCA_035549645.1 Solirubrobacterales bacterium | reverse complement strand
CAGAACCCAGGCCAGGCGACGATCGAATCGGCCAGCCTGCAGGGCTCACACCTGACCCTGGCTCGCTTCGTCATCCCCAACGGCGTCGTGATCGCACCGGGCGCCAACGCGATGACGGTCGAACACAACCGCATCACCGGCGGTGGCGAGGGCGTCGATGCCTGCCCGACCGAACGCACCTGGTGCTCGGAAATGCGGATCGTCGGCAACCAGCTGATCGGTCCCTTTGGCGAGGACGCGATCCACGCCAACCGCTACCACGGCCTCTACGTGGAAGGCAACGAGATAACCCAGGTGCGGGAGAACGGCAACCACTCCGACTGCCTGCAGACGGTCTGGCGCGGCGATCACATCGTCTTCAAGCGCAACTACCTGCACGACAACCGCTGCCAGGGGTTCTTCGTCAAGGACCAGACGCTGAGCACCTCCGAAATCCCCGGTGGGCCGGTGGAAGGGATCACGGTCGAAGACAACCTCTTCCTGCGCAACAAGGAACCCTGCGGGGCGCCGCTCTCCAGCTGCGGGCAGCCGATGTACTTCCAGCCGGTCGGTCCCTATACGGGCTTCACGATGAAGCGCAACACGATCTGGGGCGACGGCATGGACTCGATCGCCGCCTTCCGCGGCGAAGGCAGCGGCGGCATCGGCTCCGACACCCTGCTCGAAGGCAACGTGATCTACCGGCTTTGGACCGACTGGAACATGACGCCGGCGACGCTTCGCAACAACACCGTCTGCACGCGTGAAACGGGCTCGGGCGGCTCTTGGTCGACCCCGATCGGCGAGACCAAAGCCTGCAGCCTCAGCTTCGCCAACACGGCCGCAGACGACTACCGCCTCAGTGGCGAACGGGGTGTCGACTGGGCGCCCTCAGAAGTGCATTACGGGCCTTGACGTTGATCGGGTGTGACCCCGCGTAAACGCTTGGCGTACGCGAGCCCGGCCAGCGCCTTGGCCGGGCTCGTCCTGTTTCTCCTCGGCCTCGGTGGCTGTGGTTCCTCGGCGCCTGCCCAGGACGCAGCCAGCGTGGCTCCCGGGCCGCCCCCCTGCACCCGCACGGTGGCCAGCCTGCCCGAAGCCGAGCAGCTCGCTTCCGGTGCCGGGGGCGGCGCCGTCGTCTGCCTCGCCGACGGCAGCTACGGCAAGCTCGAACTCGACGCCGGGCCGCGCTCCGATCGCGTCACCGTCCGCGCCGAGCACCCCGGCAAGGCGACGATCGAAGGCGCATCGCTGGCCGGCAACGACCTCACCCTCTCCCACTTCGTCTCGACCTCCGGCGTGCAGGTCGAGCCCGGGGCCACCGGCATCACCGTCGAACACAACCGGATCACCGGCGGCGGCGAGGGAATCGAAGCCGGACCCACCGACACCACCACCGTCAACGACACCAAGATCGTCGGCAACCAGCTGATCGGGCCCTTCGGCGAGGACGCGATCCACCTCAACCGCTACCACGACGCCAACGGTGACGGCGTCGGCATCCTGATCGAAGGCAACGAGATCACCCAGGTGCGGGAGAACGGCGCCCACTCCGACTGCCTGCAGACGGTTTGGGTCGGCGACCACATCGTCTTCCGCCGCAACTACCTGCACGACAACCGCTGCCAGGGCTTCTTCGTCAAGGACCAGGCCAGCCTCGGCGGGGTCTCCGGACCGATCCACGGCATCCGGGTCGAAGACAACCTCTTCCTGCGCAATCACCAACCGTGCGGCAAGCCCCTCTCCAGCTGCGGGCAGCCGATGTACTTCCAGGTCGCCGGCCCCTACAGCGGCTTCGTGATGAGCCGCAATACGATCTGGGGCGACCACCTCGACTCGATCGCCGCCTTCCGCGTCAGCACCGGCTCCGACACCCGGATCGAAGACAACGTGATCTACCGACTCTGGACCGACACCGACATGAGGCCCGCGCTCCTGCGCGACAACACGAGCTGCGAAATCGAAGCCGCCGAAGGCGGCGCCTGGCCCCAGCCCAGCGGCCAGACGACGGCGTGCGAGCTGCCCTTCCCCGACCCCGCAGCCGATGACTACAGGCTCGGCGGCAGTCGTGGCGTCGACTGGGCCCCGGCCGAAGAGCACTACGGCCCGTGAGCGCCTGCTCGCTGGTCGTCCACAGCCTGGTCGCCCTGCACATGGCACTGTCACCGGCGCCGGCGGGGAAGGTCGTCTGCCTCGCCGACGGCCACTACGGTGAGCTGACGCTCTCGGCCCAAGCGCGGGCGCCGGGGGTCACGGTGCGCGCTGAGAACCCCGGCAAGGCGACGATCGACGGCGCCGAGCTGAGCGGCTCGCACCTCACCCTCGCCCGCTTCGACGTCAGCGACGAAATCGTGATCGAGCCGGGCTCGCGCAAGATCGCGGTCGAACACAACCGCATCCACGGCGGTTACTTCGGCGTCGAAGCCGGCCCGACGACCTCGACCTCGATCTCGGACACGACGATCCGCGGCAACCTCTTCGCCGGTCCCTTCGGCGAGGACGCGATCCGCCTCAACCGCTACCACGACAGCGGCGACCCGGATCCCTACGGCGTCCTGATCGAAGGCAACGAGATCCGCGGGGTGCGGGAGAACGGCAACCACAGCGACTGCCTGCAGTCGGTCTGGGGTGGCGACGGCCTCTACTTCCGCCGCAACTACCTGCACGACAACCGCTGCCAGGGCTTCTTCGTCAAGGACCAGCCCGCCCCGGTCGCCCACGTCGTCCTCGAAGACAACCTGATGCTGCGCAACGACGCGCCCTGCGCGCCGCCGAGCGCGGACTGCGGACCGCCGCTGATCGTCCAGATCGTCGGTCCGACGCGCGGCGTGCGGCTCAGCGGCAACACGATCTGGACCCCCGGCAACGACTCGCCGTTCGCCCTGCGCGCCGGTCCCTTTGGCCGGGTCATGCTCGAAGCCAACGCGTTCTTCCGCGCCTGGAGCGATTGGCCGGGGCCCTTCCGCTCCTTCCACCAGCGCGGCAACCTGATCTGCCAGTGGGAAGGCACCCTGCCGAGGCTTGGCACCGGCTCCCAGCGCGACTGCGATCCGCCCTTTCGCGACCCCGGCGCCGACGACTACCGCCTCCCCGATGGGACTGGGGTCGACTGGGCTCCCCAGGAAGAGCATTTCGGCCCTTGAGCGGGCCGCTCATCTTTTTTTGATCGGCCGCGAGCCCTAAACAAGTATTGGAGCGGTCGGCTCGTTGTATCGGTTATGGATGCCACAGCGGCT
>DASZQM010000036.1:0-8640 GCA_035549645.1 Solirubrobacterales bacterium | reverse complement strand
CGCGATCTTCTACTGGGCCGGCGGTGGCGTGGACGAGACCGGCTGGGAAGAATTCACCGAGGCCTCCCGGCAACTGATCGAGCGCGTCAAGGAGATCGAAGGCGCCAGCGCTGAGCGGTCCGCCGGTGGCGGGATGGAGTGCTTTCCCACCACTTTCGCGATTGCCGCCTTCGAGTCGCCGTCAGCAGAGCGGCGCAAGCGCTAGAGCTGGCTAGCGGCCCTGTTCGTAAGTGTGCTGGTAGGTCGTCGGCGGACCGCTGCGACCGATCGGGTTGAAGGGTGCCTGCTGGAAGCAGCCCGGGACTCCGATCGCTACTGAGTCTGTCTGTCCGGCGAAGGCGTACTTCTTGAGGGCTTCGAAGAAGTTCTTCGAGAATTTTTCGTTGTCCGCAGTGGTCTTCTTGCTCTGCTTGGTGCGTTCGTTGAAGGCCGGGCTTTCCAGCGTGGCTTTTTCATTGAGCGTGGCCGTGACACCAGCGGTGCATCCGCGCGTATCGAAACTCGGCAGGCCCGTTGCAAGGCTCTTCATTGCCAGGGGCTGCGGGTAGGCGTTGGTCCGGTTGGTCGTCGTGCGACTTGGGTAGGTAGCCAGCGATTCAGGGTTGAACGGACCCATTGCCCGTACGTAGTGGACCTGGTTGCCCTTCGCATTGGTGGGCAGCACCGCGTTGGAGATCGAAGAAAGGTTGCCCATGGTCGCCGTCAGCTCGTGCTTGTAGAGACCGAGGCCGGTAATGACCGGGTTGAGGTTGCGCAGGAACGGGTCGACCGCGCGCAACAGCGGCGGGAACTGGTCGCGGAAGAGCTTGCGGGCCGCGGGGAAACCGGTCGGGGCGCGATCGATGACCGGTTCGAGGCCTTCAAAGAAGCCCTTCGCTTCCGGCGCAAGCTTGGAGAAGGCGATCAGGGTCGGCGAGAGTTCTTCGGCCACCGGAACCAGCTGCTTCATCACTGGGTCGGCATTGACGGCGAAGCTCTTGAGACGATCGAGGGTGAGGCGCGACTCGTCCTGGAAGGTCGGGAAGGCGCGGAAGAGGGCTTCGATCTGGCGATCGCGTTCGGCGGTCGTCTTGAAGACGGCGTTGGAGTTCTGGATCAGGCTCGCCAGCTCGCCCTGGCGACCGCGCAGCGCCTGCAGCGAGGTTGCGCCGTTGCGGAAGAGCTGCTTGACCGCCAGCCGCTGGCTGTCGAGCACGCGGAAGAGGCGGTCGAACTGGGTGAAGGTCGGTTCGAGCTCCCCGAAGGCATAGGAGAGGCTGGCTCCCTGTCCCTCGATCGCGTTGGCGGCTTCCTGTTGCCAGGTCTGGAAGGCGGCGCGGGTTTTGGCGTTGAAGGTGCGGAAGATCTCGTCGAGCTGCACCGATTCGGCGATCTGGGCTTCAGGCAAGGTGCCGCCGTCGGCGAGGCGCGGACCGTCTTTGCTGCCCGGCGTGAGTTCGATATAGGTCTCGCCGAGCAGGGTCTTGGTGCGCAGGATGGCCCTGGTGTCGGCGGGCAGTGGCCCGTACTTGTCGTTGATGTCGACCTTGGCCATCGCCTGTTCCCCGTTGGGCGCGAGGACGATGTCCTGGACCTTGCCGACCGAGACGCCCGAGATGCGCACGTCGGACTGCTGGGCGAGCTGCGTTGCCTCCTTGAACGGGACGTTGATCTCGTACGGCTTCGCCTTGAACGGCGTCGGCCCGCCGAAGGTGATCCAGAGGAAGAGCAGGATGCCGAAGCAGGACAGCGCGAAGCCAGCGATGACCAGAAGCTGGGTTGTGCTGGGGGCGCGCTTGCTCATTCTGTTTCCGGGCCGCAGCCGGTTGCGGCTGGCGTCGTTTTATCGGGCGGAATCGCGGGCAGTTCGCTCTTGCGCGGCACATTTGCTCCCCTGAGCAGGGCCTGAATGTACGGTTTGCCGTTCGCGAAGCCGTACGCAAGTTCGGTGCCGTTGCAGGAGATCATCACCAGGGCTCTGCCGATCGGGCCTGCTGGATCGCTGAGGTTGAAGGTCGCGTTGGTGTTGTGGTTGAGCCAGGGCAGGTAGAAGAGGTAGCTCTGCTGCTTGCCCTTCGGCTTGTAGGCGAGCTCATTGAGGAAGCTGTTGAAGCTGCCGAGCGAGTTGCCGAAGCCGCGAACGCTCTTGCTCAGTGAGGAAGAGCCCTGCTTGACGTGAGTGAGCACGGGCCGGGTTTCGCGGGTGAAGGGACGGATCTGGTCGCGAATCGGCGCCAGCGTCTGTTCGAAAAGACGCTCGTTGGCCTTCAGCGCAGGCTTCAACGCCTGGGCTTGGGGGATCAGGCCCAGCAGGGCCGGGCGGGCGGTCTTGGCGAAGGTGTCGGCACTGGCGAAGGCCGATTCGGCCGCCGACAGGGTCGAGGGGAATTCGACGAGGATTTCTTCGATCGAGTGCTGCTGATTGGCGAAATTGCCCAGCGCGCCCTTGGAGGAGCTGACCCAGTGTTCGATCGCAGCATCGTGGCGGCCGAGTTCGGTGGTCAACAACCCGAAGTCGTGGATCACGTGGGCCAGCGCCTCGCGCCGGGTCGCCACCGCTTTGTTGAGGTCGGCGATGTAGTGCGAGAACGGCTGCAGGCGGCGGAAGGCATTACCGAGCTGCACGCCGCGGCCGCCGATCCCCTGCGCGCCACCGGCCACCAGCAGCTGGATGTACTGGCGGGTGTCGGCGTCGAGGGTGGCGAGGAAGGCGTCGAGGTTGACGTTGGGTTCGGTGCGCGAGAGCGGGAAGTTGTAGCCGTCCTTGATGTGACCTTTGCCTGTGCCGGGATCGACCTCGACGATCATGTCGTTGAGGTTCGTTTTCGGCCGCAGCAGCAGCGACGCGTCGGGGTGGATCAGTTCGAGGTACTTCGGCTCGATGTCCATGCCGACGACGGCGTGGCCGTCTTCGAGGTCGACCGAGGTGACCTTGCCGATCTGGATGCCGGCGATGTCGACGGCCTGCCCCTGTCCTGGAGTGACGGCCTGGGCCGTCGTGAACTCACCGGTTACGTGGGCGAATTCTTCGCCGACGACGGGCACCCAGGAGGGCAGCGAGGCTTTCTGCTGGGTGAAGATCCACAGCGTCATCACGATGCCGATCGCGACCAGGACGATGATCGCGATCGTGTCCTTGCTGCGCCCTCGCGCCTGGCGCGTGAGCGAAGAGCGGAAGTGGGACCAGCGGCTCACGGGCTCACCACCGCCGGGCTCGCGGGGCCCACCTGGCCGAGGCCGCTGTTCTCGTCGGGAACCGGGTTGCTGTCGCAGCGAACATCAGGCTTCTTCGGCGGCCGGCCACCGAGCTGCGGCTGGGTGCCGAGCGGCGGCGCGATCGTGTGGGCGAAGTCCTGTTTGTCCGTGCTCAGGTTGCCGAACTGGTTCGCTTGCTCGACCAGCAAGTCGCCGCCGCCGGGCTGGATGCGCAGGAAGGGCCCGTTGCCATCGAAGCCTTGCCCCCAACCGGCGAAGTTGGTCAGTGAGTAGAGGAACTCACGGTAGTTGGGGCCGCCGGTGCTGAACTGGTCGTTGAGCGTCTGGTTGCCGGTCGGGACGATGACCTTGGTGGTGCAGAGGCTGATCCGGTTGAGCTGCGGCAGGGCAACGGCCTTGCCCGCCTGGGCGGCGCCGGCGAGCCCCGGTGTGGCTTCGCGCAGCAGCTTCGCCGTGCCGCCGGCCTCCTTGCCCGAGAGCAGCGGCCGTGCCTGTTCGAGCCACGGCCTGCCGGCCTTGATCAGGGCCGGGATCTCGGCAACCGCCGGGTTCATCTCGATCGCCCAGGCGCGCAGCGGCGGCAACGTTTCGTTGAGGCTGACCAGCGAGCTGTGGAAGTTCTGCAGGGTCGGCGCGAGGCGGTGGACCGTGGTCGAGAGGTTTGCCGACTGGGCGGCGAGGGCACCGGTGAAGGTGTCGAAGTTGACGATCAGCCCCTTGAGGTCTTCCTCGTTCTTGGCCAGGGCACCGAAGGTGCGGGCCGAACCGGCAACCAGCTTCGAGAGATCGTGCGGCTCGGTGCCGAGCAGGGCGTTGGTCACCTCGGAGCTGTAGCGGCCGGCGTCGCCGCCGTAGCGGAAGCCGCCGTTGAGGGCTTCGGCGCCGGTCTTGCCCCGGACCTCCGGCTCCTGAGTTTCGTCTTCGGCCGCCGTCGGCTTGTGGGTGAGGGCGGTGCCGTAGCCCTCGAGCAGGTGGCTGAGGTCGGCGCGGACCGGCGCCTGCAGGGCGGTGAGGACTTCGTCGATCTGGACCCAGGTCGAGGTGTGGCTGACCGGGATCGTGTCGCCGCTGCCGAGTTCCGGCGCGCTCGGGCTGCCCGGGGAGAGGTCGATGAAGAAGTTGCCCTCGAGGAAGATGCGCGGACGGATCGCGGCAAAGGCGTCGTCGTGGACCGGCCGGCCTTTGCCTTCGACCGTGAAGGTGACCGTGGTCGCGTCGCCGTCGCGTTCGGTCGAGATCACGCGGCCGACGTTGACCCCGGCGATCCGCACCGGCGAGTTGGTGGCGATGTTGACCCCGTTGCTGAAGGTGGCCTTGAGCTGGTAGCCGTAGCTGGTGAAGGGCACGTGGCCGGTGAAGGCCAGGTAGGGACCGATCGTGAAGACGAGGATGAAGATGATCGCGATCAGAGCATTGCTCGGCCGCCATTTGAAGCGGCTGTTGGTCGCCCCCGCGCGGGTGTCTCGCTCCGGCAGACGACTCATCGTTCGGCTTCTTCTTTCTGCTTCTTCGACTGGCCGGAGGTCGTGGTGCCGTCGTCACGCGAGGTATTGCCGATCGTCGTCCTGCCCGTAGTGCTTTCGTAGCGCTCGTTGCCGGCTTCGCACTCCTTCGGCTGCCCCGGGGAGGCCGTATTGGGGTAGGGGTTGGAGTGCAGGTGATTGAGTTTGATGCCGAAGTTGGACCCCGCCGGTTCGCTGCCGTTGGCCGGTGCCGAGGCCTGACCGCCCTCGTTGTTCAGCCCATCCGCCGGCTGGAAGGAGATCGCATTGAGCCAGCCGCCCAGGCCGTTGTTTTCTTCCGAGGCGCTGGCCAGGTTGCGGAAGGCGATGCTGAGGTAGTTGCAGGTCGTCTGCGCCGGGGCGATGAAGCGAATTGCCGGGCCGAGCAGTTCGTTGGTGTCGATCAGCAGGTCGAGACCATTGAAGACTCCAGTCGAATTCTGGAAGGCGAGCAGCGCATCGGCGGTGGGTGGGATCTGTGCGTTGAAGACCGGTGAGCGGTTGAGCGCCGGGATACCCGCACGCAGCGCCGCGGCGATCGTCGGCGAGGTTTCGCCGAGCACCTTGGCACCGGGGCGCAGGGCGGCGAAGAAACGTTCGGAACTGTGCAGGAAGGGGCGGATCGCGGGCAGGTCTTCGGTCGCCGTTTCGAGCGTTTCCGGGCCCTGGGAGATCGTTTCCTGAATGTAGGGGCGGGAGACGCGAGCGAAGGCGGCGAAGGTACGGTCGAGCGCGGCGAACATGCTCGCCTGTTCCTCGGCGACCGGAGCGACGGTTGCCGAGAGTGCCTCGAGCGCACGCCAGAAATCCCCGAAGCCGGTGCTGGGGGCGACGAGATCACCGAGGGCGGGCTGTGAGTGTTCGAGCAGCGGACGCAGCGCGGCGAAGGCGTTGTTGAGCTGCGGCCCGCGGCCGGCGAAGGCGTTGCCGAAGCCGGCGAGCCCGCGCTGGATCGATTTGCGCGTCTTTTCGTCGAACATGTCGAAGAACTGGTCGATGTCGACCGGTTCCGGGCGAGCCGCCTTGACCGGGATCGTTTCCCCCGCGGCGAAGCCTTCCTTCGAGTCGCCGGGCACGATCTGCAGGTACTTGAGGCCGAGCGGCGATTTGGGCCGGATGATCATCGTCGAGTTCTTCGGCAGCGGCTCGACGTTCTTGTCGAGGCTGAGATTGAGTTCGGCCGCGACCCCGCCGTTGCCGGTCTGCACCGGCACCACCGACTTGACGACGCCGACACGGGCGCCGCCGATCCGCACCTCGTTGCCCTTGACCAGGGCGTTGGCGTTGGGCACGCGGGCGTGCAGGTCGTAGGTGGACACGAAGGGCAGACCGTTGTTGGCGTTGTAGGCAAGGAAGACGGCGACGAGCACCACGAGCACCGTCACCGCCCCGACGATCACCGGGCTGCTCGCCACCCCCTGTATGCCGCTGCGGTTTCTCATGGGCCGAGGAGATAGTCGAGGAGGGCACGCTGGCGCGGGGTCGCCGTGGGAGACGCTGTCGAGCCGAGTTGGCGACCCTGGGCGATTTCAGGAGCTTCGGGAGCAACGGGCGCGGAGGGGGCGACGGTGGAAGCAGGTCCGCCCGGACGCGCCAGTGTCCCCCCCACTTCGCCTGCTTCGAGCGACTGCTGCTTTTCGAGCAGGTCGTAGAGATACGCGGTCGAGGCAGAGGAAGCGCCCGCTTCGGGGCCAGTGAACTTGGCCGAGCAGCCGCTGGCTTCGAGCTCGTATTCGAGGCAGTTGGTCAGTGTGACCAGGGTGCGGGTGAAGTGCCCGTACTTGTCGAAGCCATTGGAGGCAGCGGTGAAGTTGTAGATCAGATCGACGAGCGAATCGAAGCCCTTTGTTTCCTTGGTGCTGGCAAAGAACTTCGCCAGGTTGGTGGTCGGGCTGACGCCGGTGCGGGCCAGCTCGCTCGTCTTGCGCACGATCGGATCGGCGGCCCGGAAGGTCGGACCGGCTTCTTCGCCGGTGACGCCGAGCGACTTCAGCGACACGGTCGAGGCGGCCGAGAAGGGCGTCAGCAGGCGGGTCGCTTCGGTGAAGGAGGGTGCCGCCTTGCCCAGCGAGGCGAAGGTCGGCGTTGCCGCGTCGGAGAAGCCCTGCAGGCTGCGCATCGTGGTGCGGAACTGGCGCAGGAAGGCGGGGAACTTCTGCAGCGAGGCTTCGAGGTCGGCGCCCTTTTCAGTGGTCGCCTGCGCGGCGGCACCGGAGTTGACGAAGAAGCCGGCGACGTGGGTGCTTTCGCGCGAGAGCGGCCCGAGGATCTGCTCGGAGTCACTGGCGAGCTGGGCCAGCTGATCGCGCTGGTCGTTGAGGATGCCGATCAGGCGGTCGACGTCGCGCAGGGCCGGGTTGGCGCGCTTGACCGCCTCTTCGAGGTCTTTGCCGCGACCGGCGAGACCGGCGCCGAGTTCGTTGAAGATCAGGCGGAAGCGCTGCGCATAAGGCAGTTTGTTGATGTCGTTGATCAGGTCGGGGTCGACGCTGGTGCTGTTGTTCTCAAGCGGCAGCAGCAGCTCACCGGCGCCCGGCTGCCCCTTCGGAACCTCTTTCAGCGGCGGTGCCGGGGGTGAGCCGGGGGCGCGGGGAAGGGTGGGGCGGCAGTCGACGAACTTCTCGCCGATCAGCGACTGCGGGCGGATCAGGCAGCTGGCGTCGCTGCGGAAGTCCTGGAAGCCCGGGTCGGTGATCTTCATCACGATCACCGCCTTGCCGCTCACCGCTTTTTCCTTGCCGCCTTCGTAGCTGTCGATTTCGCCCGGCAGGGTCACCCCGACCGATTCGATTTCGCCGACGTTGGCTCCCGCGACGCGCACCTGCTCGCCCTTGACCATGAAGCCGCCGTTGTCGAAGATCGCCCGTACGACGTAATCGCCGCTGCTGCTGCTGCCGGAGAAGAGCAGCACGACCACCACGACCACTGCCGCGACTACCGCTCCGATGGCGACTGTTTTTCTCATGGCCCGGGGGGCGCGTCGGCCGGGTTGCAGTCGGACGCGGTCACGCCGGAACCGGAGTGCGGCGGTTCGACGAAGGGACTCGAGCCATCGGCGGCGGGCTGGCTGGCGCCACCCGGACAGAGGCGCTTGACGCCAGCCGATTCGCCGAATGGCCCGTACTGTTCTGACGGCTTGATCGGTTCCAGTTCACGATTGCCGGCGTTGTATTTGAAGAGGTTGAGGTCGCTGAAGCTGCTGCGCACGTAGTGCCCGTTGCCGTCGTAGGGAGCGCTGACCTGACCGAGGCGGGCGAAGCCGTTGAAGAGGTCGGGCGTGTAGGCGCGGATGAAGTTGAGGTTGGGCTGGAAGGCGGTGATCGCGTCTTCGGAGTGCGGGAAGGCCTTCGAGGCTCGCTGCTGCACCGTCGGCAGGGAGGCGAGCAGTTCCGCCGTGTCGTTGGCGAAGCCCTTGCGGTCGACGGTCAGGCGCAGGTTCTTGAAGACCGGCACCGCTTTCGAGAGGACGGGACGCAGTTCGCCGAGGAAGGGGGCCAGTTCCTTGGTCGCCGTGCGCGAGGTGTTGATCAGCGGTTCGACGTCGTCGAGCGCGGCGCGCAGGTTGACGAAGGTCGTGTTGGCCTGCCGGAAGGTCGGTGGCAGCAGCTTCAGGCTGTCGCTCAGGGCGGTGTTCTGGCTGGCGATCGCGCCGAAGGCTTCGTTGGCGTTGGCGATCGCACTGGAAAGCTCTTCGCTGCGTTCGGAGACCGCGGTGCCCAGCTTGCTCGAGCTGACCAGGAAGCGCGAGAAGAGCCGTTCGTCGGCGGTGAGGTCGTGCGCGAAGGCCCCGGCGCGGTTGAGACCGACGCCGAGGTATTTGAAGGTTTCGTTGGCCGTCTTGCCGGCACCGGCGTAGTTTTCCGCGTTGCCCTGGATGAACTGCGACAGCGCCCGCCGCACCGGCGCGGGGAAGGTGTTGAAGAGCTGATCGATGTCGATCGGC
>DASZQM010000035.1:0-6398 GCA_035549645.1 Solirubrobacterales bacterium | reverse complement strand
GACCGCGCCGACCTGGTGATCGGCTCGCGCTACCGCGATCCCGGCAAAGCCGAGAGCGACGACTACAAGCCGACGCTCTCGCGCCGCATCGGCACCGGCGTCTTCCGCTTCTTCCTCACCCTGGCGACGCGCCAGCGCTTCACCGACACGACCAGCGGCATGCGGGCGGCGAACCGCCGCGTGATGAAGCTCTTCAGCGAGCACTACTCGCCCGACTTCGCCGAGATCGAGTCGCTGCAGCTGGCGGTGCGCGAGGGCCTGCGGGTCGAGGAGCTGCCGGTGCGGATGCTGGAGCGGGCCGGCGGCAGCTCGTTCCTGACGCCAGTGCGCTCGGCCTTCTTCATCTTCAAGGGGATGATCGTGCTGCTGGTCGGACAGTTCCGGCCCCGCCACGCGGAGGCCGGGGAGCCGTGAGCGCCCTGCTGGCCCTGGCGGCGAGCGACAGCCCCAAGGTCCACCTCACCTCGCAGACGCGGATCATCGCCGCGATCCTGGCGATCGCCTTCATGGCCCTGGTCCTCGAGCTGATTCGCCGCGACAAGCTGCAGGAGCGCTTCAGCGTGGTCTGGTTCGTCGCCGGCCTGGGGATGCTGGTCGGCGCCGCCTTCCCCCGCCTGCTCGAGCTGGTCGCCGACGCGATGGGCGTGCGCGACACCAACGTCGCCCTCTTCTCGATCGTGCTGCTCTTCCTGCTCGGCCTGGCGCTCAACTTCAGCGTCACGATGTCCCGCCAGGCGGCCCAGATCACCCGCCTCGCCCAGGAGCGGGCGATCGAAAAGGCGCGGGCACAGGGGGCGGGCTCAGGCGAAAACGGCGGCGAGCCGAAACGAGAGCGCCTCGAGAGCTAGCTCCTCGGAGACGTTGAGGTCGAGGCGGCGGCGGGTGTCCTCGACCAGCTCGGCGGCGCGGCGCGGGCGGGCAGGGTCGAGCGAGGCGGCACGGGACCCGAGCTCGCCCAAGCGGTCACGATTGAAGACGACCTCGTCGGCACCGGCAGCCGTCGCGGCGAGATCGCGATGCCAGCCGGCGAAGAGCTCGAGGGCCAAGTCAAGAGTCTCGGTGCGGCGCCTGCGACCGGCGCGTTTGGCTTCGTCGGTGATGTCGCGGGCACTGCGTTTGACGCCCACCTCGGTTTCCTCCTCGAGCCGCCCGCGCGCCTCGGCTTCCGCCTCCTCGCCCTCGGTCTCGGCAACCTTCAGTACCTGGGACCAGTTCTCGTCGAGCTGCAGCGCAGCGTTGCGCAGAGCGCGACCGTGCTCGGAGAGCAGGTAGCGAGCGCGATCGACGTCGCCGCCAGATAGGCGCGCCGCCGCCGCCAGCTCGCCGGGATCGCCCCTACCGAGCTCCGCTTCTATCGCCTCCGGGGGCAGCGGGGCGAAGTCGATCGGCTGGCAGCGCGAGGCGATCGTCTCCAGCAGCAGGGCCGGTTCGGAGCTGAGCAGGAGGATGTGGACGAAGTCGGGCGGCTCCTCGAGCGTCTTCAGCAGCGCGTTCTGGCTCTCGTCGCGCATCTGCTCGGCAGCCTCGATCACGAAGACCCGCTTCTCCCCCTCGAAGGGGCGGTAGGAGGCGGCGCGGATGACCCGCTCGCGCACCTCCTCGACCATGTGCTGAGCGCCGCGCGGGGTCAGCCAGACCAGATCGGGATGGGGCGATGGGTCGAGCAGTGCGCGGCGCTTGGCGTCGTCGGGATCGGCGGCATCGATCGCGAGCAGCTCGGCGGCGAAGGCGCGGGCGACGGCGGCCTTGCCCGACCCACGCGGCCCGCGGAAGAGGTAGGCGTGCGACGGCCGCGAGGCGAGAGCGGCTGTCAGCACCATCCGCGCCCGCGGCTGGTGCTCGGTAACCCCCTCCAACACCTTGATGTCGCAGTTTCCTCCGGTATGCGGCGGGAACTGCGACATCACGCGGCGGCGGTTTGGATCTGCGTCATCACGCGATGTGGGCCTGGACGGCCGCCATGACACGCGCCTGGACCTCCTCGACGCTACCGTCGCCCTCGACGATCACGACGCGGTCCGAGGCGATCTTGGCGATTTCCTCGTAGGCCGTGGCGACGGTGCGCTGCAGCTCCAGGCCCTCGGACTCGAAGCGGTCGGTGCCCTCGGCGCGGGCGAGGCCGGCCTCCGGGTCGACCCGCAGCAGGATCGTCAGGTCGGGCCAGAGCCCGTCGCTGGCGTTGTCGGTGAGCGAGATCGTCTCCCCCACCCCGAGCCCCCGTGCCGCCCCCTGGTAGGCGACGCTGGAGTCGGCGAAGCGGTCGGCGACGACGTGGCGGCCCGCCTCCAGCGCCGGCCGGATCACCCGCGCGGTGAGGTCGGCGCGAGCGGCGAGGAAGAGCAGCAGCTCGGCGAAGGGATCGAGCTCGACCGCGGGGTCGGCGAGCAGCTCGCGGATCCGCTCCGCCGCCTCGGTCCCGCCCGGCTCGCGGATCAGCAGCGTGTCCGGGCCGAGCTTCTCGGCCAGCAGCTTCGCCTGGGTCGACTTGCCGGAGCCGTCGATGCCCTCCAGCGAGATGAACATGCCTTATTTGGCGGCGGCCTTGGCGCGTTTGCGGCCGCGCGTGGCCGTATCGGCTTTGCTCGTGGCGACCTTGGCCTTTTTGGCTTTGGCCGGGACTTTTTCCTCGTCGCCCTCTGGCATTGGCTGCTCCGCCATCGCTTCTTTGGCCGCTTTCGCCGCTTCGCGTTCGGCGCGTTTGCGCTTCATCTCCTGCATCGACTCGCAGTCGTCGTTGAGGCAGAGGTTCCAGGGGCGGCCGCGCCATGGCTGCACTTTCAGCCGCGGGGTCTCGCCGCAGACCGAGCAGCGTTCCTCGAGTTTGAAGACGTCGCCGCGCTGGGGCAGCGGGAAGGTCTGGTCGCAGGACTCCGGGTCGTCGGCTTTCCAGCCGCCGCAACCGACGAAGCGCTTGCCGGACTTTTTCGCCCGGATCACGCGCAGCATGTTGGGCGAGCCGTCCTCCTTGGTGCGGCCGGCCTCTTCGCAGACCTTGCAGGGCCCGAGGATGCGGTCCTCGTCCATGCCCTTCCAGACGACTTTGGCCAGGTCTTCGCGGCTCTCGTCGATTTCGGTCCAGGTTTTGTGCAGCAGTTCGCGGCTGTCGCCGACGACGCCGTCCTTGCTCATCTGGCCGGCGGCGATCTGATCCATCTCCGCCTCGAGCTGAGCGGTCATCTCCGGCGTCGCCATCGCCGGCACGTATTTCTTGAACGCCTCGTACATCGCGATCCCGGTCTCGGTCGGGATCGGCGGGTTGCTGTAGACGTAGCCGCGGTCGAAGAGCTTCTTGATGATGTCGGCGCGGGTCGCCTTGGTACCGAGGCCGCGCTCCTCCATCATCTCGACCAGCTTCGCCTGCGAGATGCGGCCGGGCGGCTGGGTCTCCTTGTCGACGATCCAGGGCTCTCCGTCGAGCTGCAGCGTCTGGCCCTCCTGCAGCGCCGGGATCTCCTCGTCGGAGGAGCGGGCGTAGGTGTAGATGCCGGCGAAGCCGGGGTCGACGACGACCGAGCCGCGGACGAAGTAGGTCTGGTCTCCCGCCTGGATGTCGGCGCGGGTCGACTCGGTGATCATCGGCGGGCTGAAGGTGGCGAGGAAGCGGCGCACGACCAGTTCGTAGACGCGCTTCTTGGGGCCGTCGCCGAGGGCGCCCGGGTGGATGGCCTGGGTCGGGTAGATCGGCGGGTGGTCGGTCGTCTCTTTTTTGCCGCGGGTCGGTTTGAGCTCGCCGTCGAGCAGGCCCGAGGCGGCGGAGAACTCCTTGACCTTGACCAGCGAGGTGACCAGCTCGCGCAGCGGCAGCGATTGCGGGTAGACCGTGTTGTCGGTACGCGGGTAGGAGATGAAGCCGTCCATGTAGAGGTCCTCGGCGAGGCGCATCGCGCTGGCGGGCGTGATGCCGAGGCGGCTGGAAGCATCGGTGGTGAAAGCGGTGGTGTTGTAGGGGGTCGGCGGTTTGCGCGTGTTTTTGCGCGCCGTCACCGACTTGACCGTGCCCGGACCGGCGGTGCCGGCGAGCGCCGCGTCGGCCTCGGCCTTCTCCCAGAACTTGTCGGTCTCGTGGTGGGTCTCGAAGCTGCCGTCGGGATGCTGGAACTTGGCGAAGAGTTCCCAGAAGGGTTTGGCGACGTGGGCGCGGCGCTCCATCTCGCGCTCGACGATCAGGCCCAGGGTCGGGCTCTGCACCCGGCCGACCGAGAGGAAGTTGGAGCCGAAGCGGCGAGTCGAGAGCGAGACCGCGCGGGTCAGCGTCGCGCCCCAGAGCAGGTCGATGTCCTGGCGGGCGGCGCCGGCGTTGGCGAGCGGATAGGAGAGCTCGTCGAGCTCGTTGAATGCGCGCTCGATCTCTTCTTTGGTCAACGCCGAGTAGCGGGCGCGCTTGATCCGCAGCGTCCCGGCCTTGGTTTCCTCGCGATTGCCCAGCTCCGGGTTGGCGTCGAGCATCTCCTCCAGCGCCTCGAGCCCGATCAGCTCGCCCTCGCGGTCGAAGTCGGTCGCGATCACCAGCTCGTCGGCCTCTTTCGCCACCTTGCGGATCGCCTTGACCACGTTCTTGTCGGTCGGCTCCTTGATCAGCTCGGCGTCGATCAGGTCGTGCAGATCGGTTTTCTGCCAGTTCGAGTAGCCCTCGGGAAAGGCCGGGCCGAGCACGTGGCCCTTGAGGCCGATCGTGCGCTGGACCTCGCCTGCGTCGTCGGTCCACGTGTAATACGGGACTTTGAAGGTTTTGTCCGCTTTCGCCGAGTTCTTGCTGAGGTAGGTCGCAATCTTCTCGGCGCTGTTGTTCTTCTCGGTGACGATTAGTCGCATCGGGCGGCGAGGGTAGCAGGGGAGCTCGGCGACGCCTGTAGGATCGCGGCCCAATGAAGGCCCTCGTGACAGGCGGAGCCGGCTTCATCGGCTCGAATCTGACCGACGCGCTGCTGGCGCGCGGCGACGAGGTGATCGTCGTCGACGACCTCTCGACCGGCCGCCGCGAGAACCTCGAGCCGGGCATCGCCGGCGGCGCCACCCTGGTCGAGGCCGACATCCGCGACCGCGAGGCCCTGGAAGAGCTGTTCGGCCGGGAGCGGCCCGAGGTCGTCTTCCACCTGGCCGCGCAGATCGACGTGCGCAAGTCGATCGCCGACCCCGCCTTCGACGCCTCGATCAACGTCGGCGGCACCGCCAACGTGCTCGAGGCCGCGCGCGTGGCCGAGTCCCGCCGCGTCGTCTTCAGCTCCACCGGCGGGGCGATCTACGGCGAGGGCGACGGGCAAGAGCTGCCGCTGCGCGAGGACGCGCCGCTGGCGCCCGAGGCTCCCTACGGCCAGAGCAAGTTCGCCGGCGAGGGCTACCTGGCGCTGTACGAGCGCCTCTACGGGCTCTCCAGCGTGCCGCTGCGCCTCGGCAACGTCTACGGCCCGCGCCAGGACCCGCTCGGCGAGGCCGGTGTGATCGCGATCTTCTGCGGCAAGCTGCGGGCGGGCGGGCGGCCGACCGTCTTCGGCGACGGCAAGCAGACCCGCGACTACATATATGTGGGGGACGTGGTCTCGGCGATGCTGGCCGCGGCGGAGTCCGAGACGATCGGGCCGATCAACGTCGGCACCGGGATCGAGACCGACGTGCTCGAGCTGGTCCGCGCGCTCGGCGAGCTCGGCGGCAATGGCGACTTCGAGCCCGAGTTCGCACCGCCCCGCACCGGCGAGGTGCAGCGCATCTCGATCGACCCCGCCCGCGCCGAGCGCGAGCTCGGCTGGCGCCCCCAGATGGGCCTCTCCGAGGGCCTCCGCGTCACCCTCGACTCCATATAGCCGCGCATCACTAGTCTTCCTCCTATGCCCGCCCAGGCCTATGCCGGCAAGGAGTGCGTCTGTCAACTGCGCAAGGGGATCTGCGACCAGTCCTGCGTGCGCGACATGCTCGAGACCCCCTTCTACATCGCCTGCCTGAAGCTGAAGGGGCGGCGCTGCGTGGTGGTCGGCGGCGGCGACATCGGGCTGGAGAAGGTCGAGGGGCTGCTCGCCTGCGACGCCGACGTGACCCTGATCGCTCCGGTCGCCCACCCCGAGCTGGAGAGCCTCGCGGCCGAGGGCTCGATCGAGTGGGAGAAGCGCGCCTACGCCGGCGCCGCCGACCTCGAGGGCGTCTTCATGGCGATCGCTTCGACCGACGACACCGAGGTCAACATCAAGGTCTACGACGACGCCGAGAAGCGGGCGATGTTGGTCAACATCGTCGACGTGCCGCCGCTCTGCAACTTCATCCTGCCAGCGATCGTGCGCACCGGCCCGCTGGCGATCGCGATCTCAACCGCCGGCGCCTCCCCCGCCCTGGCGAAGCGGATGAAGCGCGAGATCTCCGACCTCTTCGGCGAGGAGTACGCGCGCCTGGCGGTGATCCTCAACGACGCC
>DASZQM010000034.1:0-12606 GCA_035549645.1 Solirubrobacterales bacterium | reverse complement strand
CGGACTATTTCGGCGCTGGCTCTGGTTCGCCGGTGGGCTGATGCCGGGCGGCAAGCTGCCGCGCGTCGATACCGAGCTGGTCATTCTCCGCGTCGCCCACAACACCGGCAGCGAATACGAGTGGAGCCAGCACGAGCGGATCGGCGCCCGGGCCGGACTCAGCCAAGAGGAGATATCGCGGGTGCGCATCGGTCCCGACGCGCCGGGTTGGTCCGAGCGCCAGCAGCTGCTGTTGCTGGCGGCCGACGAGATGCACGACAGGCGCCAGATCGAAGCCGAGCTCTGGACCCGCCTCACCGCCCACCTCGACGAGATCCGCCTGATCGAGCTCTGCCTGCTGATCGGCCACTACGAGATGCTGGCGATGACCCTCAACACGCTCGAAGTCCAGCCAGAGCTGCCGGCGCGCTTGTGAGGGTGGGCGTCGAGAGTCTGGCCGGCAAGCGCTGCCTGATCACCGGCGCGGCGAGCGGGATCGGGCGGGCGACGGCAAAGGCCGCCGGCGCTCGCGGGGCCGAGCTCTTTCTCACCGATCGCGACCTCGAGGGCTTGGCGAGCGCCGCCGCCGAGATCCGTGCGGCCGGCGGGACCGTCGCGCACTACGCCGCGGCCGACGTCGCCGACCACGAGGCGGTGGTCGCCCTCGCGGCCGAGGTGCACGCGCTCGCACCCAGCATGGACGTGGTGATGAACATCGCCGGGATCTCGACCTGGGGCAAAATCGAGCAGCTCGAACACGAGCACTGGCGGCGCACGATCGATATCGACCTGATCGGGCCGATCAGCGTGCTCGAGTGCTTCGTTCCGCCGATGATCGAGGCCCGCCGCGGCGGCCACGTCGTCAACGTCGCCTCGGTCGCCGGCCTCTTCGGCCTGCCCTGGCACGCTCCCTACAGCGCCGCCAAGTTCGGCCTGCGCGGCGTCTCCGAGGTGCTGCGCTTCGACCTGCGCAAGAACCGCATCGGCGTCAGCCTGGTCTGCCCGGGCGCGGTGAAGACGCCCCTGGTCGGAACCGTCGAGATCGTCGGCATCGACCGCGAGAGCCCGAAGGTGCGCAAGCTGATCGCCCTCTTCGAGCGCCGCGCCGTCAGCCCCGAGAGCGTCGCCGAGAAGATCATCGAGGCGACCGAGAAGAACCGCTACCTGGTCTTCACCTCACCCGACGGCCGCATCCTGCACTGGCTCCAGCGCCACTTCGAACCCGCCTACCGCCTCGTCATGCGCGTGATGAACCGCGAGCTCAACCGCGCCGCCCGCTGACCGAACCCGGCGGTCCTCTAGGTTTGTCGCCGTGGCTGCGGCGGCTCTGCACATCGAGGATTTGGTCAAGCGCTACCCGACCGGGGTGGAGGCGCTGCGGGGGGTCTCGCTGGAGATCGCCGAGGGGGAACTGTTCGGGCTGCTCGGCCCCAACGGCGCCGGCAAGTCGACGCTGATCCACTGCACGACCGGGCTGGCGCAGCCGACCGGCGGCACGATCCAGGTCTTCGGCCACGACGCCATCAACGACTACGGCGACGCGCGGCAGGCGGTCGGGCTGGCTCCGCAGGAGCCCAACCTCGACTGGTTCCTCACTGTCGCCGAGACGCTCGACTACCACGCCGGCTACTTCGGCATGCCCAAGCGCGAGCGGGCCGCCCGCACCGAGGAGCTGCTCGAGACCTTCTCGCTGACCGAGAAGCGCGACGAACGCACCCGCACGCTCTCGGGCGGGATGAAGCGGCGGCTGATCCTGGCGCGGGCGATGATGCACCGGCCGCGGCTGCTGATCCTCGACGAGCCCACCGCCGGCGTCGACGTCGAGCTGCGGCTCGAGCTCTGGCACTACGTGCAGCGGATCAACCAGGAAGGGACGACGATCCTGCTCACCACGCACTACCTGGAGGAGGCCGAACAGCTCTGCGACCGGATCGCCTTCATCAACGGCGGTCAGATCGTCGGCGAGGGAACCAGCAGCGAGCTCTCCCAGCGCTACGGCGTCGAGAAGCTCGAGGACGCCTACCTGGCCCTGGTCGGCCGCAAAGAGCTCTCGCGCTCGCACGTCGAGGTCGCCGCCCAGTGAGCGCCGCCCAGATCCGCTTCGCGACGCTCTGGCGCCGCGAGGTCAACCGCTTCATGAAGATCAAGAAGCAGACGCTGGGCGCGCCGCTGCTCGAAACCTTCCTCTACATCATGGTCTTCGGCGCCGCGCTCGGCTCGCGGATCAAGCACCTGCACGGGATCGACTACATCCTCTTCGTCATCCCGGGGCTGATCATGATGGCCTTCTCGACCAACGCCTTCGCCAACAACTCCTCCTCGATCCTGCAGCAGAAGTTCCAGGGGGCGATCCAGGACCAGCTCTCCTCGCCGGCCTCGCCCATGGAGCTCCTGCTCGCCTTCTCGCTCGGCGGCTTCATGCGCGGCCTGATGGTCGCCGTGATCACCTTCTGCATCTCGGTGATCCTGGTCGGCCTGCCGGTGGATCACGTCCTCGTCCTGATCCCCTCGCTCGCCCTGGTCGGCTTCTTCTTCTCCCAGCTCGGCGTCCTCACCGGGGTGCGCGCCGAGCAGTTCGACGACGTCTCCTTCGTCCAGACCTTCATCCTGCAGCCACTGATCTTCCTCGGCGGCGTCTTCTACTCGGCCGCCCTGCTGCCCCAGCCGTTCGAGACCCTGACCCGCTTCAACCCGATCTACTACATGATCAACCTGGTCCGCTACGGCTTCGTCGGCTTCACCGAAGTCAGCATCGCTCTCTCGCTGCTGGCCCTGCTCGCGGCGACCGCCGCGCTTTTCATGGTCAACCTGCGCCTCTTCAGCCAGGGCTACAAGCTGCGCGCCTAGCTGACGTTGGCGCGGATCGCCGCCTCGACCTCCTCGTAGAGCCGCGCCTCGGTCTTGGCCAGGCACTGCCACTCCTGCTCGCGCTCGACCTTGCCCTGCCAGCGATAGCGGCTGACGATCGGGCCGAGTGTCTGCACACAGGCGGCGAGCCGCTGCTCGAGCAGCGCGGTGCCGATCCGCTCCGCCTCCTCCGCCGAGCCGGCGGTGGTCAGCACCTGCACGTACTCGGCCACCTGGCGGGAGGCTAGGCCCCGGCCAGCGGCAGGCGCTCGGCCAGCCCGGTCAGCTCGAGCACCCGGGTGACGGCGGGCGAGTCACTGGGGATGAAGCTGATCTGCATCCCGTCCTGGTTGCGGCTGAGAGCGGAGACGAGCAGGGCGATCCCGGTCGAGTCGATGAACTCGAGCTCGCGCATGTCGACGACCACCGGCAGCGTCGCATCGGTGAGCGAGCTCTCGAGCGCGCTCTCGGCGGTGCCGGCGTTCGCCAAGTCGAGCTCCCCGGCGAAGGCAACGACGCGGCTGCCGTCGTTCTCGATGCTGCGAACGACGAGCGTTCCATCCGCGATTTCACGCTGCTCGCTGGGCATTCGGTGCCTCCCTGGGGGGCGTACTCTCCTTCTGCAAGCCTACGCCACTCGCGATTGCGGCGGGCTGGCTCAGGGTAGCGAAAGCACACCTGCACACGACCGAGGAGCGAGGTATTCGATGGAGGCCAGCACCAGTCCCAGCAAGGGCATCTTCGACGGCGCCAACAGCGAGAAGCGCGAGCAGGTGGTCGAGCTGCTCACCAAGGCCTACTGGATGGAGATCGAGACGGTGATGAGCTACCTCGCCGCTTCGACCAACCTCGACGGGGTGCGAGCCCAGGAGATCAAGGAGTCGCTGGCGGAGGACATCGAAGAGGAGCTCGGGCACGCGAAGCTCTTCGCCCAGCGGATCAAGGAGCTCTACGGCGTGGTGCCGGGGTCCGAAAGCTTCGCCGCCGAACAGTCCTTCCTGCAGCCGCCCTCAGAGCAGACAGACGTCGTCCACGTGATCCGCGGCGTGATCAAAGCCGAGACCGGTGCGATCGAGCACTACACGCGGATCGTCGAGGAGACCGACCAGATCGACCCCGTCACCCAGGACATGGTGATCGCGATCCTCCGCGACGAGCAGGGCCACCGCCGCCTCTTCGAGGGCTTCATGCGCGAGTACGAGCTCGAGGGGCTTGCCTGAGCCCGAGTGGTTGAGCGCGCCCGGGGGCGGGTAACCGCCTGCCGAGCGATTCCGACTCGCCGGCCCGAATCCCGGCGGCTTTCACCGGGCAACCGGTTCCCGCCTCGGGTGTCGAAGACCAACCGCCGCGTTGTGGCGGAGAGGCGTTCGGGCCGGCAACCAACCCGCCGCGAAGGAGATCTGAATGGAGAAGAGGAGCCTGGGGAGCGAGGGCCTGGAGGTCTCGGCCGAGGGCCTCGGCTGCATGGGGATGTCCGAGTTCTACGGCAGCGCCGACGAGGCGGAGGCGGAAGCGACGATCCAACGGGCGCTGGAGCTGGGCGTCACCTTCCTCGACACGGCCGACATGTATGGGCCGTTCACCAACGAGGAGCTGGTCGGCCGGGCGATCGCCGGACGTCGCGAGGAGGTCGTGCTGGCGACCAAGTTCGGCAACGTGCGCGGGCCGAACGGCGAGCGTCTCGGCGTGCGTGGCGATCCCGAGTACGTGCGCGAGGCCTGCGAGGCGTCGCTCTTCCGGCTCGGGGTCGAAACGATCGATCTCTACTACCAGCACCGGGTCGACCCAAAAGTGCCGATCGAGGAGACGGTGGGGGCGATGGCGGAGCTGGTCGACCAGGGCAAGATCCGCCACCTCGGCCTCTCCGAGGCGGCGCCGGAGACGATCCGACGCGCCCACGCGACCCACCCGATCGCGGCCCTGCAGACCGAGTACTCGCTCTGGAGCCGCGAGCCCGAGGAGGAGATCCTGCCGACGCTGCGCGAGCTCGGCATCGGCTTCGTCCCCTACAGCCCGCTCGGCCGCGGCTTCCTCACCGGCCGCTTCCGTTCGCTCGAGGACCTCGACGAGGACGACTTCCGCCGCAACAACCCCCGCTTCGAAGGCGAGAACTTCAAGCGCAACATGAAGCTGGTCGAGCGGGTCGAGGAGATCGCCGCTGAGAAGGACGTCACCGCGGGGCAGCTGGCGCTAGCCTGGGTGCTCGCGCAGGGCGATGACCTGGTGCCGATCCCCGGCACCAAGCGGCGCAGCTACTTGGAGCAGAACGTCGCCGCTACCGAGATCGAGCTGAGCGAGGAGGACCTGCGGCGCCTCGACGAGGCCGCGCCGCGCGGCGCCGCGGTGGGCGATCGCTACGCCGACATGTCGCCGGTCGGGCTCTAGGGGCGGTATCGGTTGAACGATTGACCCACCAATACGGTGGTCAATCGTTCAGGCGGCCGATTGGGCGGCCGCGATCGTCGCCGCGATCAGCGAGCGCGTCTCGGCCGGGTCGATCACGTCGTCGATCTCGAACAGCGCCGCGGCGTTGAGCGCCTTCGCGTTCTCTTCGGCTGCGGCGGTGAGGTCGCGCACCCGCTGCTCGCGCTCCTCCTCGTCGGCGATCGCCTCCAGCTCCTTGCGCAGGGCGAGACGCACCGCGCCCTCGAGGCCCATCGGCCCGAGGTGCGCCGATGGCCAGGCGACGGTGAGCAGCGGCTCGTGCATGCTGCCGCCGGTCATCGCCTGGGCGCCGAGGCCGTAGCCGCGGCGCAGGATCACGGCGACGAGCGGCACGCGCAGCGCCGCACCGGCGAGCAGCAGCCGCGAGGCGCGGCGGACGAGGCCGGTCGCCTCGGCGTCGGGCCCGACCATCATTCCCGGCGTGTCGACGAGCGTGACGACGGGCAGGCCGAAGGTGTTGCAGAGCTCGAGGAAGGAGGCGGCCTTTTCGCCCGCCTCGCTGGTGATCGCCCCGGCCGTGTGGCGGGTGTCGTTGGCGACGAAGCCCAATGGCTTGCCCTCGATCCGGCCCAGCGCCGTGACCATCTCCGGCGCGTAGCGCTCGCGCAGGAAGGTCGTCGAGCCGGCGTCGGCGAGCGTCTCGATGATCGGCTTCACCGCGTAGGCACGGCGCTGGCGCTCGGGGACGGCGTCGCGCAGCGTCGCCTGGTCCGGTTCCTCTCCCGGCGCGGTCGCTCCCTGGAAGTAGGCGAGCAGCTTCTTCGTCACCGCCGTCGCCTCGGCCTCGTCGGCGGCGACCACGTCGACAACCCCGTTCGCCGCCTGGGTCTCGATCGGGCCGACCTCGTCCGGGTCGACCTTGCCCAGGCCGCCACCCTCGATCATCGCCGGCCCGCCCATCCCGAGCGAGCTGTTCTCGGTGGCGACGATCAGGTCCGAGCAGCCGGCGATCACCGCATTGCCGGCGAAGCAGCGCCCGGCGACGACGGCGATCCGCGGCACCAGGCCGGCGAGGCGAGCCCAGAGGGCGAAGGCGCGGGTGTCGAGCGCCGAGACGACGGGGTAGTCGGTGTCGCCGGGGCGCCCGCCACCGCCCTCGGCGAAGAAGACCGTCGGCAACCGCATCCGCTCGATCAGCTCGAAGAGGCGGTCCTTCTTGCGGTGGCCGAGAGCCCCCTGGGTGCCGGCGAGCACGGTGTAGTCGTAGGAGAGCACGGCGCAGGCGGCGCCCTCGCCGAAGAGCTCGCCGTTGACGCGGGCGGTGCCGCCGATCAGGCCATCCGCCGGAGTGTTGGCGATCAGGTCGTCGAGCTCGCGGCGACCGCGCTGCGCCGCGATCGCGAAGCGGCCGTACTCGACGAAGGAGCCGGGGTCGACCAGGTCGGCGAGGTTCTCGCGGGCGGTGCGCCCGCCGGCTGCGTGGCGACGGCCTACGGCTTCGTCGCGCGCCTCATCGAGCGTGAGGGTGCGCCGGGCCAGGACCTCCGCCAAATCGTCCCTCCTCGCCTCGCTCACGCGGCGAATCTTCCCAGCCGCGGCCGCCGAGCACCGCGCCGATGCCGCCGAGCAGGCCGGCGCCGAGCGCGATCAGCGCCCAACCCGTGCCGCCGAGGTCGAGGCCGAGCGCGCGGTCCAGGGACCAGGCGCCGGAGTCCGCGGCGGCGACGGCGAACGCAGCGGCGACCAGGACGAGGTTGTACTCAAAGCCCTGTTCGGTGTTCCAGACGCCGTTGCGGGCGTGGACCGTGATCACGGCGGTAGTCATCACCGCGATCAGCGCGGCGGCGCCGAGCGGCGTCAGCAGTCCCAGCGCCAACAGCAGCCCGCCGCCGAGCTCGGCGCAGCCCGCTGCGATCGCGTGGGCGCGGGCCGGTCGCAGGCGCAGCTTCTCGAAGGTTTCCGCGGTGCCCGCGATCCCGGTGCCACCGAAGGAGCCGGCGAGCTTCTGCGCGCCGTGTCCGGCGAAGAGCAGGCCGACGACGAGACGAAGCGCAAGCAGGGCGAGATTCATGGAGGTCTCCTTGGTCCTGGGGTGCGATTAGCCCCGGATTCCCCCTTTTGCCCACCTCAATCGTCTTGAAGGCTGCGGGTCCTATATGTAAATTCCCCCGACCATTCGTCCAGGTGTGCGCTGGGAGGCGGGCGCCGAAAAAAGGAGAGCAAGTTGAAGCGATTTTCCCCTGCGATGCCGCTGAGGCTGGGCGTCGTCCTCGCGGTCGGCCTGGCCGCATCCCTCGTCCTCGCACCTGCCCTGGCCAGCGGTGCAGGCAGCCTCGGTCCCGCCAACACCGTCTACATCAAGGCCGGCAAAGGTGGCCTGCGCTTCGAAGCGCCGAAGACGATCGTCGCCGGCGAAGAACTCGAGGTGCTGAACCAGACCAACGCGAAACAGGTCGGCCCGCACACCTTCTCGCTGGTCACCAAGGGCTCGATCCCGAAGACGCCGAAGGCGCGTCAGGTCTGCTTCACCCCGAAACACATCTGCATGTCGATCGCCCACTGGCACGGCGTCCAGGGCAACGGCCCGGTGAAAGTCAATCCGGTCGAGGTCGGTGCCGAAGGCTGGGACACGCTCGGCAGCCTGACCAAAAAGGGCGATTCCTGGTTCACCGGGACGAAACCGAGCGCCTCGTTGACCCAGAAGGTCACCGCCGCAGCCGGTTCGACGATCTATTTCATGTGCGCCATCCACCCCTGGATGCACGGCTCGATCCAGGTCCTGCCGGCGCCGACGCCCGCTAGCTAAGGCGCGTCCGGGGAGGCTCAGCCACGTCTGGAGACTCCCCAGATTCCCCGCGCCTGGGGCGCCGAGCTTTCCTCGGCGCCCTGGGCAGCGGTGCGCTCGCCACGGCGCTGCCGCTCGGCCTGCGCCCTGACGCTCTGCTGCCGGGCGCCGATGCGTCCGCATCCGGGCACCGGCAGGCGCCCTTCCGGCAAACGCTACCGATCCCGCCGGAGCTGCGCGGGGCGGAGCTGACGATCCCGATCCGCGAGGCCGAGATCCCGGTCCTGCCCGGGCAAAGGACTCGGATGTGGACCTACGGCGGCTGCTTTCCGGGGCTGACGATTCGCCGGCCGGCGGGCGAGCGGACCTCGGTCACCTTCCTCCACCAACTGCCGGAGGACGTCGGGGAGTTGAGCGTGCACCTGCACGGCGGTCACAACCGCACCCAGTTCGACGGCCGCCCCGGAGGACTGACCAAGTCCCACTCGGTCTCCTTCTACTGCGACATCCCGCGCGGCCTCTCGCCGCGGCAATCTGGCAACGACGTGCTGATCGAGCCGGGGGGGAGGCGCACCTACGTCTACGACCTGGTCGAGGATGGGCGGCCGGAACGGGCTGCCTTCCAGTGGTACCACGATCACCGCCTGGATCAGACCGCGCGCAACGTCTGGCACGGGTTGGCGGGGATGTGGATCGTCGAGGACGAGTTCGAGGCGGGTCTACCGCTGCCGCGGGGCGAGCGCGACCTGGCGCTGATGATCGCCGACCGTTCCTTCGACCGCCACAACCAGCTGACCGAACCGGCCGAAGGGCGCCCGCCCGCCGACGGCATCAACGCCGAGACCATCCTCGTCAATGGCGCCCACCTGCCCCACCACCGGGTGACGGCCCAGCGCTACCGCCTGCGCATCCTCAACGCCTCGCGCTTCCGCGCTTACAGCCTCCACCTCTCCAACCGCGCTCCGATGATTCAGATCGGCAGCGACAGCGGCCTGATGCCAAGGCCGGTGCGCCGCGAAGCGATCTTCATCGGCCCGGGCGAGCGGGTTGAGGTGATCGTCGATTTCGGCGCGATGGCGGGGGAGAGCGTCGAGCTCCGCAGTGGTCCCCACAACGGTGCCCGCCATCCGCTGGGCGCGCGTTCTTACGTCGGCGCGCTGATGCAGTTCCGGGTCGGGCGCCAGCGAATTACCGACCACACCCGGGTGCCGCGCAAGCTGCGCCCGCTGCCCGCCTGGACCAGGCACGTCTCGGACAAGCCCGACCACACCTGGGAGATCTCGATCGGCGGCGCCTTCGAGACGACCTGGCTGATCAACGGACGCACCTTCAACCCGAATTACGCCGACGCTCATCCCAAGCTGAACACGACCGAGACCTGGGAAATCGTCAACCGCACCGACGTCGCCCACGTCATGCACCTGCACCACACCGACTGGTACCTGCTCTCCCGCAACGGCCGCCGCCCGCCGCCATGGGAAGACTGCCTCAAGGAGTCCTTCTTCCTCTTCCCCCGCGAACGCATCCTCCTCGCCGGCCACTTCGCCGACTACACCGGCAAGTTCGTCATCCACTGCCACATGCTCGACCACGAGGACCACGGCCTGATGAGCCAGTTCGAGGTGGTGAGGTGATGGGGCGAGGCCTGGCGGACTTGACTCAGCTCAGGCGGGCTTGAAAGTCATCAGTAGCGGCGCCACTGGTGTGCACGCTTTGATCGTCACTCTGCTCACCTCCTCCCCCGCAAGCGATTGAGGAAAATTTAGCATTCAGACCCGGCAATGAACCCGCATCGAAGAACCAGGCCCGGGATGGGCCTGGTTCTTGATTTGCCCGTGGTCAGGTGCCCCGCGCGTGCGGCATGTGACCGCTGATGTGGAGGCTGTCGAGCAGCCTCGGGATGTAGAGGAGGCCGCAGACCCCGACCACTACGTAAACGACGTCGGTGAGCGTGCCACCTCCGAAGACGTCGGAGATCACGTTCGTGTCGAACAGCCCGACCATCCCCCAGTTGAGAGCGCCGATCACCATGACCAGCAGCGCGACAGGCTCGAACCGTTTGATCGTCTCCATCATCTTTCTCCTCCTGGAGAGATAATGCGGATAGTTACGAACTAGATACACGCGGCCTTTGGCGGGGTTACGGCACCGGCATTGCTGCTTGTTTGCTCCTGGTGCGTCTAAAGCGCCGCAGCGAAAAGCAGAAGAAGAACAGCCAGATGACACCCATGCATATTTGGAAGGCATCGCCGGCAGGAACTCCAAAGCCGAGGTTCACGCTGGCGATTAGTCCCTCGCACACGAGCATCCAGACACGAACGCCACCCGCTTTGTGCTCATTTTCGCCCGTTGCGCCGGGGCTGCTCACGAGCGTCGCCTGAATTACTCGCCGATCAGCTCGATGCGGTAGCCGTCGGGGTCGCGGAGGAAGGCGATGCGGTGGCCCTCGGTGCGGCCGCCGGGGCGGTAGGGCGGTTTTTCGGGCTCGATGCCGTCGTCGGCGAGGCCGGCGAGGGTGGTGTCGAGGTCCTCGACGGCGAGGGCGATGTGGTTGTAGCCGGTGCCGTGCTCGTAGCCGGTGACGCCGTGGTTGTAGGTCAGCTCGAGGACCGGGTCTTCGCCCGGCAGGTTCATGAAGACGTTGATCGCCTCGTCGCCGATCGGCATGCGGCCGGTCTCTTCGAAGCCGATCCGTTGGTAGAAGGCAACCGAGCGATCGATGTCGCCGATCCGGTAGCAAGTGTGCAGGAACTTCGCCATCGGCTTCGCAGCCTAGCGCCCTCCCTACAATTTGGGGTCGAATGCCCCGCCGCACCCGCCTGCGCCGGTATCGGTCGCATCACTCCAAGCTGAAGCGGTTCCTGGTCCCCGTCGGGGTCCTCTTTGCCGTGGCCGTGGTCGCCGGCAGCGTCGCCGCGGGCTGGGCGGTCAACGTGTACGAGTCGGCGCCGCCGCTCTCCAGCCTGAAGCCGGTGCAGAAGGGGCGCTCCTCCGCGATCTACGCCAAGGACGGGACCCTGATCGGCTTCATCCAGGCCGAAAACATCCGCCAGCCGGTGCCGGGCAAGGTGATGCCGCAGGTGCTGCGCGACGCCACGATCGCGATCGAGGACAAGAACTTCTTCGAGCACGGCGCCCTCGATCCGACGGGGATCGCCCGCGCGGCCTGGAAGGACCTGCTCGCCGGCGGCAAGCCGGTCCAGGGCGCCTCGACCATCACCCAGCAGCTGGTCCGCAACCTCTACATCCAGGATCCCGAAGAGACGCTCAAACGAAAGCTGATCGAAGCGCACCTCGCTTACGAGATGGAGGACGCCCACACGAAGGAATGGATCCTCACCGCATATCTCAACACCGCGCCCTACGGGACCGTCGAAGGCGAGACCGCCGTCGGCGTCGAGGCGGCGGCCCAGACCTACTTCGGCAAGCCCGCCAAAGAACTCGAACTGGCCGAATCGGCACTGATCGCCGGCCTGCCGCAGGCCCCCTCCGAATACAACCCCTTCCTCGACCCGCACGCCGCCCTGAAGCGTCGCAACGAGGTGCTCGACGCGATGCACGACCAGGGCTACATCGACGGTGACGAATACCGCGAAGCTCGCCAAAGTGGGCTCGGCCTCAGCCCCGGCCACAAGTACCGGGTGATCAAGGATCCGTTCCTCTTCGATCTGGTCCAGCAGGAGCTGATCGACAAGTACGGGATCAACACCGTGCGCAAGGGTGGGCTCAAGGCCTACACGACGATCGATCCCGAACTGCAGGAACGGGCGCAGGAAGCGGTCGACTCCTGCAGCGTCTGTTACCCGGACGGCGGCCCGGCGGCGGCGCTCGCCTCGGTCAATTCGAAAACCGGCGAAATCGTCGCCCTCGCCTCGACCGAAGGCTCCGACAGCGAAAGCGAATTCAACTATGCCTGGCAGGCCCAGCGCCAGCCCGGGTCGTCGTTCAAGCCCTACGTGCTGACGACGGCGATCAAGCAGGGCATCGACCCATACAGCACCTATTACGACGGGACCTCGCCGAAGACGCTCGAAATCCCGGGTGGGGGGACCTGGACCGTCAACAACGCCGAGGAAGGCGGCGGCACGATGTCGCTCGCCGAGGCCACGACGGACTCGGTAAACGTCGTCTTCGCCCAGCTCGACCTCGACGTCGGCCCGGAAAACGTCACCCAGACCGCGCACGAAATGGGCATCGAAGCGCCGCTCGAATCGGTGCCGGCGGAGGCGATCGGCGGTCTCGCGGTCGGGGTCACGCCACTCGAACAGGCCGACGGCTACGCGACCCTGGCCAGCGGCGGCATCCACCACGACCCGACCGCGATCAGCCGGGTCGAATTCCCCAACGGCAAGGTCGAGGAACCCGAAGCCGACTCGGGCAACCGGGTTTTGACCGAGGGGCAGGCTTTCGACGTCACCAAAATCCTCGAGACGGTGATCACCGAAGGCACCGGCTCCCCCTATACCTATATGGGCTGCAACGCCGAGGCGGGCAAGACCGGCACCTCGGAGGATCTCTCCGACGCCTGGTTCGTCGGCTACACGCCGCTCTACTCGACCGCCGTTTGGGTCGGCCATCCGCAGTCGCGCGAATCGACCGGCTTCGGCGGT
>DASZQM010000033.1:0-1847 GCA_035549645.1 Solirubrobacterales bacterium | reverse complement strand
CGCGGGCATCTGGGCGAGCAGCGATCCCGACACCAGCCGCAGGATCTGCCCGCGGTAGGCGGCGACCTTGTCGGCGACCTCGCCGCTCGCCGGCAGCGTCTCGTCGAAGAGCACCGCCCAGGCGGCCCGGTCGGAGTCGAGGAAGGCGAAGAACGCCCGCACGCTCGCGCCGAGCGCGTCGCCGGGGCTGTCGGTCCCCGCGATCGCCTCGCCGACCGTCCGCGTCAGCGAATCCCCCGCCCGCTCCATGCAGGCGATATACAGCCGCTCCTTGTTGCCGAAATAGTTGTAGAGCAGCGGCTTCGTCACCCCGACCGCGGCCGCGATCTCCTCCATCGTCACGTCGGCGAAGCCGCGCTCGGCAAACAACCCATGCGCCACCTCGAGCGTCTGCTCCATCCGGTCGCTGCGCGACAGCCGCGATCTGACCGATGCATCCATCCATGCATACGTTACCGGGCTATAAATTTATATGGGCGTAACGTGATGAGGTCACATAGGGGCGGCCGGCCGTGGCCGCGGGTCGCCGGCTAGATGGTTGATTCCTAATTGACCCTGACGGCCGCCTCGGCCACCAGGGAGCACGACGAAGGGCGCCGAAGTCAGGCGTTGCTACCGCAACGTCGACCAAGGAGGCCCCGTGCGCGCCGACCTCGACACCCTTCTGACGGAAATCTACGTGCTGCTCGACGACTTCCTGCCCGATCGGGCAGGGCCGGGCAGGCCACCGAAGATCACCGACGCCGAGCTGATCACCCTGGCCGTCGCCCAGGTGTTCCTCGGCGTGGGCAACGACCGCCAGTTCCTCGGCTTCGCGATCTGGCGGCTCGGCCACCTGTTCCCCTACCTGCCCAAGCAGCCCGGCTACAACAAGCGGCTCCGCTCCCTGGCGCCGCAGATCATCAGGTCGATCAACTACCTGGCCTTCGTCTCGCCGTCGATCTTCGACGGCCTGAGGTTGCTGGACTCCACACCGGTGCCCTGCGGCGCCTCGCGGGAGACGGTGCGCCGCTCGGAGTTCGCCGGCAGCGCCGCCTACGGCTACTGCCGCTCGCACTCGCGCTACTTCTGGGGCTTCCGCCTCTATCTGCTCTGCGCCGCCGACGGCACACCGATCGCCTTCGAACTCGCCCCGGCCAACGCCCCCGAGCGCGAGGTCGCGACCGAGATGCTCGAACGGGTGAGCCTCGCCGGGCACACGGTGATCGCCGACAAAGGCTTCGCCGGTCGGGACTTCGAGGCCTTCATGGCCGGCCGCGGCGCCACCTTCCTGCGACCCGACCGCAAGGACGAGAAGCCGCGTTTCGGCACGCTGGGGTCGGTCCGCCAGCGGATCGAGTCGGTCTTCTGGACCTGCAAGGGCCAGCTCGGGCTCGAGCGCCACGGCGCCCGCACCATGCCTGGGCTCTTCGCCCGGATCGGGATACGCCTGCTCGCCCTCTCGGCGGGCCTATGGCACAACTGGCAGATCGACGAGCCGGGCAGGCACTTCGCCGCCTACACCCACTGATTTAGGAATCAATCATCTAGCCGAGCTCGGCCAGGCGCGAGACGGTCTGGGCGCAGACTTCGTCGGCCCAGGCGGGCGGGTCCGGGACTTTGTTGGAAACCCAGACCTTGCTGATCCCGAGCTTCGACATCTCCTCCATCAGGGAGAGGAAGCCGTCGACGTCGTCGAGCGGGTTCGCGGCGACGAGGATCGTCTTCTCGATCTCCCCGTAGTCGCGCCCCTCGGTCTCGCAGTGGCCTTTCAGCACCTCGAGTTTGTGGGCGACGACCGCGGGGTCGCTGCTGGTGAAGTTGCAGGTGTCGGCGTAGCGCGCCACCAGCCGCAGCGTCTTTTTCTC
>DASZQM010000032.1:0-3182 GCA_035549645.1 Solirubrobacterales bacterium | reverse complement strand
CAGGACACAGAGGGCCGACGAGGCGATGCGATGCTCGAGCAGCTCGTCATCGTCATCGTCGCGCTCGACCACGACCCTCCCGGCCGCTGGATCGATCAGGAAGCGGCCGCTCGGCGGCAGCTCCAGCAGGCAGCGCCCGCCCTCCAGCTCGTAGGAGGCGTACCAGCAGCGCCCGGCGTCGTCGACCAGCGTGCTCACCGGCTCCTGCTCGGGAGCTCGCAGGGGCTCTCCGGCGAGAGCGACGCTCAGCTCACCCCGCGTCCCCTCCACTTCGTTCAGCCGCCGCAGCGGCAACTCGCTCTTAATCTCGAATCCAAAGAGACTGCCCACGCGGTCTTAGGGTATGGACTGTTCATGACTGGGATGACGATCGAAGCCGAGACCACCTTGAGCCGCACCGACCGGGCGGTCCACGGCGACCTGCCGGAGGAGACGGTGCTGCTTGACGTCGAGGCCGGAGTCGCCGTCCGCCTCAACTCCGCCGGAGCCTGGATTTGGGAGCAGCTCTCCGAGCCGCGCCGCGTCGACGAGCTGGCGCGCGGCCTCGCGGCCCGCTTCGAGATCGACGAGGGACGCGCCCTCGGCGACGTGGTCGCCTTTGCCCGCGAGATGACGCGGCGGGAACTGCTGGCGACGAGCTAGCCCGCCAGAACCCGCTCGGGCAGGTTCTGGTCGGCGTGGTAGCTGCTGCGCACCAGCGGGCCTGAGGCAACCGACTCGAAGCCGAGCTCATAAGCGGCCTTCTCCAGCGCCTCGAACTCCTCCGGGTGCCAGTAGCGCACCACCGGCAGGTGGTTCTCGGTCGGCCGCAGGTACTGGCCGACGGTCAGCACCTGGACGCGGTGCTCGCGCAGGATGCCGAAGGCCTCGACCATCTCCTCGAAGCTCTCGCCGAGCCCGACCATCAGACCCGACTTGGTGACGACGCGCTCGCCGCCCATTTCCTTGGCCATCTTCAGCACCCGTGCCGAGCGCAGGAACTGGGAGCCGCGGCGCGCCTTCGGGTAGAGCCGCGGCACCGTCTCGACGTTGTGGTTGAAGACGTCGGGCCGCTCGTGGATCACCTTGGCCAGCGGCATCTCCTGGCCGCGGAAGTCGGGGGTGAGGATCTCGACCTTGCAGCCGGGTGCCTGCATGCGGATCGAGCGGATCACGCCGACGAAGGCGCTCGCCCCGTAGTCGGGCAGGTCGTCGCGGTCGACCGAGGTGACGACCGCGTGCCGCAGGCCCATCTTCTTCACCTGGTTGGCCACGCGCAGCGGCTCCAGCGGGTCGTTCCAGGTCGGCACGCCGGTCTGCACGTTGCAGAAGCCGCAGCGGCGGGTGCAGACGTCGCCGAGGATCATGAAGGTCGCGGTGCCGCGCTCCCAGCACTCGCCGACGTTGGGGCAGTTGGCCTCCTCGCAGACCGTGTGCAGGTTGTCGTCGCCGATCGACGCCTTGAGGCGGCGGTAGTTGGGCCCGCCCGGCGCCGGCACCTTCAGCCACGGCGGCTTGCGGGCGCGGCGAAAGGGGACGGTGCCCTCGCTCTCGGCCGCGATCCCGCCCGGCTTGGCGCGGGAGCGGGTGACGTGGACGCGCTCTGCGGTGCCCTCGTCCGGATCGATCGTCGTCTCGCTCATGCGATCCCGAGCCTAGCGTTCTCGAGTCCCAGCTCCGCTGGCGTGGCAGTGACGGGCTCGCGCTCGTAGATCGCGGCGTAGCGCCCGGCGACCGTCGCGGCGATGGCGTCGAAGTCCTGCTCGCCGCCGAGCTCGCGGCTCAGGGAGCTGGGCAGGCAGCCCTCGATCCCGCAGGGCACGATCCACTCGAAGGGCTGCAGGTCGTTGTTGACGTTGATCGAGAGGCCGTGGGTGGTGATGCCGCGGCTGACGTGGACGCCGATCGAGCCGATCTTGCGCGAGGGCTCGTCTTCGGTCCAGACGCCGGTCAGGCCCTCGATCGTCTGGGCGCCGACGCCGTACTCGCCCAGCGAGGCGATCGCCACCCGCTCCAAGCGCCGCACGAACTCGTGGACGTCGTCGTCGTAGGCGCGCAGGTCGACGATCGGGTAGGCGACCAGCTGTCCCGGCCCGTGGTAGGTGACGCGGCCGCCACGGTCGGTGTCGAGCACCTCGATCCCCTGCATCGCGTACCACTCCTCCGCCATCGGCAGCTCCTCCGGCGTGGAGCGGCGACCGCGGGTGTAGACGGCCGGGTGCTCGAGCAGCAGCAGCACGTCGGGGATCGAGCCGTCCTCGCGCGCGTCGCGCAGCCAGCGCTGGGCGACCAGCGCCTCCTCGTAGGGGACGAGGCCGCAGCGGACGACGAGGACTTCAGCGCTCATGCTCGAATCGTTGCATGGCGCCGCTCTATCCTTGGCGTCGTCCCCATGGTCCAGTCCAAGGCTCTAAGACCTGACTGGCTGCCCGCCGTGGCGTTGAGCTCGCTGCTCGCCCTGGCGATGCTGGCCTGGAACCCGCAAGTCGGCGACCTCGCGGCTCAGGTCTTCCGCACCGAGCTCTTCCAGCAGGCCGGCCTCTCGATCTGGAACGGCAGCTGGTACGGCGGCCACTACACGCTCACCTACAGCTTCCTCTTCCCGCCGCTGGCCTCGTTGCTGACCCCGCAGCTGGTCGGCACGCTCTCCGTCGTCTCCTCCTCCTACTTCTTCGATCGCCTCGTCCGCGACCGCTGGGGGGAGCGGGCACGCTGGGCGACGCTCTGGTTCGCCGCCGGGGTGGTGACGCTGCTCGCCGACGGTCAGCTCACCTTCGCCCTCGGCGTCGCCTTCGGCCTCGCCTCGCTGCGCTGCCTGCAGCTCGACCGCAGCAAGCTCGCCCTGGTCGGAGCGGCGGGCTGCGCGCTCTCCAGCCCGGTCGCCGCCGCCTTCCTCGCCGGCGTCGTCGCCGTCGGCCTGATCGAGCGGGGACGGCCCTTTGGGCGCGTCGCCCTCGGCGTCGTCGGCTTGGCGCTGGGCCTCGTCCTCCTGCCCAACCTCGCCTTCCCGGAATCGGGCCAGTTCCCCTTTGCCTTCTCCTCCTACGTCGCGATCCCGCTCTGGTGCGGCGGGGCGCTCTTCGTCACCCGCGGCCTCGGCGGTGAGGAGCGGCAGTTGCGCTGGGCGCTCGTCGGCTACGTTCTCGTCGCGACGCTGTTGCTCCTCACACCGAACCCGCTCGGAGGCAACGCAGTGCGGCTGG
>DASZQM010000031.1:0-15120 GCA_035549645.1 Solirubrobacterales bacterium | reverse complement strand
GAAGCCGTCCATCTCGACCAGCAGCTGGTTCAGCGTCTGCTCGCGCTCGTCGTGACCGCCGCCCATACCGGCACCGCGATGGCGGCCGACGGCGTCGATCTCGTCCATGAAGATGATGCAGGGCGAGTTCTGCTTGGCCTGTTCGAAGAGGTCGCGGACGCGGCTGGCGCCGACGCCGACGAACATCTCGACGAAGTCCGAGCCCGAGATCGAGAAGAAGGGAACGCCCGCCTCGCCGGCGACAGCGCGGGCGAGCAGCGTCTTGCCCGTGCCGGGCGGGCCGTAGAGCAGGACGCCCTTGGGGATGCGGGCGCCGAGCGCCTGGAACTTCTTCGGGTTCTCGAGGAATTCCTTGATCTCCTGCAGCTCCTGCACCGCCTCGTCGACCCCGGCGACGTCGCGGAAGGTGATCTTGGGCGCGTCGACCGCCATCCGCTTGGCCTTCGATTTGCCGAAGTTCATGACGCGTGAGCCGCCGCCCTGCATCTGGTTCATCAGGAAGATCCAGAAGCCGAAGAAGAGGACGAAGGGAAGGATGTAGGTGAGCAGCGAGAGCAGGCTCGAGCCCCCGGTGCCGTGCACCGTGGTTTCGACGTTGTTTTCGTCGACCAGGTTGAGCAGAGACTGCTCGGTGTTGGGCGGGTAGCCGGTCGAGAAGCTTTCGCCGTCTTCGCCGTTCTTGCCCTTGAGCGTGACGTCGAGCGTGTTGTCCTTGGTGTTGACCGTGATCTTTTCGACCTTGCCGGTCGCGATCAGGCCTTCGTGCTGCTTGGAGGCGACGAGTTGGTTGTAGGTGGGCGCCTTGCTGTCAGAGGGGCTGCTGATCACCTTCTGGGCAACGAAGGCAAGGATCACCACGAGCAGGATCGGAAAAGCTGCGCTCTTGAAAAAACGCCTCACAGGGAAAAATCAGCGTACCAGGGCGGATTCGGCATCTAGTCGTCCAACGCGGCCACGTAGGAGAGGTTGCGGTAGCGCTGGGCGTGGTCGAGTCCATAGCCAATCGCAAAGCGGTTGGGAATCTCGAATCCGACGTACTTGGGAGAGAGGTCGACGCGCAGGCGCTCCGGCTTGGTGAGCAGGGAGCAGACCTCCAGCGAGGCGGGGTTGCGCGCCTTCAGATTGCGCATCAGGTACTGCAGCGTGAGCCCGGAGTCGATGATGTCCTCGACGATCAGGACGTCGCGGCCTTCGATCGGCGCGTCGAGGTCCTTGAGGATGCGCACGACCCCGGAGGAGTCGGTCTGGGAGCCGTAGCTGGAGACCGCCATGAAGTCGATCTCGCAGGGGACGTCGACGCTGCGCATCAGGTCGGCGAGGAAGAGCACGGCGCCCTTGAGCACGCCGACCATGAAGAGGTCGCGCCCGGCGTACTCCTCGCTGATCTGACGGCCCAGCTCGGCCACGCGCCGCTGCAGGTCCTCGCTGGAGACGAGGGTCTCGCCGATCCCGGAGCCGGTCATCGCGCGCAGTCTAGATATTGAGAGGCCAGCGCCGGGGGTTCAGCGCTCGGCATGCAGGACACCGCTTTCGACCACGGCGCGGACGCCGCCGCCGAGATCGAGCATCGCCTTGCCGGTGCGGCGCAGGGCGGCGACCTCGTCGGCGTGGTTGGCCGCGCCGGGGACGGGCCGGCCGGCGGCACGGTCGGCGAGGCGCTGCACGACCAGGCGACGCAGGGCCCGCGGCAGCTCGGCCAGCCGGCTCAGCTCGATCGTGCCGCGCTCCGATCCGTTTGCGCTGAGCTCGGCGTCGACCAGCGAGTCGAGCACCTCGGCCTCGTCGCGCAGCAGCTCGGCGGTGCGCAGCACGTTGCGGGCGGCGGCAGGGTGGATCTCGGCCAGAGCCGGGCCGAGGCGGTGGCGGACGCGGTTGCGCGCATAGGACTCGCCCGCGTTGGTCGGATCGTCGCGCCAGGCCAGGCCCCGCTCCTCGCAGTAGGCGGTGGTCTGCTCGCGGGAGAAGTCGAGCAGAGGCCGCACGAGGCTGCCATCGCGCCGCTTCATCCCGAGCAGAGCACGGCGACTTGGCGAGGAGGCGAGGCGGTAGAGGATCGTCTCGACCTGATCGTCGGCGGTGTGGCCGGTGGCGATCAGGGCGTCCCGTCCGAGCGCGATGCGGGCCGCTGCGGCGTAGCGGGTGTCGCGGGCCCAGGACTGCAGGTTGCCGGGGCCCTCGGGACGGCGGGGTCGCTCGACCTCGAGCGCCACGCCGAGCCGCTCGCAGAGCTCGGCGCAGTGGGCCTCATCGGCGTCGGAATCGTCGCGCAGCCCATAGTTGACGTGGGTTGCGGTGACGTCCTCCGCCCCGAGCATTCGGACCGAGAGATCGAGCAGGCAGACCGAATCGCGGCCGCCGGAGAGCATCGCCACCAGCGGCCTCCCGAACGCGAGCAAGCCCTCTTCCCGCACCTGCTCGAGCATGGCGGCGGCGTCCATCGGCTGAGTGTAGGCGCGACTCAGTCCGCGGCTCGGACCACGAAGAGCGCCGTCGGCTCGGGGAAGCCCTTCAGGGTCACCTCGCCGATCGGGTCGAAGGCGAGTCCCTCGCGACCGCGGATAGCTTCGATCACCCGATCGGTGACCATCACCTCGCCGGCGTGGGCGCGGCTGACGACCCGGTGGGCGAGGTTGACGTGGGTGCCGAAGTAGTCGCCGTCGCGGTAGACGGCCTGCGCGTAGTGGATGCCGACGCGCGGCTGGGGTCGCAGCGGAAACCGGCCCATCAGCTCGACCGCCCACTCGGTCAGGGACGCGGGGTCGGGTGAGACGACCATCACCTCGTCGCCGATCGTCTTCACGATCGTCGCCTCCGGCGGCATCGTTGTCTCGACCGTCTCGACGAAGTTCTCGATCACGTCGAGCGCCTCGAGATCGCCCTCCTCCTCCGTGTAGCGGGTGAAGCCGGTGAGGTCGATGAAGCAGAGCGTGATCGGCAGGTGGTGGATCTGAGAGGCCGCGGTCCCCAGCTCGCTCTCCATGTGGCCGACGACGTCCTGCTCGAGGAAGAAGCGCAGGTAGCGCGTGTGCAGGTAATCGATCATCGGCGAGGCCAGGGGCAGCAGATCACCCGCCAGCTCCCCCATCTCCTCGGCCATCTCCAGCTCCGGCACGCCGTCGCGGATCAGCGGTTCGTGCACGTAGAGGTGGAAGAGCCGTACCTCGGCGTCGGCGATCCGCCGCAGCGATTGGGCGTAGACGCGCACGAGCTGGAGGAAGGCGACGAGCGGGAAGCCGGCCGCCAACACCCGGGCGCAGTGGCGCAGGGCGCTGACGTCGCCGGGGCCGAGCAGGCGGTCGCCCTCCAGCGGCGTGCCGAGGATGACCAGGATGCGCTCGATCAGCTCGGGCTCGAGACCGGTCTCCTCGGCCACCTCCTCGACGGTGGTCTGCTGCTCGGGCTCGGGGAAGAGATCCTCGGCGAAGCCGAAGGCGAGCCGCCCCTCGCGCCCGGCCCGCTTCAGCTCAGCCAGGGAGTGCCCCCGCTCACGCATCCGGGCGACGACCCGTGCCTGCGCCGCGGCCGCCGTGGTCCACCGGCCCTTGCGCACCGGCAGCACTTTTTCCTCGGCCCAGCGCTTCAGCGTGGCGACCGAGACGCCAGCGCGGCGCGATGCCTCGCTGAGGGAGATCCGTTCTTCGCCGGCCATGCGCCCCGAGGCTAGTGGCGATACCGGCACGACGGCGGCTAAGCGGTGATTTCGGACTCCTCGTGCGCCTGCAGCACTGCCTCCCCGTTCTCGCCCGTACGGATGCGAATCGCCTCCTCGACCGGGAGCACGAAGATCTTGCCGTCACCGACCCCGCCGGTGCGGGCGTGGCGCAGGATCGCCTCGACGACGGCGTCCTTGTCCTTGTCCTCGACCACCACCTCGAGCTTCAGCTTCGGCCGCACGCTGACCATCAACGCCGAGCCGCGGTAGTGCTCTACCTCCCCCTTCTGGCGCCCGGACCCCTTCACCTCGAAGACCGAGAGCGAGGGCAACCCCTTGTCGAGCAGCTCGGCCCTGATCGGGTCGAATGCCTCGTGGCGGATGAAGGCCTCGATCTTCTTCATCGACACCATCCTCCCGGGGCAGGCGCCGACGGCGCATTGGACAGATGGCGAAGATCTGCCCCCAGCCATTCTCGCGAGTGGCGATGGCTCGCGTGGGACTAGGGTCCCCGCCGTGCCGATCTACCTGCGTCCCACCGCGCCGATCGCCGCTGACGCGATCCTGGTCGGCGACCCGGGCCGGGCGCTGCTGCTCGCTCAGGAGCTGCTCGAGCAACCGAAGATGAGCAACCACGCCCGCGGGCTCTGGGGCTATCACGGCACGGCGGTCTCTGGGCGGGAGCTGACGATCCAGTCGACCGGGATCGGCGGGCCGAGCGCTGCCCTGGTCTTGGCCGATCTGGCGGAGCTGGGAGTACGCACGGCGGTGCGGGTCGGCACCTGTGTGGCGGTCGACCACACGTCGGCGCTCGGCGACCTGCTGCTGGTCGAAAAGGCGATCGCGGCTGGGGGTAGCGCCGTTGCCTTCGGAGCGAGAGCGGGCGAGGCGATCATGCCGGACGAAGTGCTGACCGGGAGGCTGAGAGACGCGCTCGGCGCCGCCGCCCGGAGCGCCACGGTCGCCAGCGTCGACGCCCATCCCGAGGAGAGCTCGGCTCCAGTGGGGGCGGTCGCCATCGACATGCAAACGGCGCCCTTGCTCGCCCAAGCCCGGGAGCTGGGGCTCGTCGCCGCTGCGACTCTGATCGTGCTCGAAAGGAGCAACGAGAACGCGCCCCTCGAGAAAGAGACGCTCGAGACCAAGGAGCGGCTCGCCGGCAGGGCCGCCTTGGCCTCAGTCTCACCCTAAAGTCGAGGGTTAGTCTTCGGCCTCAGCCCGCTCCCGGGCGATTACTTTGCGCCGAACGTCACCAACATCGCGCGAAAGACGGTCGATCTGATCCTCGACCTCTTCCAGGCGCTGTGAAAGCGAGCGAATACGGCGCTCGAGCCGTTCGACGTCGCCGGCGGAGGGCAGGTTGAGGGCGCTCATCGCCGCGTGCTGAGCCTCGAGCGCCCGCTCGCGGGCGCCAAAGGCCGCCGCCACGGCGTTCTCCAGCACGTTGCTGTCGAGCAGGGCCTGGGCGAACTCGCCGATCGCCTGCTCACTGCGGGCCCGCAGGCCATCCTGATCGTCGTACTCAGTGCTCATCCCTTGCCGTCCTCTTCGCTCCAGTGCTGGGTTTTCGTTTCGTTGACATCAGCTTAACCGGCGCATCCGCCCCAGTTGAAATCCTGCCGTCGATGCGCGGATGGGGCAGCCTTGATTAAGGGCTTGTTGGGGGCAGCGGCGACCCGTTGCGGACCCCAGTTCAAGCCAGTACTTTGGGCGAGCCTGTTGCGCAGGGAAGGGACCCGAAGAGGCTGCACACAACGTGCCAGCGGGTATATCGACGCGGTCGTATGAGAAACAAGCTTGCACTGATCATCGCTCTGGCCGGCTTCGGCCTGGTCACCGCACTCGGGGTCGGCTTCGCCGGCGCCGACGAAGTGACGACGGAAGCGGCGGAAACGCTGCCGCCCGCCTCCGCTCCGCTTGCCCAGGCGCCCGCCTGCGACAACGGGATCGACGACGACGGCGACGGCCTGGTCGACAACGAAGACCCCGACTGCGAATCGCTCACCGACGAAAGCGAGGAAGAGGAAGCGGCGGAACCCCCGGCGACCTCTCCCGGCGACGGCGCTCCCGGTGCGACCAGCAACAGCAACGTCGAAGCGCCCCCGGCGCCGGCGGCCCCCGCCGAAAAGCACGGCGGGGTCAAGGCCGGGACGACGATCGGCTCCGGAGGCAACGGCGTCCACCACAACAAGAGCCTCGGCGACGTCAGCGGCGGCAACGGCAACTCCGGCGCCGGCACCACCGCACCAAGTGCCACCGGCGGCGTCCAGCTGCACACCAAGGCCGACAACGGCAGCGTGCAGTACTCGAGCGGCGGTACTCCCACCACGGCCAACCCGACGACGACGATCGCCCCCTTCGGCCCCGCCCCGATCGGCGTCCCCAACTTCGTCATCGACTCCTTCGAGATCCCGCCCTTCCTGTTGCCGATCTATCAGGCCTGTGGCACCGAGTACGGGATCCCCTGGGAGGTCCTCGCCTCGATCAACAAGATCGAGTCGGGCTTCGGCACCAACATGGGGCCGTCCAGCGCCGGTGCGGTCGGCTGGATGCAGTTCCTTCCCTCGAGCTGGGAAGCCTTCGGCCTCGACGCCAACGGCGACGGCAAGAAGGATCCCTACAACCCGGTCGACGCGATCTGCTCCGCCGCTCACTACCTGAAGCTGGGCGGTGGCTCGAAGGACCTCTACAAAGCGATCTACTCCTACAACCACGCCGACTGGTACGTGCAGGAGGTGCTCGGCTACGCCCGCGCCTACGGCAAGCTGCCGACCGACCTGGTCGGATCGCTCACCGGTCTCACCGAGGGCGCCCACTTCCCGGTCGCCGCCGATGCCAGCTACGCCGACGACCTCTCCGCCCGGGAAGCGCTGAAGCGCTCCGCCCCCGGCGCCAAGGCAGCCTATGGCGACGCCTCCGAAGTGATCTCCTCTTCGCCGACACGGCGCGGCATCAACATCTTCGCCGCCGAGGGCGCCCCGGTCGTCGCCGTCAACGATGGCGTGATCGAGAAGATCGGCCACTCGCCGCGACTCGGCAACTACGTCGTGCTCCAAGACGCCTACGGCAACCGCTACACCTACGCCGAGCTCGGCAAGATCGTGCGCAAGCACCGCAGCGTCGTGATGCCGACCGGCAAGGAGCGCCGCCTGCCGCTCGAAAGCGAGAACCTGCGGCCGCGCCTGCGGGCCCTGCCCAGCCGCGATCAGAAGCCCCGCGGCGATCAAGCCCCCGCGGTCGACAGTCCGACCACGGTGGACGACGGAACCCTAAGGGTCGGGTCGAAGGTTATAGCCGGGACCGTCCTCGCCAGGATCGGCGGCCCCGAAGACGGCGTCGACCCCCACATCAACTTCGCGATCCGTCCCGCCGGCCGCGGCGCACCCGAGATCGACCCGAAGCCGATCCTCGACGGCTGGAAGCTGCTCGAGGCGACCGCGATCTACCGCGCCGACGGCAAGAACCCGCTCGCCCAGGACCTCAGCGGCGCCGGAGTGCTGCTGCTCTCCAAGGAGGAGCTGGAGCAGCGGGTGCTGAACGACAAAGCGCTCGACATCTACGAATGCGGGCGCCAGGACATCGCAACCGGCCAGATCGACCGCCGCGTGCTGGCGATGCTCGAGTACCTGGTCTCCAAAGGCTTCCGCCTGACGATCACCTCGCTCAAGTGCGGCCACGGCTTGATGACCAGCTCCGGCTACGTCTCCGAGCACAGCACCGGCGACGCGGTCGACATCGCGGTGATCGACGGCGTGCCGGTCACCGGTCACCAGGGCCCCGGCACCCTCACCGACGAGCTAATTCGCGACGTCCTGCAGCTGCAGGGGACGATGCACCCCCACCAGGTGATCTCGCTCGAGGACCTGCCCGGCGAAACCAGCTTCGCCCTGCCCGACCACTACGACCACGTGCACGTCGGCTACCACCCGCTGAGCGGTCCCTTCGACCAGCAGTTCAACGCCCTGCTCAAACCGGACCAGTGGCAGCGCCTGACCCATCGTCTCGGCGAAATCCACAACCCGAGGGTCTCCTCGAAGCCGTCCCCCTATGCCCTGCCGGACGAAGCGGGAGTCGGCAACGGCCCGCAGCACGCCGGGCCCGCCCGGCCCAGCGCCGGCGACTGAGCTCGATCAGAATTGGGTCTTTGACCCGTCTCTTCGGATTCGCCCAGTTCGACTTCGCCGGCCGGCTCGCCGTTGGCGACGGTCGCTACGTGATCCGCGACGACGGCCTGGAGCGGGTTCTGGTGATCGAGACGCTGGGCGCCCCCCCACCCACGGGCCGGCGCCGGCGTAAGCCACGAGACGCGCGCGCCGGCGACACGCCCCAGGAGCTGCCGCTGGCCAGGGTAACCTCGGTGCGCGCCTTCGAAGAGCTGGAGGACGTGCCGAGCGCAGAACGCTGGCTCGAGGCCACGAGCGGCGACGAGGAGGCGATCGACGGCCTTCTCGAGGAAGGGATCGACGACCTCAATCGGGCGCTGCACGCGCAGGCGATAGCGAGCGAAGACCCGCGTCCCCAGGTGATGGCGGGGGCCCGGGCCGTCGCGATGAGGGTCGGCTTCGGCAGCGGCGATCAGCTTGCCGACGGCCTCTACACCGCGGCTCGGCAGGTCGACCCGGGCCGCCGGCCGGGCTCGCGCCGCCATCAGCGCGACGAAGAGATGCGCCCACAGCAACGCGTCGCCGCCGTGCTCGGCGGCCGCGAGCGCCTCGACACCTGCGAGACGCTGCTGCTGCGCACCCGCGCCGACCTCGACGCCGGCCGCAACCGCGAGGCCGCCCTGCAGCTCCGCATCGGCCTCGAGGCGCTCCTGGCCGGGCTGCGCGATGCACTCGACGATCCCGGCCATACGGAGGACATGGCGACGCTTGAGGGGCAGCGCCCCGCGGTCGGCGACCTCGCCAATGCCGCCCTGCGAGGGAACCTCGACGCGACGCAGCTCAAATCTCTTCGCGATACGCAGGCCCTTTGCGAGCGCGTGCTTCGCCGCCGCCGCGTCCTCGACGGCTGAGGCTCAAAGCGCCAGGTGGTGCGCGACGACCGCGTCGAGCAGCGACTCGGCGATCGAGTGGGCCTCGGCCAGCTCGATCCCTTCCAGCGAGGGCACGCCGATCACGGTCAGGCCGGCAGCCCGCGCGGCAGCGACTCCGGTCGGCGAGTCCTCGAGCGCGACGACGGCCGGGCCGGGCTCGACGCCGAGGCGGCGGCAGGCCTCGAGGTAGGGATCGGGCGCCGGCTTCGGCGCGGCCACTTCGTGGGCGCTGATGACGGCGTCGAAGCGATCGACGAAGCCGACGATCTCGAGCGAGCGGCGGACGAAATTGAGCGGGGAGTTGGAGACGAGCCCAATCGGCGTGCCTCGCAGCCGCAACCGCTCCAGCAGCTCGCGCGCGCCGATCATCGCCTCCACCCCGTGCTCGAGCTCGGCGACGACAAGCTCGTTGAGCTCCTCGATCAGCTCGGCGGCGCGGCCGGGCTCACCGAGCCGCCGCTCGAGGATGCCCCCGGCGATCTCGGCCGAGGTGCCGACCAGCTCGCGCTTGTCGGTCGGTGTGAACTCGAGCCCACGGCGCTCGAAGAGGTCCTGCTCGGCCCGCGTCCAGACCGACTCGGTGTCGAGCAGCAGGCCATCGTTGTCGAAGACGACGGCGGCGGGCAGAGACATCTCCATCGTCCCCAGCATATGGTTGTTCGGTGCCCTTCCACGTCGAGCTCAGCACCGGCATCAAGCACGCCCGGGCCTTCAACCTCAGCCGCGAGCAGCTGATGGCTCAGGTCGTGGCGCCATGGCTGGAGGACCTGCCGGTGGAGCTGGGCGAACAGACCTGGCTACCGGCCGAGAGCGGGCTGAAGATCCTCGAGGGCCCACACCTCGACGGCCCGGACCTGGCCTTCGGCCGCGGCTGGTCGAGCGCCGAGCGCTCGAGCGAGAACGTCACCCGACGCGAGCTGGCGGCCGCACCCGCCCCCGAGCATCCAGACGCCTTCGTGATCGAGACCGAGCAGCCCGACGCGGCGATCGGCAAGATCCTCGAGAGCCAGGCGGCGACGCCGGTCGCCTGGGCCGAGGCACGGGAACGGATCGACGGCCGCGACCCGGAGATCGCGGCCGTGATCCTCGTAGTCCGGCCGAAGCCCTAGGCGACGGCGGGCTCCGCCGGGCCGGTCGACTCGTCCGGATCGTTCGGCGAGGCCGGGGCGACCGGGGCGAACTCGACCGGGCGCCCACGGGGCACGACCAGCACCGGGAAGCTCGCCGTCTCGACCGCGTAATCGCTCGCCGCACTCAGCGTCACCTTGCCGGCCGGCGACTCGGGCCGGGAGCCGACCACGAGGAAGTCGATGTGGCCTGCGCCGGCGCGCTCGGCGACCGTGGCGCCAAGCGCGGCACCGAGGCTCTCGGCGGTTTCGCGCGCCGCCGGGTCGCCTTCGTCGATGACGCCGATCGTGTTGATGCTGACCGAGGGGTTGTCGCGCAGGCCGGCGGGCGCGACGGCGATCGCGGCAGGGCCGCCGAGCAGCAGCTTGTGGGCGGGAATGCCAGGCTTGACCGTGCCCGGCGCCGTGCGGTACTCGGAGCCGAAGACGATGACGTCGGCATTCTCTTTCTCAGCCAGTTCGGCGAGGCCGACGCTGGTGCCCGGGTTGACGATCACGTGGCGTGGCATGTCGGGCGCGCCGACGGATTCGGCGCCGCGGGCGAGCAGGTCCTCGGCCTCCTTCTCCTCCAGCGCCCCGCCCTGGGAGTGGCGCACGTAGGCGAGCGAGAGATCGGCGCCCGAGAAGGCGAGCAGCCGGCCCAGCGCCAGCGCGTCGCGGTCGTTGTCGGTGTCGTCGTAGGAAACGATGATGCGAGTGGCCATCGGGGTTCTCCTTGAAGAGGTGGTCTGCGGTGAGTCGAAGTTCGTGCCGATCCTGGCACTCTCCTTGAATCATCACAACTGTTAATGCTCATGCTCTCGATAAGCTTTGCTTATGCTTAACGCAAGCCGCCTGAACGTCCTTCGCGAGGTGGTGAGGAGTGGCTCCTTCTCAGCTGCCGCGGACGCGCTCTCCTACTCGCAGTCGGCCGTCTCCCAGGCGATCGCCACCCTCGAGGGCGAGGTCGGCACGACGCTGATCGAGCGCGATCGCGGCGGCGTGCGGCCGACCGCAGCCGGTGCCGCCCTCGTCACCCACGCCGAGGGCATCCTCGGCCGCATGGAGGCGGCGGAGACCGAGCTGGCGGCGATCGCCGGCGGCGAGGCCGGGCGGCTGCGCATCGCCTCCTTCCCCAGCGCCGGCGCAACCCTGATGCCGCAGGCGATCGCCGCCTTCCGCGCCGGTCACCCAGGGGTCGAAGTGACGCTCGCCGAGGGTGAGCCGGAGGAGATCGCGCCGCGCCTGCGCGCGGGCGAGTTCGACCTCGCGCTGCTCTACGAGTTCGAGGGCGTCGGCGAGCGGCTCGGGGCCGGGATCAGGCGCTTCGAGCTGCTCCAAGACCCGCTTCACCTCGCCCTTCCCTCGAGCCACAAGCTGGCGCGCCGGCGCCAGGTGCGGCTCGAGGACCTGCGCGGGGAATCCTGGGTGCAGACGTCGGTCTCCGGGCCCTGCGCGCGCCACGTCGTGCGCTCGTGTCACGCGGCAGGCTTCGAGCCCCGCGTCTCCTTCGAGAGCGACGACTACCAGACGGTGCAGGGCCTGGTCGCAGCTGGCGTCGGCGTCGGTCTGATCCCCCAGCTGGCGCTCTCGGCGGTGCGCGAGGACATCCGCATCCGCGCCCTCCATCCCCACAGCCCCGTGCGCACGGTCCTCGCCGCGACGCGGCGCGGCGCCCCCGTCACCCCGGCGGTGGCGACCCTGCTCGACACGCTGCGCGAGGTCGCCCGCTCCCACTCCGAGACCTCCGACTGAGCCCAGACGCAGAACCGCCCCCGGGAGAGCACGGGGGCGGTTCCTGTCTCTTCTCGTCTCCGGGCCGCCAGCCACGGCCCGGCCGTCTGGTTAGACGCTTCCCCCCGCCGGGGCCGCCGGAGCGGCCGGCGTGCTGACACCGTCGGGGTAGCCCAGCGATGGCACATCGGAGGGGTAGACCTCGTGGCCGTGGACGGCGATATCGCCTTCCTCCATTTCGGCCTCGCTCATCCGCAGCGGCACGAACAGGCCCACGATCTTGAGCAGGATGAAGGTCATGATCGCGGAGAACACGATCACCCAGGCCGCGGTGTAGGCCTGGACCCAGAGCAGGTGCAGACCGCCGCCGGAGATCAGGCCTTCGTGTTCGCCGGCCATCAGGTTGTTGGCGAAGATCCCGACCAGGAGGCCACCGGCGACACCGGCGAAGCCGTGCGTGTACACGACCCCGAGCGTGTCGTCGACGTTGCGGAAGGGTGCCGTCCGGCTCAGGTAGTTGAGCGCCAGGTAGACGATCGTCGAGGCGACGACGCCGATGATGATCGCGCCCCAGCCGTTGACGAAGCCGGCACCAGGCGTGATCGCGACGAGGCCGACGATCATGCCGTTGACCGACCCGATCAGGCTCGGCTTGCGGCCGGTCATGTAGTCGAGAGCGACCCAGACCAGGAAGGCCACCGCGGTGCAGATGTTGGTGTTGAGCAGCGAGGCGGAGGCGATGTTGCCGGCGCTGTACCAGTCACCGCCGTTGAAGCCGTTCCAGCCCATCCACAGCAGCCCCGCGCCGACGGCGACCATTGCCAGGTTGTTCGGCGCGTCGACCTCGCGGTCGCGCTGCAGCCGCGGTCCGATCACGGCGGCGGCGACGAAGCCCGAGACGCCGGCGGCGAGGTGGATCACGTACCCACCCGAGTAGTCGATCGCGCCCTGCTGGGCGAAGAAGCCGCCGCCCCAGATCAGGAAGGCGTTGATCGGGTAGCAGAGCAGCGTCCAGAGAGCGACGAACGGGATCCACGCCTTGAAGTTGATCCGGCCGAGCACTGAGCCCAGCATCAGGATCGGCGTGATTGCCGCGAAGACGATCTGGAAGTACGCGAGCGTCGACTGCGGGAAGAGGAATTCTTCTTCCGCCAGCTCGGGTATGTGCGCCTGCTGGAGCAGGTCGTTGCTGCTCAGGATCGATCCCGGCTTACCCAGGAAGTTCCCGAAGAATCCGCTGTCGGAGATCGCGTGGATCGGCTCTCCGAAGCCCATCTTGAAACCGACAAGCACCCAGAGGACGAGCACGATCGCGAAGGCGACAAACGCCATCATCATCGAGTTCACCGACCAGCGCTTCTGCATAACCCCGCCGTAGAGCACGACCAGGCCCGGGACGCTCATCAGGCCCACCAGGGTCGCGGCGGTCATCTGCCACGAGTTGGCGCCTTCGTTCAGCCAATCCATAAGAAGAGTTAGTTCCTTTCTCAACTAGATGCTTCTCGGACCGCTAAACCCTCCCTCCGCAACGGCGGCGCCACTACGTACACGTGTCTAAAGATCGGCGCGAAATCTTCGCCACGCTGTCGCTGGCAGGCGCAAACAGCCGCAATTAACCTGCTGCCCATGCCACTTGAAGGACATTACGCGCGGCAGACAACGCCGCTATACAAGCTCAGCTCACGCGAGATCAAGATCGCCTCGGCCACCTTTCTGGTGACCATTGCCGCGATGCTCGCCGTCGTCCTTGCGACCGTCGGCGACAGCAATCCCCCGACGCCACTCGGCTGCATCCGAGCCGAAACAGCGGGGATCGTCGGCGCCGAAACCATCAGCGGTTGCGGCGCCGAAGCGGTGGCGAAGTGCTCTCATGCGGCCCGCTTCGACTCGCCGCAGGCGGAAACGGTCGTCGCCGAGTGCGAAAAGCAGCGCGTCAGCTTCTGAGCTGCACCTGAGCCGCGGGGCTGCCTAGCGCAGCGCCGCGGCCAGGGCGCTCAGCTCGGCGTCGACCTCGCCTTCCAGCTTCAGCATCGCCTCGTTGTCGTAGGGCGTCGGCCCCTTGGTGACGATCGCCAGCCGGCCACCGCGCTCGAGCGTGACGCCCGGCAGCCCGGCGACGGGATAGACGGCGAGCGAGGAGCCGATGCAGAGGAGGACGTCGGCGCCCTCGGCCAGCTCCTGGGCGCGGGCCATCGCCGCTTCCGGCAGCAGCTCGCCGAAGAGGACGACGTCGGGCTTGACCGCGCCGGCGCAGGCGGGGCAGATCGCCACCCCATCGGCATCGAAGAGGTCGTCGACTTCGTCGATTCCGTAGGAGGAGCCGCACTCACGGCAGGAGGAGGCCTCGATCGAGCCGTGCACCTCGACCACCTCACTCGAGCCGGCAGCGCCGTGCAGGCGGTCGATGTTCTGGGTGATCACGCCGTCGAGCAAGCCCGATCGCTCGAGCTCGGCGAGCGCCTCGTGGGCGGCATTGGGCCGCTTGTCGCCGAGAGACTGGAAGCGCGGCCGGTAGTAGGACCAGAAGCGAGCGGGATCGCGCTCGAAGACGTCGATGTGGGCGACCTCCATTGGGTCGACGTTCTCCCACAGCCCCGTCTCCGGAGTGCGGAAGTCGGGGATTCCGGAGGGAACCGAAATCCCCGCCCCGGTCAGCGCGACGGTGGAGCGCGCCCCGCGGATCAGCTCCGCGAGGCGCTCCACCCCTGCCGAGCTCGTTACTTGCCGCTCCACTTCGGCGTGCGCTTGCCGAGGAAGGCGGAGATGCCCTCCTTGGCGTCCTCGCTTTGGAAGGCAGTGGCGAAGCCCTGCTTCTCGGCCTCGATCCCCTCGTCGAGATCGCCCGCATGAGAGACGCGCTTGATCTGCTCCAGCGCCAGTGGCGCCTGTCCGGCGAGCTTGCGGCCCCACATCAGGGCCGTCTCGAAGAGCTCGTGATCGGGCACGACCCGGTTCGCGAGGCCGGCTTCCAGCGCCTCGCCGGCGAGGATCGCGTCGCCGACCAGGTTCATCTCCAGGGCCTTGTTGGGGCCGACCAGGCGCGGCAGGCGCTGGGTGCCGCCGAAGCCCGGGATGATCCCCAGCTTGATCTCGGGCTGGCCGAAGACCGCCGCCTCGGCGGCGATCCGCACGTCACAGGCCATCGCCACCTCGCAGCCACCGCCGAAGGCGATCGCGTTGACGGCGGCGATCGTCGCCACCGGCGCCTGGCCGAAGTCGCGCAGCAGCGCGTGGGCGGTGTGGATCAGCTCCTCGCCGCCGGCCTCGTCCATCTGGGTGAAGGCCTTGATGTCGGCACCGGCCGAGAAGACGACCGGGACCGAGGAGGAGATCACCATCGCCCCCACCCCGTCGGCCGCCTTGACCTTCTCCCAGACCGTCTTCAGGTCGCGGATCACGTCGGGCGAGACGGCGTTCATCGGCGCGTTGGCGAGCCAGGCGATCGCGACATCGCCGCGGGTCTCCAGCTTCACCGTCTCCGCCTGGTCGCCCTCGTCGGGCTGCGGGTAGGCGTAGAAGCCCTGGCCGGTGGCGAGGCCGTAGCGGCCCTGGGCGACCAGGCGCTTCAGCGTCACCGGCGGCGCGAAGCGGTC
>DASZQM010000030.1:0-9412 GCA_035549645.1 Solirubrobacterales bacterium | reverse complement strand
TCGCCCTGCCCTTCGGGCCGAGGGGCGCGTTAGCGTGGAGCTTCATCCGGTTCCTCCTTGTTGCTGGGGCTTCGACACCGCCAGCCTCCAAGGAGGTCCGGATGAACAACGTGGTTAGGAACTACAGCTAGACCGCGCCGGCCGCAGCGGCGATCTCGGTGTATGCCGCGGCGGGGTCGCTGGAGCCGAAGACGGCTGAGCCCGCTACGAATAGAGAAGCTCCGGCAGATGCGACTGAGCCGGCAGTGGTGGCGTCGATGCCGCCGTCGACCTCGATCTTGGCGCTGCCGACGAGCGGCATGAGGCGGGCGACCTTGTCGGGGGAGCCGGGGATGAAGGCCTGGCCACCCCAACCGGGGTTGACGGTCATGCAGAGGACGATGTCGGCGAGATCGCGCAGCTCGGCGACGGCCTCGACCGGGGTGCCGGGGTTGATCGCGATGCCGGCGAGGCAGCCAAGCTCGCGGATCGCGGCGAGGGTGCGGTTGGCGTGGGCGGTTGCCTCGGCGTGAAAGGTGATCGAGTCGGCGCCCGCCTTGGCGAAGGCCTCGATCTGGCGCTCGGGCTGCTCGATCATCATGTGGACATCGATCGCGGCGCCGGCAGCATGAACCTGATCGGCGATCGCGCCTGCGACCAGCGGCCCGATCGTGATCGGCGGCACGAAATGGCCGTCCATCACGTCGACGTGGATCACCCGCGCGCCGGCGTCGAGCACCTCGCCCACCTGCGATCCGAGCTTGCCGAAGTCAGCCGAGAGGATCGAGGGAGCGACCCGGGGCGAGGCGACGATCTCCTTCATCCGCTCGCTCATACCGGTCTCAGCATCGAGCCACCGCACATCTGGCAGGTCATGTCCTCTGTCGTGCTCATGCGGACGATGGTCTGGTGTTCGCCACAGTCGGGGCACTGCGAGACGAGCTCGTAGCGGCGCAGACAGTACACGCAGCGAAAGCGGCCGGGGAGCTGGGTCGGGCGCAGCCAGGGCTCGCCGCAGCCGGGGCAGGCGGCCCGGCGCATGACGTTCTCCCCTTTGGCGGGCTCATTCATCTCCACCATCATCGCGCTTCCACCGGCCGATGAAGAAGCCGGTGGTGCGATCGCGGTCGGGGCGGAGCTGGACGCGGTAATCGGCGTCGTCGAGGAGCGAGTTCTCGCGGGCGCTGATCGTGCAGGTCGAGTAGACCAGGGTGCCGCCGGGCTTCAGCGCGGCGCGGGCGCGGGCGAGCAGCTTCCCCTGCACCTCGACCAGCCGCTCGATCGTCGCCGGCGACTTGCGCCAGCGCGCGTCGGGGCGCGAGGCGAGGGCGCCGAGGTCCGAGCAGGGGGCGTCGAGCAGGACCCGGTCGAAGCCGACCATGCCGGGCTCGGTCGCGTCGGCCTCGATCACGCTGACGCTGCGCAGGCCGAGGCGGCGCGCCTGCTCGACCACTTCCGCAGCGCGTCGGGGATCGCTCTCGACCGAGAAGACCTCGCCGCGGTCGCCCATGCGAGCCGCGATCTGGCCGGTCTTGATCCCCGGCCCGGCGCAGAGGTCGAGCACGTGGTCGCCGGGCTGCGGGTCGAGCACCTCGACCGCTGCCGCAGAGCCGCGGCTCTGCGGGGTGAGCTCCCCGGCCTCGACCAGCTCTGGCACCAGGTCCCCGGTCGCTCCCTCGACCACGATCATCTCCGGCGCCGCCAATGGACAAATTGATTCGTCGAACTTTTTGCATGCCCTACCTGCAAAAGGTGCGGCGGATGCGGCGGAGACACCGGCGGCGTGGAGGCGGCCGAGCACGCTCTCCGGATCGGTCCGCAGGGTGTTGACCCGGTAGGCGTTCTCCGGTGGCTCGTTGCAGGCGGCGAGCAAAGAGCGGGCGTCCTCGGGACCGAGCTCCCGCCACCACATCTGCGCCAGCCAGAGCGGTGCGGAGTGGGCGACGGCGGCGGACTCGGGGGTGGCGTCGTCGCCTAGAAGCGTCGTGAGCAGGTCCTCGCGCTCGCGGCCGATGCGGCGCAGCACGGCGTTGACCAGGCCGGCGGCGTGGGCTGCCCGGGCCCGCTTGGTCAGCTCCACCGCCTGGTCGACGGCGGCGTGATCGGGCGTGGCGTCGGCGAAGAGCAGCTCGTAGGTGCCGAGACGCAGGGCGGCGAGCACGGGTGGATCGAGGTCGCGCAGCGGTCGCTCGACCAGCCGTTCGAGCCCGGCGTCGATCGTGCCCCGCCGCTGCACGGTCCCGTAAGCGAGGCGCTGGGCCTGGGCGCGTTCGCGCCCGTCCAGGCCGGCCTCCTCGGCGCCGGCGCGAAAGGCGCGCTCGGTGTGGGCGCCCTCCTCGAAGGTGGCCATGACCACGGCGAAGGCGAGGCGGCGCGCGGGCGAGATCGCGCTCATCGGGTGGTCCTGGTGCTGCTCACAGCTTCGGCAGCGAGTGGCCGCGCAGGTAGGCGTCGGCGGCCATCGGCTTGCCCCCGGGCGGCTGCACGACCTCGAGCCGCAGCGCCCCGCACCCGCAACCGAGCAGCAGCGCGCCCCACTCGGCCTTGACCTCCCCGGCTTTGACGCCGACGTCGACGGCGCGGGCTCGGCGTACGCCGAGTCGCTCGCCACCGCTGACCTCGAGGTAGGCGCCGACGTGCGGAGTCAGCGCCCGCACCACGCGGGCCAGCTCGGCGGCCGGCCGGGCCGGGTCGAGGCGACGCTCCTCCGGGGCGATCTTCTCGGCGTAGGTGGCCTCGTCGTCGTTCTGCTCGGAGAACTCGATCTCCCCCCTCTCCATCCGGTCGAACGCCCGCACCAGGAGCTCCCCACCCAGCTTCGCCAGCTTCGTCGAGAGCGACTCGAAGTCTTCCTCGGGCTCGATCGACACCTCCTCGCACAAGGCCACCGGGCCGGCATCGAGACCGGCGGTGAGTCGCATCACGCAGACGCCGGTGCGCTCCTCGCCCGCCATGATCGCCCGCTCGATCGGCGCGGCGCCGCGCCAGTGAGGCAGCAGCGAGGGATGCACGTTCAGCATCGGCCACTCCGAGAGCAGCGGCTCGCGGATCAGCTGGCCGAAGGCGCAGACCGCAGTTGCTTCGGGACCGGCGGCGCGGATGCGCTCCAGCGCCTCGTCCTCGTTGACGTTGGCGGCCTGCAGCAGCTCGATGCCGAGCTCACGGGCGGCGTCGGCCGCGGGGGGAGATTGCATGCGCCGGCCGCGACCCTTGGGACGGTCGGGTGGGGTGACGACGAGCTGCGGGCGGTGCGGCGAACCGGCGAGCGCGCGCAGCACCACGGCGGCGAACTCGGAGGTGCCGAGGTAGACGGTCCTCACGTCAAGCGTCGGTCTTGGGCTCGCGGTGCTCGCCCTCGGCCGCAGCTTCCTCCTCTGGGAGCGGCGGGCTGTAGCTGCTGCCCTCGCGCAGGGCGCGCAGGGCGGCCTTGCGCTGCGCCCGCGGCGCCCGGTCGAGGATCAGCACGCCGTCGAGGTGGTCGATCTCGTGCTGGAGCACGCGCGCCTCCAGGCCGGAGGCCTCGATCCGGATCGGCTCGCCGTCGACGTCGAGGCCGCTGAAGCGGGCGTGCAGCGGGCGCTCGACGTCCATCGAGACGCGCGGCAGGCTGAGGCAGCCCTCCTCGGCGATCACGACCTCGTCCGAGAGCCACTCGACCTCGGGGTTGATCAGCGCGGTCGGCTCGCTGTCGGGCCCGGCCTGGAAGACGAGCAGGCGGCGCAGCACGCCGAGCTGGGTCGCGGCGAGGCCGACGCCGAGACCGTCGCGCATGATCCCGACCATGCGCTCGACCTCGGCCCGCAGCTCGGGACCGAACTCACGCACCGGCGAGGCCTTGCTCTTCAGCACCGGATCGCCGAACTTGACCACGTGCGCCAGCGCGGCCTCGCGCCGCTCCAGCAGCTCCGCTTCGAGCTGGCTCTCCTCGCGCTCGTCCGTGCTCGTCTCAGCTTCCTCGGCCACAGGACAATTCTATGGACCGGCCTTCACTGCGGGTCGACGTCGACCGAGATGGCGACGTCGCGCAGGGCGCGGTCGGCGCCGAGGCGCTCGATCGTGCGGCGCACGGCGGCAACGGTGCGCTCGCGCTCGCTTGCCTTGAGCAGGAGGCGGCGGCGGTGGCGGTTGCGGACGCGGAACATCGGCGCCGGGCCCAGCAGCTCGGTGTCGCCGGGGATTTCCGTGGCGAGCCCTTCGGCGAGCAGGGCGGCGGCGCGATCGAGCCGCGGCTCGACCTCGGCCTTGAGCACGATTCGGGTCAGGTGCGAGAAGGGCGGGTAGCGCAGCGCCCGCCGCCGCTCGACCTCCTCGGCGAGGAAGGCCGGCGCGTCGTGGCCGGCGGCGTGGGCGATGCTGGGGGCGCTCGGGGCCAGCGTCTGCACGATCACCTCGCCGCCGGCGGCGCCGCGGCCGCTGCGCCCGGCGAGCTGGGTCACCATCGCGAAGGTGCGCTCGGCGGCGCGAAAGTCGGGGAAGCGCAGGGTGGCGTCGGCGTCGAGGATCGCGCTCAGCGTCACCTCGGGGAAGTCGTGCCCCTTGGCGACCATCTGGGTGCCGACCAGCACGCCGCTCTCGGCCTCGCCGAAGGCGGCGAGGATGCGGGCGTGGGCGCCGCGCCCGGCCGTCGTGTCTGCGTCGAGCCGGAAGACCGGCATCGGCGCCAGGCGCTCGGAGAGCAGCGCCTCGATCTGCTCGGTGCCCACGCCGGAGCGCGAGAGCGTGGTCGAGTCGCAGGCACCGCATGACTCCGGCAGCGCCTCGGTGTGGGCGCAGTGGTGGCAGACGAGGCGGCCGGTGTGGCGGTGGACGATCAGCGAGACGTCGCAGTTGGGGCAGCTCCAATGATGACCACAGGAGCGGCAGGTGAGCCAGGGGGCGAAGCCGCGGCGGTTGACCATCACGATCGCCTTGGCGCCGGCGGCGCGCACCCCCTCCAGCGCCGTCCAGGTCTGCGGGTGCAGGGCGCCGGAGCGCGGATCGGCCTCGCGCATGTCGAGCACGCGCACCGGCGGCAGCGGCTGGCCGTCGACGCGGCGGGGCAGCTCCAGGCGCGGCAGCTCCAGCCAGGACTCCGGCCGCGGCGTCGCCGTGCCGGCGAGCAGCACCGCGCCGCACTCGGCCGCGCGATGGCGGGCGACGGAACGAGCGTCGTAGCAGGGGTCGCCCTCCTGCTTGTAGGAGGGATCGTGCTCCTCGTCGATCACGATCAGGCCGAGGTCGCGCAGCGGCGCGAAGACCGCCGAGCGCGGTCCGACGCAGACGCTCGCCTCGCCGCCGCGCAGGCGCCGCCACTCGTCGTAGCGCTCGCCGTCGGAGAGGGCCGAGTGGAGGACGGCGAAGCGGTCGCCGAGCCGGGCGCGGAAGCGCGCCACCGCCTGGGGGGCCAGGCCGATCTCGGGGACGAGGACGATCGCCCCCTTGCCCCGCGCCAGGGCGGCCTCGACCGCGGCGAGGTAGACCTCGGTCTTGCCCGAGCCGGTAACCCCGTGCAGCAGCTGCTCGCGCGGCGCCTTGGCTTCACCGTCGAGCGCGGCGATGACGCTCCTCACCGCCGCCTCCTGCTCCGGCAGCAACTGGGGGCGACCGGCCTTGGCGCCGACGTCCGGGTGCTCGGCACGGCGGCGCACGAGCGAGCTGCGGGTGACGATCAGGCCGCGCTGCTCGAGCCGGCGCAATACCGCCCGATCGGCGCCGACCGCCGCGGCGAGCTCAGGCGCCGAGGCCGCTCCCGCCCGCAGCGCCGCCAGCACCGCGCGCTGCTTGACGCCGAGGCGCTCCTCGCCGCTCAGCGCCTCCTCGCCGGCGGCGGTCAGCGCCGCCCGCAGCTCGCGCCGTGCCTTCACTCGCTGTCCCGCCGCGCCGGTCCCCGGGGGCAGCACCAGCTGCAGGCCCCGCGAGGGGGTCGAGCAGTACTCCTCGGCGATCCAGAGGCCGAGCCGGACCAGCTCGGCGGGCGCCCCCGCCTCGAGCGCTTCGATCGGCTCTGCCAGCTTCTCCGGTGGCAGCGAGGAGCCCTCGGCGAGGTCGACGACAACGCCGAGCAGGCGCTGGCGGCCAAAGGGGACCTTGACCACGCTGCCGACCTCGAGGTCCGCCATCTCCGCCGGCAGGCGGTAGTCGAAGGGGCCGCGCAGGGCACGCGCGGTGGTGAGCGGCTCGACCTTTGCTATCGACATGAGAGGGCGGAGTCCATGGCCGCGTGCGACTGGGGACGCGCGCGACCAAGCAGGTCAAGGACGCAGGGCGCAGCCTTTGGCGGTGCCAAAGGCAAGTCCGAGGACGCAGAGATGCGTAGCGTCGAGCGCGTCATCCAGGCGTGCGGGGTCGTGGACTGCGCCATCTCAACCAAGTTATGGAGGGACGCGGACGGCGCGGTTATGCTGCGCGGCGATGGCGCTCAACCTCAGCCCGGGCGAGCAGGTGATCTTCCAGGGGCATCCCTCCTGGCGGGCGATCCTCGGCTTCTACCTGAAGGGCATCCTGATCGCAGCGATCCTCGGCGTCCTCTTCAAGCTCTTCGGCGCCGGCAGCGGCACGGTCTTCCTCGTCGTCCTGGTGATCATCGCCGCCACCGTCCTGATCGGCTTCGTCAAGCGCGTCGCCACCACCTACACGATCACCGACCGCCGCCTCAACATCAAACGCGGCATCGTCTCCCGCGAGGTCCAGGAGACCCGCCTCGAGCGGGTCCAGAACGTCAACTACAAGCAGTCGGTCTACCAGCGCCTGATGCAGATCGGCGACGTCGACTTCGACACGGCGGCGGGGGATGACTACAACTTCGTCTTCTACGGCGTGGCCGATCCGCAGCAGGTCGTGCACAGCGTGGATCAGGCGACGGGGGCGAATGTCGCCGGGTCGCATGGGCTGGGAGAACCCCAGCCGCCCGCTGCTGGTTGACGACGAGCGGTGGGCGGGGTTCGGATGGGGGTGTCGCTTAACTTTTTCGGTGGAGACGCGCCTGCTGGCGCCGCGAGGAATTGCCGAAAAAGTGCAAGACGCTCCACCCCCATCCGAACCCCGCTGCATGCCCCCGAGGTCAGCCAGGAGCAAACGCCGTAGGAAGCTCCGGTGAAATTCGAGCCGTGGCGTAGTTCGGGGCTTGTGAGCAAGCCCCGCCGTGCCTCACGGAAGCTTCTTCTCCTCGGGCGCTTGGGGCATTACAGCTAGTGCGTTGAACTTGGCTCCGGACCCTGAGCCGACGCTTGATCCCCAGCCTGAATCAGCCGGGATGACTCCGTAGGCAGCGGCCGCTGCCTAAGCAGGCGTCGCCGCAGAGTCCGCAGCAGCCTTCAGTGCCTCGGCCCGATCGGTCCGCTCCCAGGTGAACGCGTCGCCTTCGCGCCCGAAGTGGCCGTAGGCGGAGGTCTGGGAGAAAACAGGGCGATGCAGGTCGAGGTACTTGCGGAACGCCCCGGGCCGCAGGTCGAACTCGTTTTCGACCAAGCGCGAGATCTGGGCGTCGGGCATCTTGCCGGTGCCGAAGGTCTCGACCATGAGCGAGATCGGGCGGGCGACGCCGATCGCGTAGGCAACCTGGACCTCGCAGCGCTGGGCGAGGCCGGCGGCGACGACGTTCTTCGCGACGTGGCGGGCGGCGTAGGCGGCGGAGCGGTCGACCTTGGACGGATCCTTGCCGGAGAAGGCGCCGCCGCCGTGGCGGGCCATGCCGCCGTAGGTGTCGACGATGATCTTGCGGCCGGTGAGGCCGGCGTCGCCGACCGGGCCGCCGATCACGAACTTGCCGGTCGGGTTGACGAGGAAGTGCTGGCGCAGCTCGGCCTCGTCGAAGAGCCCGCTCGCCTCGGCGCCCAGCACCGGCAGCACGACGCTCTCCCAGAGGTCCGGCTTGATCTTCGACTCCGACTCGACGCCCTCGGCGTGCTGGGTCGAGATCAGCAGCTTCTCGACCTTGACCGGGCGGCCGTCGGCGTAGCGGACCGTGACCTGCGTCTTGCCGTCGGGGCCGAGGTAATCGAGCGTGCCGTCCTTGCGCACCGCCGCGAGCCTTTCGGCGAGCCGGTGCGCGAGGTGGATCGGCATCGGCATCAGGGCCTCGGTCTCGTCGGTGGCGTAGCCGAACAGCATGCCCTGATCGCCGGCGCCGGCGATCAGCAGCTCGTCGTCGGCGGATTCGGTGCGCGTCTCGTAAGCCTTGTCGACGCCCTGGGCGATGTCGGGCGACTGCTTGTCGAGCGAGACCAGGACCGAGATGTGGTCGCAGTGGTAGCCGTAGTCGCCGTGGTCGTAGCCGATCCTGCGGATCGTCTCGCGGACCAGCTCGGGCACGTCGAGGTGGACGTTGGTCGAGATCTCGCCGGAGACCACCGCCATGCCGGTGTTGACCAGGGTCTCGCAGGCGACGCGGCCCTCCGGGTCGCCCGCCATCACCGCGTCGAGCACGGCGTCTGAGATCGCGTCGGCGACCTTGTCTGGGTGCCCCTCGGTAACGGACTCGGATGTGAAGAGGTACTCGCCCTCGGCGAGTGGCTGGGTGTCGCTCATCGATCTAGCCTAAATGGTTATTTGGAGCAATGGCGGCTCAGCCGCCACGGCGATTTCCTGAGTGTGGAACAAAATCGATCACAAGGGGAACGCCCTCGAGGCCGTATTTCTCGCGCATCTGGTTCTCGAGGTGGTAGGCCCAGTCGCGATTGATCAGCTTGCGGTCGTTGACCTGGATCGCGATCCGCGGCGGTCGCTCGCCCACCTGGGCCGAGTAATAGAGCCGCAGGCGCCGCCCGCGCCGGGCCGGCGGCGGCGTCTTCGCCACGACCTCGGCGACGAAGCGATTGAGCTCCGGGGTCGGGATCCGCTCCGCCGCCTTGTCGGCGAGCTGCAGCGCCTTGGGCAGGAGGTTGGCGACGTTGCGCCCTCGCGTCGCCGAGCAGGTGATCACCGCCGGGCGCAGGCGCAGCTTGCGCGCCGCGCGGGCGCGGGCATCGTCGACGTCGGTTTGGGTGACGTCCCACTTGTTGAGCGCCAGCAGGGTCGCGCAGCCCGCTTTCATCGCCATCTCGGCCACGCGCAGGTCCTCGGCCGTGATCCCGTCGGCGGCGTCGCAGACGACGAGGGCGACATTGGCCCGCTCGACCGCGTGTTCGGAGCGCAGCTGGGCGTAGTAGTCGACCGTCCCCGCGACCTTCGAGCGACGGCGCAGGCCGGCGGTGTCGACGAGGATGACGCGGCGGCCGTCGACCTCGACCTCGGTGTCAATCGCGTCGCGGGTGGTGCCGGCCCGCGGCGAGACGATCACCCGCTCGGAGCCGAGGAAGGCGTTGACGAGCGAGGACTTGCCCGCGTTGGGGCGCCCGATCACGGCGACCCGCACCGCCTCGCCGTCGTCCTCCGGGCGGGTGCGCTCACCCAGCGACTCGACCACCCGGTCGAGCAGGTCGCCGCTGCCGAGGCCGTGGGTCGCCGAGACCGGCAG
>DASZQM010000029.1:0-20372 GCA_035549645.1 Solirubrobacterales bacterium | reverse complement strand
GGTGCGCAGCCCGTGCTCGGCGGCGACCGCCAGCACCTCCTCGATCTTCGCCCGCGGCCAGACGCGGCCGCCGACGACGTTGGTCGTCTGCTCGACCGAGACCAGGCGCGAGCGCGGCTGGTGGCGGTCGCCTGGATCGCGCAGGGCCGCTTCGAGCGCCGCGGCGTCGAAGATGCCGCCATCGCCGTCCAGGTGGGCGACCATCGCTCCGGACAGCGCTGCCGCGCCGCCCGCCTCCGCGACCACGGGATGGGCGTAACGGTGGAGGTAGAGCTCGTCGCCACCTGGCCGGATGTGGAGCCTGAGCGCGATCTGGTTGCACATCGTCCCGGAGGGGAGGAACAGTCCGGCCTCGTGGCCGAGCAGCCCGGCGACTCGCTCCTGCAGCTCGTTCACGGTTGGGTCGGAGCGCCGCTGCTCGTCGCCAACGTCGGCTGCCGCCATCGCCGCCCGCATCCCCTCGCTGGGCAGCGTCTGGGTATCGGAGTAGAGGTTGACGCTCACCGGGTTGGACCCTAGTGCCCACGTCGACGATCGACGGATTGACCCACATATACGGTGGTCAATCCGTCGATCGCTACCCTCGCATCGTGACCGCAGAGGAGCTCGCCAACCTCGCGCACCTGCGCCGGGCGCGCGACCGGATGGATCGCGAGTACGAGGCGCCGCTCGACGTCGAGGCGCTCGCTCGTACCGCCTTGATGTCCCCCGCGCACTTCTCGCGGCAGTTCCGCGCCGCGTACGGGGAGACGCCGTACGGGTATCTGATGACGCGGCGAATCGAGCGGGCGAAGTTGCTGCTGCGTCGCGGCGACATGTCGGTCAGCGAAGTCTGCTGGGCGGTCGGGTGTGCCTCGCTGGGCTCGTTCAGCGCCCGCTTCACCAAGCTGGTCGGGGAGACGCCGACGGCCTACCGGGCGCGGGACCACGGCGCGCTGGAAAAGGTCCCGGGCTGCATCGCCAAAGACCTCACTCGCCCAAATCGCCGACCGAGCAGGAATGGAGAAACCCTCGTGGCCGTTGCTCCCTAGCCTTGCCGGCATGAACCTCACACTCTCCCAATGCTTCGTCCTAGTCCATGACCCCGACCAGGCGCTGGCCTTCTACCGCGACGCGCTCGGCCTCGAGCTGCGCAACGACGTCGCCAAAGGCGAGTTCCGCTGGCTCACCGTCGGCGCCGGCTCGCAGCCCGGCGTCGCGATCGTCCTCACCAACTACCTGAACGGCAGCCCCGCCGACCAGGACGCGCTCGCCGCACTGATTGCCAAGGGCGCCCTCAACGGCGTCCACTTCCACACCGACGACCTCGACGCCACCTTCGCCAAGCTCGATGCCTCGGGCGCGGAGATCGTGCAGGAGCCGACCGACCAGCCCTGGGGCACGCGGGACTTCGCCGTGCGTGACCCCTCCGGCAACCTGATCCGCATCGACCAGCCGCCCGAGCAGTCATGACCTCCCCCTCCGAGCGGATCGACGCCAGGATCGAGGAGCTGGGCGACTGGCGCGGGGAGACGCTGGCCCGGATCCGGGCGCTGATCAAGCAGGCAGAGCCCGAGGTGACCGAGGAGTGGAAATGGCGGGGCGTCCCCGTCTGGTACCAGGCCGGGATGATCTGCACCGGCGAGAGCTACAAGGACAAAGTCAAGGTCACCTTCGCCAAGGGTGCGTCCCTCGACGATCCATCGGGCCTCTTCAACTCCAGCCTCGACGGCAACGTGAGGCGGGCGATCGACTTCCACGAGGGCGACGAGGTCGACGAGAAGGCGTTCACGGCGCTGATCCGCGCCGCCGTCGAGCTGAACGAATCCTCGGGCTGAAGCTGCGCGGCGACCTACAATTCCCTCGGTAACGGAAACCGATCGTTTATCGGTCGGCTGTCGAGGGGGATATGGGACAAAGGGGGAAGAGCGCGTTTCGGTCCTGGAATCCCGCCGCCGTGCGCGCGCTCGCTGCCGGACTGGCGTGCGCCTTCCTCCTCGTCCTGGGGTCGCTCGCAAAGACGCCTGCGGCGAGGGCCGGCTTCGACAAGGTCGTCGGCGCGGCGAAGGGCGCGGGCGCCGGGACGGCGGCGATTGCCCAGGGCCCGCGCAAAACGGCGGTGATCCTCTTCAACTTCTCCGGCGATTCCGGGCAGCCCTGGTCCGCCGCCGGAGCGCGCTCCGAGGTCTTCACCGGCTCCCAATCGGTCAATGCCTTCTACGAAGAGGAGTCCTACGGAGGGATCTCCCTGACGGGCGATGTCCGCCCTGACGGGGACGTCTTCGGCTGGTTCACGCTCAACGCCCCCACGGGCGGGTGCCCCTACCAGGAATGGGTCAAAAAGGCCGACGATGCGGCGACGAAAGCTGGGGCGGCGCTGAGCAGCTACCAGAACCTGATCTACATGTTCCCGCTCCAGTTCAGCTGCCCCTGGAGCGGCCTGGCGGGTGTCAGCAGCGGGACCGGCCCGGTTAGCGGCGGCGGTCCCGTGGGGGCACTGATCAACGGGGACTCCGGGGTCCACGTGGTCATCCACGAGGTCGGCCACACCTTCGGCCTCCAGCACGCCGGCAGCTGGACCTGCACTTCCGGCGGGGTCAGGGTCCAGATCAGCGACAGCTGTACTACCAGCGAGTACGGAGACCCGTTTGACGCGATGGGCAATGCTCCCGCGGCGCGGCACAACAGCGGCTGGAACCTCGCCAAGCTCGGCATCCTCAAGCCCGAGAACATCGAGACGATCGAAGCCTCGGGCACCTACTCGATGCGCTCCGCGCTGCATCCCACCACCGACCCGACGGTGCTGCGCATCCCCAGGGAGAGGGCGGCCAATGGCGATGTCACCTCCTGGTACTACCTCGAGGTGAGGGAGAGCGGTGGCGTCTTCGAGAGCGTCGCCGACGCGACCGACACCGGTGTCTCGATCCGGGTGGCCCCGAATCCCGCAGGCTCGCCGGAAACGCTGCTGCTCGACGCCAATCCCTCGACCTCAACTTTCCAGGACGCGCCGCTGGCGGCGGGGGAGACCTTCGACGGCGGTCCAGTCCAGATCAAGACCCTTGTGGCGAGTGGAGGGAGCGCGACGGTGACTGTCACCCTCGACGAAGAGCCTCCCACCGCCCCGACAGGACTCACAGCCACGGGCGGCGAGGAAAAGGTGCAACTGCAGTGGAGTCCGAGCGGCGATGACTTCGGCGTCGAGCGCTACCGCGTCTTCCGCGACGGCAGCGAAGTCGGGACTACGGCCGGCACCAGCTTCGTCGACGCTCCGGCTCCGATCGGCGAACATGAATACGTCGTCTATGCGGAAGACGCGACCGGCAATCGCAGCGCCGCCTCCGAGCCGGCGATGGCGACGGCCGTACCCGACGAAGAGCCTCCGACCAAGCCGGCGAACCTGACGGCGACGGTCGGAACCAAAGGCGTGGAGCTCGAGTGGGATCCGAGCAGCGACAACGTCGGCGTCGAGAGCTACGTCGTCTTTCGCGATGGCAGCGAACTCGCATCCCCCGCCGAAGCCGGCTTCCTCGATGCCCTCGCCCCGATCGGCGAACACGAATACGTCGTCTATGCGGAAGACGCGGTTGGCAATCGCAGCGCAGCGTCCGACCCGGCGGCGACGACGGTCCCCGGGGTCTCGGGACCATCCTGCGCAAGCGGCTCCTGCGGCCTCACGTTCAGGTACACGGGGACGACGGCGACCTGGACGGTGCCGCCCGGCGTCACCAAAGCCGACTTCACCGTGGAAGGGGCCAGGGGAGGGACCGACTCGTCCCAGAGCATCTTCGGTCGCGGCGCTCAGGTCATCGCGACCCTTGGGTCGCTGGCGGCCGGCGAGGACGCGACCGTCAGCGTCGGGGGTGCAGGACGGGCCGCAGCCGCAGGGGGAGCGGGCGGCTTCAACGGCGGCGGCGACGGGGGCCTCGGTGGCGGCGGTGGAGGCTTCAGCTCGGTGACGCTCGGCTCGACGCTGATGCTGCTCGCCGGCGGCGGAGGCGGTAAGGGCGCGAGTGGGCTCAACTCGATCGCCGGGACCGAACCCGGTGGCGGCAACGGCGGCAATGGGGGCAGGGAAGGCACTCGCGGCGCGGCCGGTGCCGCGACGGAAGCGCATGGGGCGACGCTGGGCTCGGGAACTGGTGGGACGCAGGGCGGCGAAGGCGGTGCCGGTGGCGCCGCGGGGACCGTGACTGGGACCAGCGCCTGCCCGGGGGGCGCGGGAGCCGGCGTCGCTGGTGCGTCCGGCGGCAGCTTTGCGGGCGGCGGTGGCGTTCCCGGGGCAGGTGCCGGCGGCGGCGGTGGCTACGTCGGGGGTGGCCAGGGTGGAGGTGCCGCCGGCGACGCGTGCGGAGATCGGGCGGGATCGGGTGGAGGGGGCGGAGGCTCCAGCTTTACCGCGCCCGGCATCACGGCCACGATCTCCAGTGGATTCAGGCGCTCCGACGGCCAGGTCTCGATCGCCTACGCGAATCCGATCGCGCCAGGGAGCCGCAGTTACCTGACGTCGCCGGATCAGGAACTCGCCGTGCCCGCTGGGTCGGGTCTGCTCTCCGGCGGACCCGGCCCAGACGGCGACCCGCTGACAGTGAGCGTGGTCAGCCCTCCAGCACACGGTTCGCTGACGATCGATGACGATGGGTCCTTTACTTACGCGCCAAGTCAGGGCTACACGGGCGCTGACTCCTTCGCATACCGCCTTGCCGACGCCGCTGGCGATTACGCGACTGCCCAGGTGACCCTGACGGTCGCGGACTCCCCGACGGCGGCAATCTCGGCTCCGCAGGCGGGGGACACCTATGTCGTGGGACGGGCGGTGTCGACGGCCTTCTCCTGCAGCGAGGGGGCGGGCGGGATCGGCATGTCTTCGTGCACCGACTCGAACGGGATCAAAACCGGGAGCGGTGGATTCGGCCACCTGGACACCTCGACGGTGGGATCCCATACCTACACGGTGACCGCCCTCTCCAAGGATGGCCTGACGAGCAGTACCTCGATCGACTACGCGGTGAAGCCAAAGCTCGAATCTCCGCCGCCTCCGGCGGAAGCCCCATACGATCCCCCGAGGCCGCTCTTCGGGATCGAGCTCTCGCTTGGCGCCCAGAAGGAGTCGTTGGGTGAGCTGCTGCGGACCGGGAAGCTGACCGTCACTGCGGAGGTGAGCAAGGCGGCGAAGGTCGCCCTAAGCGGCCGAGCGAAGATCGCCATCCGCACCAAACGCACGACGCAGTCAAGGACCGTCGATGTGCTCGAGGCCAAGACGATTGGCTTCGGCGGGCCGGGCGAACGGTACGTGACGCTCGCACTCTCCAAGCAGGGCAGGGAAGCGCTGCGAGGTCTCTCCAAGGCGAAGCTGACGATCGCCGCCAAGGCGACGGACGCCTCCGCCGAGGTGGCGAGGCGGGTGTTGGTGTTGACTCTGCGCCGGTGACTCCCTGGCTGCACCAGCGCTTTCCCCAGCTCACTGAGACCCTGCCGCATCTGGTCTTGTCCGAACGCCCGACGCCGGTTCGGGAGCTGGCGGGCCTCGGCATCTGGGTCAAGGAAGACGGCGCTTTCGGCGCCGGCGGGTGGGGCGGCAACAAGGTGCGCAAGCTCGAGTGGCTGATTCCGGACGCCAAGCGTCGCGGTCGGCGCTCGATCCTCACCTTCGGCGGCCTCGGCACCAACTGGGGGCTGGCGACGGCGCTCTACGCGCGTGAACATGGACTGAAGACCGCACTTGCGCTCGTCGACCAGCCGATCGACGGCCACGTTCGCGCTCAGCTCGCCCGGCTCGAAGCTTCGGGTGCGCGCATCCACCGCACACATACGAAGGCCCGCACGGTGGCAATGCTGCCGTGGCTCCTCGTCCGCAACATCCGCGGCGGTCACCTGCCGTACCTGCTGCCAGCCGGGGGCTCGTCGCCCGTGGGGGCACTCGGCTACGTCGAGGCCGCATTTGAGATCGCCGCTCAGGTCGAGGACGGCTCGCTGCCCGAGCCGGCACACGTCGTCGTCGCGGTCGGCACCGGTGGCACTGCAGCGGGCCTGGCGCTCGGCTTCCAGCTCGCCGGACTGCGCAGCCGCGTCGCCGGCGTCGTCGTCAACGACCAGCTGCGACTCGACGCGCCGGTGTTCTCCCGCCTCGCTCGCCGCACCGCGAGGCTGCTGCGGGATCGGGGAGCCCACCTCGGCGATCTCCAGCTCGGGCCAGAGATGCTCGACCTCACCCGCGACCAGATCGGCGCCGGCTACGGTCACCCGACCGAGGCCGCGGGGCGCGCCGCCGAGCTCGCCGCCCAAGAGCGACTTTCGCTTGACCCCGTCTATACCGCCAAGGCGATGGCGGGTCTCTTGGCGCTGCGCGAAGAAGATCGCCTCAGCGGTCCGATCCTGTTCGTCCACACCGACGGCCCGCGCTGAGGCCGCGTACATTCGCGCCGTGGCGGAGCAAGTGCCAGCTGTGGGCGACGTCCTGACCACGATCGAGAACCGGGACTGGGAGCGACTCGAGCGGCTGCTTGACCCCGACGTCCACTGGACGACCGCGGTGGAGGATCAGCGGCACGGGCCGCAGCAGGTGATCGCCTGTCTCCTGGACGACCCGCCGCCGGCGCCGCCCGCCTATCACGAGGTGCGCAACGGGCGGATCGTTCGCTGGATCGATACGCCTGGCTGAGGCGGGCTTCCCGGGACCTCGCGGGGGCGACTCGTCGCGTACCCGACCTTTAGGGCGGAACGAGATCGGTTCGGGATCTCCGCCCGACGCTCTGCCTTTCACTCAGGAATAATTGAGCGATTAGCCAAGACGGCTGGGGCGCGGGCTGTGGCTTGCGCCGCCGGGCAGGGAACCCGGCCATTGACGAGGAGGAGAGTCAAATGAAGTGGAGCCGCATTGCCGCCGTCTTCTGCGTGGCGGCCTTCTGCCTTGCCTTTGCCGGTTCGGCCTGGGCGACCAAGTACGTCGCGCTGGGGGACTCGTATTCGTCCGGAACCGGAACCCGCACCTTCTACGAATCGAAATGCCAGCGCTCGGTCTACGCCTATCCGTACCTGCTGCACGAAGCGCACACCGCCTGGACCTTCGTCAACGCCTCCTGTTCCGGGGCGACGACCGCGGACATCCTAAACACCCAGGTCGCCAGCGTCACCTCCGACACCAACTGGGTCAGCTACACGATCGGCGGCAACGACGCCGGCTTCTCCAGCGTGATCACCGAATGCGCCCTGCCGTCGTGGGCATCTGACTGCAACGGCGCGATCAACACCGCCCAGGCCTACATCAAAAACACGCTGCCGGGCCGGCTCGACCTGGTCAACAACGCGATCAAGTCACACGCACCGAGCGCCCAGGTGGTCGTGCTCGATTACCCGCGGCTCTTCAACGGCGAAGACTGCAACGCGCTGACCTTCTTCAGCCCGAGCGAGGAGACGCGGCTGAACGAAACCGCCGACCAGCTGAAGAACGTGATCAGTGCCGCGGCGACGCGGGCGGGCGCGAACTTCCACTTCGGCGACGTGATTCCACCGTTCATCGGGCACGCTGTTTGCGATGGCGGAGGCGGCTCCTCGAAAGAGTGGATCAACGGCCTCTCCAACCCGACGAGCGAAAGCTACCACCCGAAGGTCACCGGTCACGCAAGCGGTTACTACCCGGTGATTCACGGCATTACGGGCTAAAACGCGGTCCGCATCGCCCTTGAAACCGGCCTCCCGCGCATGTCTGCGGGAGGCCGGTTCGGTCGCCTACCTGCGTAGGCTGAGCGGGCATGAGCGGGGGAGAGCGCCCGACCAGGGAGCAGATCAAGCGACGGCGGGCGGTTGCCCTGACCCTGATCGCGGTGGTGCTGCTCGGCCTTGCCTACGCGGCCTTTCACGACGCGATCTTCGGCCCGAGCAACGCTGAGCTCGCCAGGCGGAACGGCGACCAGCTCGTCCACATCGAAATCGAGAGCAAGGCGGTGGGCCGCAAGCTCGGCGTCAACGTGATCGTGCCGCCGAAGGCGGGGCCGCGGGGCAAGCGCGGCCTGCTCGTCTACCTGCACGGGCGTGGCGGTTACGAGGGGACCTTCAACGACGCGGTGCTGCGCGGCCTGCCGCTGCTGCACGGCCACGGACCGGTGATCGCCTTCCCGGCCGGCGGCGTCCACGGCTACTGGCACAACCGGGCTGACGGTGACTGGGACAGCTGGGTGAGCGAAGAAGTGATCCCGCTGGTCGAGCGGCGCTTCGGCGTCGACCCGCATCGGGTCGCGATCGGCGGCATCTCGATGGGCGGCTTCGGCGCCTACGACATCGCGCTTCACCATCCCGGCATGTTCTGCGCCGTCGGCGGCCACTCGCCGGCGCTCTGGTTCGAAGGCGGCGAAACCGCCCCGGGCGCCTTCGACGACGCGGCCGATTTCGAAGGCAACGACGTGGTCGGCGCGGTCCAAGAAGACCCCGAAGCGTTCGGCGACGCCCACGTCTGGATCGACTACGGGACCGAAGACCCCTTCCGCGTCTACGACGAAGGGTTCGTCGCGGCGATGGAAGCCGGCGGCGCCGATTTCACCGCCCACTCATGGCCGGGCGGCCACACGGGCGGCTACTGGAACGACCACTGGCCGGACTACCAGCGCTTCTACGTAAACGCGCTGGCTCGCTGCCACTGATCACCCGATGGCTGATCGATTCACCCCCTTATGGGTGGGTCAATCGATCAGGCTTTAGCTGCCGCAGCCGTTTGGCCAGGAGTTCGCCCGCATCGTGGCGCCGCGGGCGGCGCTCACTTCCGGAGTGCTCGCGGTCGCCGCCCGGTCGGCGCGGTGGACGGCGCCGCGCAGGGTGCGGGCGCCGCTGGTGGTGGCGACGGAGCGGCTCGCCGCCGGGCCGAGGTAGGGGTGCCGGGCGGCGCGGGCGAGGCGGGTCACGGCTCGCGGCCCGCCGTAGGAGCGCAGGGTGCGCTCGAGCGAGTAGATCGGCACTTCGCGGGCGCCCAGGGTGGCGGCGAGGCGGACGTCGTTGAGCAGGCTGGCGAAGCGGCGGTAGGGGCCGCGGCCGGCGGAGCCGAGGCTGACCTGGCCGACGCTGCCGAATTCGCGGCGGGCGGTGCGCAGATAGGCGGAGACGATCCCCGGACCCGGATCGCGTCCCGAGTAGTAGGCGAAGACGCTGCGGTAGGCCTGGAAGTAGAGGGCGTTCCAGGGCGCGTCGGGGAGGATGAAGCTGGCGGCGTCCTGCAGCGCCAGGCTGCGGTCGCCGATGTCGTCGAGCGCCGCCGGCATCGGCGCCGCGACGATCGGGATCTGCCGCCGCTTGGCCCAGTCGACGATGCGCGCGTAGCCCCGCCACGCCACGCACTGGGCGACCGGGTCGAGCGCTTCCCTGAAGAGCGCCGAGAAGATCGGGTTGTCGCCGCCGCCCATGATCGCCGAGGTCGTTTCGAACGGCGTGCGCAGCCGCGGCTCGGGGTCGAGGGCGAGCCCGCGCAGCTCCACATGCTTGCTCTTGGCCCAGGCGGTCAGCGACCGAACCGCGGCGAACTGCTGGGCCGCATCGCCCTCCCAGGCCCAGTAGCCGTCGGAGTAAGGGACGAGCACCCAGGCCCAGACCGGCACGCCGAGCCGGTTGGCGGTGCGGATGATCCTCAGCGCGTCGTCGTGGTGGGGCTTGCCGGGTGGAATCGGACCGAAGTCACGCTTGTAGCGCAGGTTGAAGTAGAGCGGGATCCGGTTGCGGCGCAGCACCCGCCAGAGCCGCGGCGTGTAGAAGTGCGTGTCGCGCGGCGCCCAGTAGGTGTCGGGCTCATCCCAGTCGGTGCCGGGAACCGCCTCACCCGCCCAGAAGCCGATCCTGGTCGGCGGTTTGGCGACGGCCTGCCCGGGGTCGATCGCCCCCGGTCCCCCGGCTTGCGATCGAGCCGCTGCGGCAGCCGACGCGCCCGGGAGCAGCAGCAAGGCGGCGAGCGCGCCCGCAAGCGCGGCAAGCCAGCTTCGTTCCGCGGTGCCTCTCCCTGTCATCGCGGCGATCCTAGCCACGCTGACTGGAACCCGCCCAAGTTCCGATCGGCTCGGTGGCTAGTGCGGCCTGCTCAGGATCGACCGCTCCCGTACTCCCTGTACGGGTACCACCATTCCTTGCGCTCGATCTTCGACTCCATGTGGACGTGCTTGGTCTCCTGGAAGGCCTCGAGGCCCTCGCGGCCCAGCTCGCGCCCGAGGCCGGACTGCTTGAAGCCGCCGAAGGGGCCGGCGTCGTTGTCGGTCAGCGGGTCGTTGATCCAGACCGTGCCGGCGCGCAGCTCGCGCATGCAGCGGATCGCGTTCTCCAAGTCGGCGGTGTAGACGTTGGCGCCGAGGCCGAACTCGGTGCCGTTGGCGAGCGCGATCGCCTCGTCGAGCGAGGAGACGGGGACCAGCGGCGCGACCGGGCCGAAGGTCTCCTCGGTGAGCAGGGCGCTGTCGGGAGCGGCGCCGGTGACGACCGCGGGGGAGAGGAAGTGCCCGCGGGCCTGGCCGCCATCGTCGCCGCCGACGAGGACCTCGGCACCGGCGCTCTGCGCCGCCTCGAGCTGGGCGATCACCTTGGCTCGCTGCGGCTCCGACACCATCGGGCCGATGTCGGTGGCGACCGCGAAGGGATCGCCGAGGACGAGGCTGCGGGTGTGGTCGACGAAGGCAGCGGCGTAGTCGTCGAAGACCTCCTCGGCGACGTAGAAGCGCTCGGCCGAGGTGCAGACCTGGCCGGCGTTGAGGAAGGCGGCCCAGGCGCCGCCGCGGGCTGCGACCTCGAGCTGCGGGGCGATGTCGGCGCAGACGATGAAGGCGTCCTTGCCACCCATCTCCAGGTTCATCCGCGCCATCCGCTCGCTGCAGGCGGCGGCCACCTTCTTGCCGGTGGCGACCGAGCCGGTGAAGGCGACGCAGTCGACGCCAGGGTGCTCGGCGATCATCGCGCCGACGTCGCCCGCGCCGGCGATCAGGTTGACCACGCCGGCGGGCAGGTGCCCGAAGGCGCTCGCCAGCATCAGGGTCGAGAGCGGCGTCAGCTCCGAGGGCTTGCAGACGACGCAGTTGCCGGCCGCCAGCGCCGGCGCCACCTTCCAGGCGAGCAGCAGCAGCGGATAGTTCCAGGGCACGATGCAGCCGACGACGCCGAGTGGGTCCTTGACCACCATCGCCAGCTGCGTCGCCTCGATCGGTGGGATCACCCGTCCGGCGTGGTCGCGGCCGATCTCGGCGTAGTAGTCGAAGGCGGCCGCCGTCCACTCCAGCTCGTCGCGGTTCTCGAGCAGCGGCTTGCCGCCCTCCGCGGTCATCGTCCGCGCCAGCTCCTCGGCGTCGGTGCGCAGCCGCCGCGCCACCTCGTGCAGCAGCTCGCAGCGCTCACCGGCGGTCGTCCGCGCCCAGCCCGGCCAGGCATCGCGCGCCACCGCGACCGCCGCCTCGACCTGCTCGGGCGAGGCCGAGGTCACCGTGGCGATCGTCTCCGTCGTGTACGGGTTCTCGATTGCGAGCGCCGGGCCGTCTCCGGCGGCCGCCTCGCCCCCGATCAACAGCTTGGTTTCGTACTCACCACTCACTGACACAGGCATCTCAGGCTACCGGCGCGGGATAACTGCTCCGAAAGTCCCATATAGTCGAATGCTCCAATGAGGGGGAGAGCCGGTTCTGTCGCCACCTGCGTGGGCCTCGTGCTCCTCTTTTTGGCTGCACTCGCACCCACCGCGCAGGCCGAATGGCTGCCGCCGGTGGACATCTCCGAAGAAAGCGAGCACACCGGCGCCCCGCACGTCGTCCTCGATTCCGAAGGCAACGCAACCGCCGTCTGGGACCGGTGGAACGGTGTCGACACCGTGGTCGAAAGCGCCTACCGCCCGGCGGGAGAAGGCTGGGAAGCGCCGACAGACCTCTCCGAGCCCGAACTGGAAGGCGAAGTCGTGCCTGGCGCGCACGACGCCTCCGCTCCCCGGATCGCGGTCGACCGCAACGGCAACGTCACCGTCATCTGGGAACGCTACGCGGGGGTCAACCAGATGCTCCTGCAGGCGGTCGAAAGGCCGGCCGGCGGCAGCTGGACCGCGCCCGTCGACATCGCCGAATTCAGCCAGGGCGTCGCGCCCGAGCCGTGGATCGCGGTCGACTGGGAAGGCAACGCGACGGCGGTTTGGAAGCAGGGCGAAGTGATCACCAGCTCCTTTCACCCGTTTGCCGGGGCCTGGAGCGAACCCATCCCACTCTCAGAAAAAGAAAGCTTCACCCCGCAGGCGGCGATGGACGCCCGTGGTGACACGACAGTTGTCTGGATGCACGACGACGGCTCCCACTACGTGGTTGAAAGCGCCTACCGCCCTGAAGGCGGTGAATGGGAAGAACCGACGCTGGTCTCGAAACCGGACGAAGAAGGTGGCAATCCCCATGTCGCGCTGGATGCGAAAGGCGACTCGCTGGTCGTCTGGCGGGGTGCGGTCGAAGGGGAAGAGTCCGTTCGCGCCGCGTATCGCCCGCAGGGTGAACCGTGGAGTCCCGCGACGAGCGTCTCCTCGCCGGGCGAACAGGTGCGGGCGCTGCACGACGCGGTTGATCCCGCGGGCAACGCGATCGTCGCCTGGAGCGGTGACATGGGCAAAGTGGGCGAATACGAAATCGCCCACGCGGCCTTCAAGCCGGTTGAAGGATCTTGGGAAGCGCCGGTCGAGCTCTCGGAAGGCAGCGCCAACGCCGCGCCTTCGGACGTCGTCTTCGATACCAGCGGCAACGCGGCGCTGATCTGGCAGCGCTGGGACAGCACCACCGACTTGGTCCAGGCCACCTACCGGCCCGCCGGTGGGGAATGGGAGCCCGCCGTTGACCTATCGGAAGAAGGCAAGCAGAGCTACGGCTCCGTGGTGGTGCTCGATGCCCCAGGCAGCTCGACCGCCGCCGACGGCAACGCGACCGCGGTTTGGATCAGCGAGACGCCGGCTCTGTGTGAAGGCGGCAAACCTGGCCTGGAGGAAAATTGCCCGACCAGCGTCGTGCAGGCGGCCGGCTACGACCCCGAAGGCCTGCCGGAAGTCGAACTCGAGATTCCCGCCGAAGGCACTGCCGGCGAACCGGTCGAAATCTCGACTCCGACCGAAGGCCTCTTTGCGCCGCTGCTCGAATTCGGCGACGGCGAGAGCGTCGCCGACACCGAAGCGACCCACGTCTACGAAGACCCGGGCAAATACGAAGTGACCCTTGGCGGGGCGGAGGTCCTCGGCTATCGAGCCAGCGTGCGCGAGACGATCACGATCGCACCCGCCGGCACCGGTGGCGGTGGCGATGGCGAAAAAGAAGCCAAACCTGGCGAAGAAGGCAAAGCCACAGCCGAGCCACCCCCTGGAAATTCAGGCCCGTCGCCGTCGGCCACCTGCCTCGCCGCGGAGGCGACTCGCGACGCGGCGCTGCACCGCTTGCGAGTGCTGGGAGGCAGGCTGGCGCGGGCCAAAGGCACCCCCACGGCTCGTCGCCTGGCGGCAGCAAAGCGCAAGCAGGCGGCACGGCTTGCCGGCGCGCGGCAGCGGGCCGCGGCGGCCTGCTGAGCCAACAGGCGGCTCTAGCTCCCGCCGTTGGCCCGGTAGCGCAGGTGGGTGACGCGTGAGTCGAAGTCGCGAGTCTCGACCAGCTCCAGCTCGATCGGCTGCTCGAGCGGAGGGAAGAAGGGTGTGCCGGCGCCGAGGACCACGGGGTAGCCGAAGAGCCGGTACTCGTCGACGAGGCCGGCCCGGATCAGCTCGGCGGCAAGCCCCGCTCCGCCGACGGCGATCTCACCTTCCGTCTCGGCCTTGAGCGCGCGCGCCGTCTCCACGACGTCGCCCGTCCCCAGCTGGGTATTGCCGCCCTCCACGCTGGTCAGGGTTTTCGAAAACACGAGCTTCGGCATCGCCCGCCAGATCGGCGCGAACTCGCGCTCGGCCGCGCCCGCCTCTGGCTGATCCTCCTCCCAGGTCTCCCAGACCAGCATCGTTTCGTAGAGCCGCCGGCCGCAGAGGTGGATCTCGGTTGCTTCAGCCAGGCGATTGTGGAAGAGGTGCAGCTCTTCACTCGGCACCGTCCAGGAGATGTCCCCGTCGGGTCCGGCGATGAAGCCATCCAGCGAGACCCCCATCGAGTAGACCAGCTCGGCCACCCGTCCAGTATCGCTGCTGACCGCACTCGGCCTCCGGGTTGAGGTCGGCTGCTGATCTGGAGCCGCAGGTTCTTTCGTCCGATTTTTCCTCGCTGTCGCCAGGGTCGTGTTGAATGTCGGACGTGAAGCGCCTCGTCCTCGTCGCCGCTGCCGTGGTCTGTCTGGGTGCGGTGACTTCCGCTCAGGCCGCCGTGCCGCAGGTTCTCGGCCAAAACGCGAGCACGGAAAGCATTGCGGGCGGCTGTACCTGCAGCGTTCTCCAGTTCGCGGACAGCGGCGTCAACGGCTACCTCATCCCAGGCAACGGCGTCTTGACCAAGAGCCAGGTTTGGGTCGGCCCCCACACCGAAGCCGGCCAGACCGTGCGGGCGCGGACGTTCCACACGACCGGGCCGGCGACGGCGAAAGTCGTCAGCGAGGGGCAGGACCACTCTTTGAACGGTCTGTCCAGCACCCAGCACCTCTTCTACGACCGGATCCTCGCGGCGGCCGGCGATGTGCTCGGCGCCCGCTTCCACACCAGCGCCTTCGTTGAAGACACCCCCAGCCGCTTCCCGAGCGCCTCCGCCGAAGACCTCGTCGGCTTTTCCAGCTCGCCGTCGGATCCGGCGCTGGGGCAGTCTTTTAGCGCAACCACCGCCTCCAGCTGGCGGGCGAACATCATGGCGGTCTGGGAGCCCGACGAAGACGGGGACGGCTACGGCGACGTCTCCCAGGACCTCTGCCCCGGCTCGCCGATCGGGGCGGGAGCCTGCTCGGGCTCCCTGTTCGGTGCCGTGCTGCCCGATGAACACATCCCTTCCACCGGCCCCTGTGGGTATGCCTGCCTGCGCGTCCAGACGAGCATCGACGGCGCCTCCACCGCGGCGCCCTTCGACGGCGTCGTCGTGCGCTGGCGGGTGCTCGGCGCCGCGACCGGCAGCTACCGGATCCGTACTGTCGCTCCGGCCGGCGGCGGCAACTACACCGTCCTCGCCTCCAGCGACCCGCAGGCGATAACCACCGAACCGACGCTGACCGAGAAGATCTACTCGTTTCCCACGCGGCTGCCCGTCTCGGCCGGCGGCTACGTCGGCCTCGTCCCGCCGGCCGCCTCGGGGTTCCAGGGACTGGGCAACGCCGGCGGCGGCACCGCGCTCGTCAACCTCAACGACCACTCCGTCGCGGGGACGACCGACACCCAGGTCAACGAAGAACCTCTGGAGCTCCTCTACGACGCCGATATCGAGCCCGACGCAGACCATGACGGCTATGGCGATGTCACTCAGGACAGCTGCCCTGGAGCGAACTCCGTGCACGAAGGAGCATGTCCGCCACGGGCGAGCAGCACAGGAAGCGCTTCGTCGACAGGCTCGGGGAAGGAAGGACCGCTGCGGTCGGCCAAGGCTCCCAAGATTCTCTCGGTCAAGACCGACGAGAAGGGCCGTTACGCGGTCAAGGTCAAGATCCAACAGTCCGGCACGATTACGGCAAAGCTGACCGGCAAGCTGAAGCCGAAGGGCAAGGCGGTCAAGCTGGGCAAGGTTGCGACGAAGCGCGCCGCGAAGGCCGGCACCTACACGCTGACGCTGAAGCCGCCGGTGGCGGCGCGCGAAGCGAAGGTCAAGGCAAAGCTGGTCGTGACCCTGGCTCCGGCAGGCTTCCTCGCGACCCAGGCGAGCAAGAGCTTCAAGTTGAAGTAGCGGCCGACCACTCGGTTTGCTTCAATCGGATCACCAGAGAAAGGAGGTGGTCCTAACTTGATTCACATGCTTAAGGGGACTCTGGAGGTGCAGGGCCGCTAGGCGCCGCACTGGTTTGGGCGCCCGGCGGAATCCACCCCGGGCACCGGCGGGCATTGGGATGCCGAGCTTTGTCCCACTCGGTCGCAGTTCCCATGTCCGTTCCAAGCACCTGACCCAAGGCCGCCTGCGGGCGGCCTTGGTGTTTCTCCGGCCGGAGAGGCGACCGGCCGGCTCAGGCGGCGGCGCTGCTCAGCCGCTCGAACTCCTCGTCGGAGAGCTCGATCTCGGTCGCGGCGACGTTCTCTTCGAGGTGCGCGACCGAGGAGGTGCCGGGGATCGGCACGATCACCGGCGAGCGGCGCAGTAGCCAGGCGAGCGCGATCTGGCCGGTGCCGACGCTGTGCGCGTCGGCGATTTCGGCGGCGACGCCACCCGGCTTGGCCAGGTCGCCGGCCGCCAGGGGGAACCAGGGGAAGAAGCAGAGGCCGAGCTCCTCGCAGCGTTCGAGCACGTCCTCGGCATCGCGGTCCTCGAGGTTGAAGCGGTTCTGCACCGAGACCACCTCGACGATCTCGCGCGCCTGTTCGAGCTGCTCCACGCTGACGTTGGAGATGCCGACGTGCTTCACCTTGCCCTCGTCCTGCAGCTCCTTCAACGCTCCGACCGACTCCTCGTACGGCACCGCGTCGTCGGGCGAGTGCAGCTGGTAGAGGTCGATCCGCTCGACTCGCAACCGTCGCAGCGAGCCCTCGCAGGCCTGCTTGAGGTGATCGGGATGCCCGTTGCGGGGCCACTCGCCCGGACCGGTGCGCTCGAGCCCGCCCTTGGTCGCGACCGTGATCCCGTCATAGGGATGGAGCACCTCGGCGATCAGCTCCTCGCTCACCTCTGGCCCGTAGGAGTCGGCGGTGTCGATCAGGTCGATGCCCAGCTCGGGCACCCGGCGCAGCACCGCCCGCGCTTCCTCGGGATCCTCGGGCGGGCCCCACACGCCTTTGCCCGTGATCCGCATCGCCCCGTAGGCGAGGCGGCCGATCTCGATGTCGCCACCCAGCTGCATCCGGTCTTCCTCTCGTTGGCTTGCCGGGCGGCTACCCGCTGGGCTACGGTCGCAACACCCAAGCCCAGATCGGAGGACCCGTGATCACGAAGACAGACTTCATCGGCATCCCCTCGACCGACGCCGACCGCAGCCGGCGCTTCTACGTCGAGACGCTCGGCCTGCGCCCGGACGAGCACGGCCAGTACGAGTTCTGGGCGGGCGACACCTGCTTCGGGATCTGGGAGCCGGTGCGGCAGGGAATGGAGTTCGCGCCGCAGAAAAACGCTCACCCCGCACTGCACGTGGACGACGTCCCCGCCGCTCGGGCCGAGCTGGAAGCCAGGGGGGTCGAGTTCAACGGCGAGACCTTCGATACCGGCGTCTGCCACATGGCGTTCTTCACCGACCCCGACGGCAACGACGTGATGCTGCACAACCGCTACGCGCCCTACGGCGAGCGGGCTTAGCAACTTGCAGACGCCGCGCACCAAGCTGCGCCGCAAGCCGAAGCGCGGGTCGCACGAGCGCGAGGCGATCGAGGCGATCCTCGACGAGGCGCTCGTCTCTCACCTCGGCTTCGTCGACGACGGGCTGCCGGTGGTGATCCCGACGCTGCACGTGCGGATCGGCCGCCAGGTCTACCTGCACGGCTCCGCCGCGAGCCGCGCCCTGCGCGAGTCCGAGGGCGCCGAGGTCTGCCTGACGGCGACGCTCGTCGACGGCCTGGTCCTCGCCCGCGCGGTCATGCATCACTCCGCCAACTACCGCTCGGCGATGCTCTTCGGCGAGGGCGGGTGGGTCGACGACGAGGAGGAGAAGCTTGCCGCGCTGGAGGCCCTGGTCGAAAAGATCGTCCCCGGCCGTTGGGGCGACGCCCGCGTCCCCAGTGCGAAGGAGCTGCGCGCGACCTCGGTCCTGCGCATCCCGATCCACGAGGCCTCGGCCAAGATCAGGTCGGGACCGCCGCTTGACGACGAGGCCGACCTGGAGCTGCCCGTGTGGGCGGGCGTGGTGGGCCTGCGCACGGTGGTCGAGGAGCCGGAGCCGGATGCGCTGCTCGCCGCGGGCGTGGAGGCGCCCACCTACCTGAATGAGTTGCTTTTCGCACGAGGAGGGGCGAAGGCCGAGAGGTCGAACGGACAGCCATGAACAGAAAGCTCGATGTTGGTTCCACCCTCAGTCAGATCTTTTCCACCTACGGTCAGCAGGCCGGCGTGCTCTTGCCGCTCGCCTTCGGCATCTTCCTGCTCGTAGCGATCATCACCGCGCTTCTCTCCGGCAACGTCTTCCTCAGCCTGATCGCGTTTGCCGTCAGCGTGGTGGCGGGGACGCTCTACCAGGGCATGGTCGTCAGCCTGGTCCGCGACGTCCAGGACGGCACTCGCGACTCGTCGGTCGGCCAGCTGGTCGAAGAGACGTGGCCGGTGGTCTTGCCGCTGATCGGCGCCGGCATCCTGGCCGGCATCGGCATCGCGATCGGCTTTGTCCTGATCATCGTTCCCGGGCTGATCCTGCTGACGATCTGGTCGGTGATCGCTCCCGTGATCGTGGTCGAGCACAGCGGTGCGATCGACGCCTTCGGCCGCTCCCGTCAGCTGGTCAAGGGCAATGGCTGGCAGGTCTTCGGCGTGATCGTCGTCGTCTTCCTGATCGCCGCGATCGCCAGCTTCGTATTGCGCGCGATCGGAGCCAGCATCTCCGACAGCTTCGCGATGCTCGCTCTCTTCGGCCTGATCGCCTCGACCGTGACCGCGCCGATCACGGCGCTGGCCGCCTCGGTCATCTACTTCAACCTGCTCCCACTGCAGGCGGAGCCGGCGGTGACGGAGCCTGGCGCAGCCAGTGACGCTCCTTTGCCGCCATCACCGGCCTAGAGATCAGGCTGCCTGCGCGTCGCTGAGCGGCGCGCAGGCGCGAGTCGTGGCCGGCCGGCAGCAGCTTGGCGAGCTGGCGGTACTCGCGTGAGACCTGGCTGGTCCTGAAGACGTCGGCGATCGCGCTCAGCAGCTCACCGGCGTCGCCGATGGTCTTGCGCGCTATCTCCTCACCCTCGACCGCGATCACGAGCTCAGCCGGGTACTGGCGGGCGGGCGGTGGCGGGGGAGGGGCGGCGCAGGCTGCCGCGATCGCCTCGGCCAGCTCGGCGTGGGTCGCGGCGATCTCGCGGGAGCGGGCCTTCGCCCGCCCTTCGCCCTCCTTGGTCGCGACGAGGCGGGCGCCTCCCAGCTCGCCCTCGTCGCACTCCTCGAGCATCCAGCGATCGCCGCTGGCGACGAGGATCGGCACGCTCTCGGCGGCCAGCGCCTGCGCGTAGGTGCGCGTCTCGCTGAGCGGGACGCCGCCGAGCGAGACCTCCATCTCCCAGATGAAGGTGTGCGAGCAGAAGGCGCGCGGGTTCTTGGTGCTGGCGTGGTGGCCGAGCATGACGACGGCGTCGAGCGGCCCGCCGTGGGCCTTTTCCATCGACGGTTCGTCCTCGTCGAGGGCTAGGTCGGCGATCGGCCGCACCTCGACCCCGGCCGGCATCCGCTCGCGTTCGATGTTGGTTCCGACCATGTGCCAGTCGCCGACCGAGATCCGCTCGGCGCCCGCCTCGCGCAGCGCCTCGACCGCGACCAGCACCTCGTCGGTCATCAGCCGCCGGCCGCGTTTGTAGGCGGCGGGGTGGGAGGGCAGGCAGTCGCCGCAGTCGTCGATGCCGGTGATGCCCTCCATGTCGGCCGCGATCAGGACGTTCACGGCGGCCAGCCTAATGGGGAGGAGTGTGAGACCGACATCACGTTTGGCTGACCAGCCAACATGCGAGAATGGGCGGGCGTGACTGCTAACGGGGAGACCAGCGAGCACCTCGACGTGCTCATCGTCGGCGCCGGTCTTTCCGGCATCGGCGCTGCACATCACCTGCAGGAGGCTTTCCCCTGGCGCAGCTACGCGATCCTCGAGGCGCGGGAGGAAATCGGCGGCACCTGGGACCTCTTCCGTTACCCCGGCATTCGCTCGGACTCCGACATGCACACGCTCGGCTATCGCTTCAAGCCCTGGACCCGGGCGAAGTCGATCACCGATGGCGACTCGATCCTCGAGTACGTGCGCGAGACCGCTCGCGACGACGGCATCGACAGCCACATCCGCTTCGGCCACCGCGTCGTCCGTGCCGAGTGGTCGAGCGAGGACGCTCGCTGGGAGGTCGAGGCGGAGCGGACCGACCGTGGCGAGCGTGTGAGCCTGACCTGCAGCTACCTCTGGGTCTGCAGCGGCTACTACCGCTACGACGAAGGCTTCACTCCCGAGTTCGAGGGCAGCGAGGACTTCGAGGGGGAGATCGTCCACCCCCAGCACTGGCCGCAAGACCTCGACTACACGGGCAAGCGCGTCGTCGTGATCGGCAGCGGTGCCACCGCGGTGACGCTGGTGCCGGCGATGGCCGAGCGGGCGGCGCACGTGACGATGCTGCAGCGCTCGCCGACCTACATCGCCTCGATGCCGGCCGAGGACCCGATCGCCGAGGCGCTGCG
>DASZQM010000028.1:0-3095 GCA_035549645.1 Solirubrobacterales bacterium | reverse complement strand
GTGCGGCTGGGAGCGCTCTTCGGGGGGCCGGTGCTGGCAGCGGTCGTACTCACTCGCCGCCCGCAGCTCAATGCCTTCTCGACCCTGATCCTGGCCCTGACGATGGCCGGTGGCCTCTACTGGCAGGTGACCGCCAGCGTCAGCCAGATCGCCCGCAGCGTCGGCGATCCCTCCACCTCCCGCGACTACTTCCAGCCCGCCGCCCACTGGCTGCGCGCCCACGGCGGCTCGAGCGTGCGGGTCGAGGTGCCGCCGACCGCGAACCACTGGGAGTCGGCCTACCTGGCGACTCAGTTCGAGCTCGCGCGCGGCTGGCTGCGCCAGCTCGACACCACCCGCGACGACATCTTCTACGACGATGACGGCGAACACCTCTCGCCGGCCACCTACCAGCACTGGCTGCACCGCAACGCGATCTCCTACGTCGCCCTGCCCGACGCCCCGCTCGACTACTCCTCCGTCGCCGAGCGCCGCCTCATCCTCAGCGCTCCGTCTTACCTGCACCTGCGCTGGACCTCCCCGCACTGGCGCATCTACTCGGTCAGGGACCCCCAGCCGCTGGTCGAGCCGATCGGGACCGCGGCCGCGCAAACCCTCTGGGTCGGGCGCCAGAGCTTCGGCCTGCGGGTCACCCACCCCGGCGACTTCCTCATCCGGGTCAACTTCACCCCCTACTGGTCGATCTCCCGCGGCGCCGGCTGCCTGCTCCGTCACGGCGAGTGGACCATCGCCCGCGCCGCCCACCCCGGCATCCTCCGCGTCTCCGCCGACTTCTCCCTCGGCCGGGCCTGGAACGCGGTTACGGGCGCCCGCAAGACCTGCTGACTCAGAGGGCCAGGGCGAGCGGCTCTTCGAGTAGGGCGCGGATGCGGGCTAGGAATTCTGCGGCGGGGGCGCCGTAGAGGATGCGGTGGTCGCAGGCGAGGTTGACCCGCATCAGGTGAGCGGAGGTGTGTTGGCCGTCGCGGATGACGGGACGCTCGGCGATCGCGCCGACGGCGAGGATCGCGGCCTGAGGTGGGTTGATCACGGCGGCGAAGCTGTCGATGCCGAACATGCCGAGGTTGGAGACGGTGAAGGTCGCCCCCGAGAGCTCCGGCGGCGTGATCTGCCCATCCCGTACCCGCTGGGCCAGGCCCCGCGCATCGGTCGCGATCTGCCGCAGGCTCTTCTGATCCGCATCGAAGATCGTCGGCACCACGAGTGCGTCTCTGGCGGCAACGGCGACCCCGACGTTCACCCGCGAATAGAGCTCAAACCGACCATCCCGGTAAGCCCCATTCGCCCGCGGATGCTCCCTCAGCGCCAGCGCACAGGCCTTGACCACCATGTCGTTGAACGACGGCACCACGGACCCCTCCGCCGCCCCCGCCTTGATCTCACCCCTCGCGGCAACCAACCGACTCATATCGATCTCCGCCTCGAGGTAGAAGTGGGGAGCGGTCGCCTTCGACTCGGCCATCCGCCGCGAGACGGTCGACTGCAGCTTCGACAGCTCTTCGTAGCTGACGGTTCCCTTCGCGGTTTCGGGAGCTGGGACTGGAGCCTGAGCGGTCGCAGGTTCAAATCCTGTCTCCCCGACAACCTCAGGAGCGCCGTCTCCGCCGGTGCTCGCGGAAGCTCCGGCCCGCTCGACATCGGCCTTGACGATCCGCCCACCCGGCCCGGACCCCTGAAGCTCAGAGAGATCGAGCCCCTTCTCCTTGGCAATCCGTCGCGCCACCGGCGACGCCTTCGGACGCCCGCCTCCGTTCGGCGTCTGGGAAGCATTGATCGCCTCGCCCACGGGTGGCACCGTAGGGGGGCCCGCCGCCGAGGAAGCTTTAGCTACCGGAGGCGGTGGGGGGTCCCCTGCGGTGACAGGACCCGTGGCCGAGCGCTCGGTGCCTTCCTCGTCCCCGGCAGCGACCTCCGAACCCTCCCCGACCATCGCGATCGGTGTCCCGATGGGAACCGTCTCACCCTCCTGCACCAGGATCTCCGCCAGGGTGCCCGCCACATCGCTTTCGTAGGCCATGTTGGCCTTGTCCGTCTCGATCTCAACCAGCTCGTCCCCGACCGCGACCTCGTCCCCGACCTGCTTCAGCCACTGCAGCACGGTCCCCTCCTCCATCGAGTCCGAGAGCCGCGGCATCACCACCTCGGCCATCAGATCGATCCCTCCAATGCCGCCAGCGCCGCCTTCACCACGTGCTCCTCGTGTGGGATCGCGGCCTGCTCGAGCCGGCGCGAGTAGGGCATGTGGACGTCGGCGCCGGTCACCCGCTGCACCGGGGCGTCGAGGTAGTCGAAGGCCTGCTCGGTGATCAGCGTCGCCAGGTTGGCGCCGACGCCGCCGTGCGGCCAGCCCTCCTCGACGATCACCGCCCGGTTGGTCTTGCGCACCGACTCGAGGATCGTGTCGAGGTCGAGCGGGCGCAGCGTGCGCGGGTCGATCACCTCGGCCTCGACCTGATGCTCGTCGGCGAGCACTCGCGCCGCGTCCTCGGCGATGTGGGCCATCTTGAGGATGCCGACGATCGTCACGTCGCCGCCCTCGCGCCGCACCGCGGCTTCGCCGAAGCGCACCGGCTCGCCCTCGCCGTCAGGGACCTTGCCACGCGCTCCATAGAGGCTCTCGTGCTCGATGAAGATCACCGGGTTGTCGTCGCGGATCGCCGCCTTCAGCAGCGCCTTGCCGTCGGCCGGGGTCGAGGGGCAGGCGACGAGCAGCCCCGGCACCTGCAGGAAGAGCGCCTCGAGGCTGTGCGAGTGGGTGGGGCCGAGCTGGTGCCCGCCGCCGCCCGGCATCCGCACCACCATCGGCACCCGCGCCTGACCGTTGAACATGTAGGGGATCGCGGCCGCGTGGTTGATGATCTGGTCCAGCGCCAGCAGCGAGAAGTTGACCGTCATCAGCTCGACGATCGGTCGCAGGCCGCCCATCGCGGCGCCGACCCCGGCGCCGACGATCGTGTTCTCGGAGATCGGCGTGTCGCGCACGCGCGCTTCGCCGAACTCCTCCAGCAGGCCGGCCGTGACCTTGTAGGCGCCGTGGAAGACGCCGATGTCCTCGCCCATCAGGAAGACGCGCTCGTCGCGCGTCATCTCCTCGC
>DASZQM010000027.1:0-14658 GCA_035549645.1 Solirubrobacterales bacterium | reverse complement strand
GGCGAAAAACCCAGCAAGACGGAGGGACCCCCCCTCGGCCCTGCGCTCCCGACTCTGCTCGCCCTCGCCATAGCCGCCGTCGCAGTCATCCACTTCGCCTTCGGCGTCAAGACCCGCCTCTCGACAGGGATGACCGGCTTCGATTCCACCTGGTACCACGGCCCCTTCGAGGCGGGTTTCTTCCAGAGCGGTGACACCTGGAGCCTGCACTTCATCGCGCCGCAATTCCTGGCCTGGTTCTACCCGGCCAACTCGGAAGTCGCGCACGCGGTGGGGATGCTCGCTTTTGGCCGCGACGTCCTCTCGCCGCTGCTGAATCTCGGTTGGCTTGTCGGGTGCCTGGTCGCGGCCTGGTGCATCGGGCGGCCGTACCGGGTGGCACCGTGGTCGCTCGCTCTCGCTGCGATCGCGCTCAGCGTTCCGGCCCTGCACGATCAGGCGGGGGAGGCGCGCAACGACCTCGTGGGCATCTTCTTTCTGCTCGCGGCGGTGGCGATTGCTCTGGCCCAGCGCGATCGCGGTTCCACTCAGCAGGTAGGAACCGCGTTCGCGCTGGGCCCGGTTGCCGTGGTGGGTCTTGCCGCGGGATTGGCGGCCGGGACGAAGCTCAACTTCCTCCTGCCGGCGGCGGTGTTGGTCATGGGTATCGCGCTCGTTTCTCCGCAGGGGTACCGCTGGCGCGCGCTCGCGGCGGCTGGCTTGGCCGCACTTGCGGGTGGCGGCTACTGGTACCTGCGCAACCTCGTCCACACCGGCAACCCACTGCCCTGGGTCAAGCACCTCGGCCCGATCACCTTGCCCGCTCCCGAACAGGCCCTGGGCGGTCGCGAAGCCCACAGCGTGCTCGGCTACCTGACCGATGGCTCGGTTTGGTCGGACTGGTTTCTCCCCGGCCTGCACCACGGCCTCACCGTCGTCTGGCCGCTGACGCTGGCCTTTGCGCTCGCCGGCCTCGTGCTCTGCTTGGGCCGCCGCTCCGAGCCGATCCTCCGCGTCGCAGCCGTCGTCGGCCTCGCTGCCTCCTTCGCCTGGCTGATCGCCCCGACCTCCGCCTCCGGCCCCGACGGCATTCCCCGCGGCTTCGAATCCGGCCTGCGCTATCTCGCCCCGGCCCTGATCCTCGGCCTCGCGCTCCTCCCGACCGCCCCGCAGATCCGCGATCGGCTGCCCCGACTCGGAGTGCATTTGACTTTTGTCTGGAATAACCCCACAAAGGTCAAACGCACTCGCCCGAAGGGCCGGCGAGTCGGCGGGTGGCTGGTGGCGGGGTTGGCGTTGGTGGCGATCGCCGCCGGGTATCCGGTCCAGCGGCGTTACTTGGAGCACCGCTACGCCGACCCCAGCTTCACCACCCCTGGCCTCAACGCGGCCTTCGCCTGGGCCCAAGACATCTCCGGCGCCCGCATCGCCACCACCAGCACCCGCCAATACCCCCTCTACGGCCGCGACCTCAGCAACCGCGTCACCTACGTCGGCGAAGAGCAGCCCCACGGCGGCTTCACCGCACCGGCGACTTGCCCCCAATGGCGACGCCTCCTCGACGAAGGTGAATACGACTACGTAGTCACCTCGAGAGACCGCATCGAACCCAACAAGCCTCCATATCCAAGAACGGCTCGCTGGACCCAAGCTCCCGGCGCAACCGTGGTCTTGCGCGAACCGCCGACGGTTGTTTTCAAGCTGGGGATGCCGCTCGATCCATCGGCGTGTCGGTGAAAGACGTGTCTCGCGTCATGACAGGACCCGCGCGCCGACCCGCCATACTCCGGCACCCCGATGGACCACATCCGCAACTTCTCGATCATCGCCCACATCGACCACGGCAAGTCGACCCTGGCCGACCGCATCCTCGAGATCACCGGCGCCGTCGACCCGAAGAAAATGAAGGCGCAGATGCTCGACTCGATGGACCTCGAGCGCGAGCGCGGGATCACGATCAAGGCCCAGGCGGTGCGGGTCGAGTACAGGGCCGCCAACGGTGAGACGTACCACCTGCACCTGATCGACACGCCCGGTCACGTCGACTTCTCCTATGAGGTCTCGCGCAGCCTCGCCGCCTGTGAGGGGGCGCTGCTCGTCGTGGACGCCGCCCAGGGGGTCGAGGCGCAGACCGTCGCCAACACCTACCTCGCGATCGAGAACGGGCTGGAGCTGATCCCGGTGATGAACAAGGTCGACCTGCCGGGGGCGGAACCGGAGCGAGTCGCGGCCGAAATCGCCGACCTGCTCGGCGGCGACCCCGGCGACGCGATGGCGATCTCGGCCAAGACGGGGGAGGGGGTCGTCGACGTGCTGGAGGCGATCGTCGCCCGCGTGCCGCCGCCCGAGGGCAAGCTCGAGGCGCCACCCCGCGCCCTGATCTTCGACTCCGAGTTCGACCAGTACCGCGGCGTCGTCGCCTACGTGCGGATGGTCGACGGCGCCTTCCGCAAGAACGGGCGCATCCTGGCGATGCAGAACGGCACCGAGGCCGACATCGACGACCTCGGCTTCTTTCGCCCGGCGATGACCGAGGTGGCGGGGATGGAGGCGGGCGACGTCGGCTACCTGATCACCGGCATCAAGGACGTCGCCAAGCTGCGCGTCGGCGACACCCTGACCGCGCTCGACCGCCCCGCGAGCGAGGCGCTGGAGGGCTATCGCGAGGTGCGGCCGATGGTCTTCTGCGGCCTCTTCCCGATCGACACCGATCGCTTCGAAGACCTGCGCGACGCGCTCGAGAAGCTGGCCCTCAACGACGCCGCGCTCTCCTGGGAGCCGGAGACCTCCGAGGCGCTCGGCTTCGGCTTCCGCTGCGGCTTCCTCGGCCTGCTCCACATGGAGATCGTGCGCGAGCGGCTGGAGCGCGAGTACGGCCTCGACCTGCTGGCGACGACGCCCAACGTGCGCTACCAGGTGCACCTCACCAACGGCGCGGAGATCGAGGTGCGCAGCCCGACCGAGCTGCCCGACCCGGCCACGATCGAGACGATCGAAGAGCCCTACATCCGCGCCACGATCATCTGCCCGACCGAGCAGGTCGGCGCCGTGATGGAGCTCTGCCAGCAGCGCCGCGGCACCCACGTCGACATGCACTACCTGAGCCCGGTGCGGGTGCAGATCCGCTACGACATGCCGCTCGGGGAGATCGTGCTCGACTTCTTCGACCTGCTCAAGTCCTCGACCAAGGGCTACGCCTCGCTCGACTACGAGCCGATCGGCAACCGGCCCTCCGACCTGGTCAAGGTCGACATCCTGCTCGCCGGCGACAAGGTCGACGCGCTCTCGATCATCGTCCACCGCGACTTCTCTTACGAGCAGGGCAAGAAGCTGGTCGGGCGGCTGAAAAAGACGATCCCCCGTCAGCTCTTCGACGTCCCGGTGCAGGCCGCGATCGGCTCCAACATCCTCGCCCGCGAGACGGTCAAGGCGCTGCGCAAGGACGTCACCGCGAAGCTCTACGGCGGTGACGTCACCCGCAAGCAGAAGCTGCTGAAGAAGCAGAAGGCCGGCAAGAAGCGGATGAAGTCGGTGGGGCGGGTGGAAGTGCCTCAGGAGGCCTTCCTGGCCGTGCTCGAGATCGACGAGTAGGGCCTGAAACTGGCCAGCCGACCAGGACGGCGACGCGTCTCTAGACTGCCGCGACCATGAGCGTAAAGACAGATGCGATAGGCAAGGAATGGCCCGCCACGACGTATGAGGTGGGCAAGGAGAAGATCGGCGAGTACGCGCGGGTGCTGGGGATCGAGAATCCCGTGCACTTCGATCGCGACGCGGCCAAGGCGGCCGGCTTCCGCGATGTGGTGGCGCCGCCGATGTTCGCCGTCGTCTACAGCTCGCCCGCAGTCGGCCCGGCGATGTTCGACCCGGACGTCGGCATGAACTTCGCCGCGATGGTGCACGGCGGCCAGGAATTCGAGTGGGGCGAGCCCGCCTGCTCGGGCGACGAGATCACGACCACGGCCAAGTGCCTGGACATCTCGGAAAAGGACGGCAAGGGCTTCTACATCTTCGAGACGAACGCGGTCAACCAGAACGGGGATCAGGTGGCCAAGGGCATCTGGACCCTGATCGTGAGAGGGGTCTGACGTGGCTGACTTGAACGTGGGGGATGCGATCCCCGAGCTGAAGGTGACTCCGGACAAGTACCTGACGCACCGCTACGCCGGCGCCTCGGGCGACTTCAACCCGATCCACATCGACGCCGAGTTCGCCAAGGCGGTCGGCCTGCCGGGCCCGATCCTCCACGGCCTCTACATGATGGGCCTGGTCGCCAAGGCCAACGCCGCACTCGCCGATGGGGACCCCAGGGCGCTGAAACGGCTCTCGGTCCAGTTCCGCGGCATGGGTGCGACCGAGACCGAGATCGTCGTCAGCGGCACGGTCAAGAGCGTCGACGGCGACACGGTCGTTGTCGACACGGTTGCCGCCCAAGGCGAGAACCAGACGATCCGCAACGCAGAGGCGGAAGTACAGCTTTAAGCGTGGGAGGGGGGTCACCCGCCCCTCTGCCTAGACTTGAAACGTGCTTTCGCCGCGGCAAGAGCTGATTCTCAAGCTTGTGGTTGACGCTCATCTGGCGTCCGGTACGCCCGTGCCGTCGAAAGAGCTTGCCGGGCTGCCGGAGGTTGAGTGGGGACCCTCTACGGTTCGCGCGGAGCTGGCGGCGCTGGAGGCCGCCGGCTACCTGACGCACCCGCATACCTCGGCGGGCCGGGTGCCCACCGAGCGGGGCTATCGCCGTCACGTCGACCTGATGATGGAGGCCGGCGGCCCGTCGGCTGAGAGCACGGTTGAGCTCGAGCTGCGGCGTGAGATCGATGCGGCGATGCGGGAGACGACGACGGCGCTGGCGCAGGTGACCGACCTGATGGCGCTGGTCACCGCGCCGCCTGAGACGGTGGCGGCGACGATCCACCGGGTCGAGGTGCTGCGCCTGCAGCCGAGCCGGGTGATGGTGGTCGCGATCGCATCCAACGGCGCGGTGGCGAAGCGGGTCTTCGACTTCGGCGGCCCGGTCGACCCCGGTCTGGTCGAGTGGGCCTCCAGCTACCTGAACGAGTCGCTGACCGGGATGGGCCTCGGTGCCCGCATGATCGCCGGCAAGCTCGCCGACCCCGAACTGGGGCCGGTCGAGGCGGAGTTCATCGGTGCGCTCGCTCCCGCCTTCACCGAGCTGGAGAGCGAGGAGTCGGCCGACACCCTCTACACCGATGGAGCCTCGCGGCTGCTCTCCGAAGCGCATTCGGGCGACCTGCCCCGGGTCGACCGGCTGATGACGGCGCTGGAGGAGCGGGCGACGCTGCTCGGCATGCTGCGCTCGGCGCTCGACCAGCGCTCGGTCTTCCTCTGGATCGGAGCCGAGAACCCGCGGCCGGAGCTGCGCTCGGTCAGCGTCGTCGGCGCCAACTACGGGCTCGCCCACCGCAACCTCGGCGCGGTCGGCGTGGTCGGCCCGCTGCGCATGGACTACGCGACCGCGATCGCCTCGGTGCGCAGCGCTGCCCGCGAGCTCTCCCGCTACTGCGAGACCGTCTACGACGGCTAACCGCGACACTCTCTTCCAATGCCACGCGACTACTACGAGGTCCTCGGCGTCGAGCGCGGCGCCTCCGAGACCGAGCTCAAGCGCTCCTTCCGCAAGCTCGCCCGCGAGCTGCACCCTGACGTAAACGCCCACGATCCCGGCGCCGAGGAGAAATTCAAGGAGGCGGCCGAGGCCTACGAGGTCCTCTCCGACCCGGAGCGGCGCCAGGTCTATGACCGCTTCGGCCACGAGGGTCTGCGCGGGGGCGGCTTCCCGCCCGGTGGCAATGCCGGCTTCAACTCGGTCGAGGACATCTTTCAGGCTGTCTTCGGCGGCGCTTTCGGCTTCGAGGTGCGGCGCGGGCCGATGCGCGGGCAGGACCTGATCCACGCTGTCGAGATCTCCGCCCCCCAAGCCATGCTCGGCGTCAGCGTCAAGATCCCCAGCCACGAGGGCGAGCGTGAGATCGAGCTTCCCTCCGGCGTCCAGCACGGCACCCAGTTCGCCCTCCGCGGCCATGGCCTGCCCGGCGCCAACGGCGGTCCGCCCGGCGACCTGCGCATCGTCGTCCACGTGATCGTCCCCAGCGAGCTCTCCGAGGAGCAGCGCGAGCTCGCCGAAAAGCTCGAGGAGACGCTCGAGCCGCGCAACCTGCGCTCCCAGGGCCAGGACGACGAGGGATTCTTCTCCCGCATGCGCCGGGCCTTCGGTTGATCCGGCTCGCGGTTCGCTGCTCCCCCGAGCAGGCCGAGATCGTCCTCGCCGAGCTGACCGTGCTGGCGCCGAACGGGGTCGAGGAGGAGCGCGGCCCCGGTTACGTCGAGTACGCGATCTACGGCGGCGAGGGCGAGCTGCCGGAGCTGGGCGAGATCGAAGTTGCCGCCGGCGACGGCCTGGTCGAGGTGGTGGCGACCGAGGTCCCCGACGACTGGGCCGACCGCTGGCAGGACTTCCACAAGCCGCTGCTGGTCGGCGAGCGCCTCTGGCTGCGCCCCTCCTGGGAGGAGCCGCGCGAGGGGGCGATCGACCTCGTCGTCGACCCCGGCCGCGCCTTCGGCACCGGCGCCCACCCGACCACCCGCCTCTGTCTCGAATTCCTGCTCGAGCTGGAGCAGGCGGGAGGGGCGGGCGGCCCACTCACCGACCTCGGCACCGGCTCAGGCGTCCTCGCGATCGCAGCCGCCAAGCTCGGCTGGGACCCAGTCCGAGGCTATGACCACGAGGAGCCCTCGATCGAGGCCGCCGGAGCCAACGCCGCCGCCAACGGCGTCAGCCTCGAGCTCGAACGCCGCAACCTCCGCGAGTCCCTCCCCGAGCTTGCGCCAATCGTCGTAGCGAACATGACCGCCCCGGTCCTTCGAGTGGTCGCCGGGCAACTCGACCCTGACGGGGATCGGGGGAGGGCTCGGCAGAGCCTCCCCGCTGTTGCTCTGACGAGTCCTCCCCCGATCCCCACCACGATGGTGCTCTCGGGCCTCCTTCCGAACGAGCTCGATGGCATTGCCGAGGCCTTCGCACCCTGGGGCCTCACGGAGGCGGATCGGCGCTTGCAGGGCGACTGGGCCGCGCTGTTGCTCCGCGCCTGACGGTATGTTGCCGCCGATGGAGTTCGCCTCGATCATCAGCCCCGGCTACAAGATCGTCTTGGTGCTGCACATCCTTGCGGTCGTGCTCGCGTTCGGTCCGACCTTCGGCTACGGGATCTTCTTCTCGGTGGTGCCGCAATTCCCGCGGGCGACGCCGGCCATTTTGGCTGGTATCCAGAAGACCGACCGGTACTTGGTCAATCCGGGCATGATCGTGCTGCTGCTCGCCGGCCTCTACCTGCTCGGGGACGGCAACTGGGACGCAAGCGACGCCTTCATCAGCGTCGGCTTCCTCGCGATCATCGTGCTGTTCGGCCTCCAGCACGGCTTCTTCCAGCCGCAGGTCCGCAAGGCGCGGGAGCTGGCCGAACGAGACCTGAAGGCGGGCGACGAGCTCAGTGCCGAGTTCGAAGCGGTCTCTCAGCGACTGGGCCAGGTCGGCATGATCGCCGGCCTGATCGTCGTCGTCACGGTCTTCTTCATGACCTACAAGCCTTTCCTATAGACGCCTCTCTGCCGATCGCGATGTTCGACTCGGGGGTCGGCGGCCTCACGGTCCTGCACGAGTGCCTCGTATCGCTGCCCGAGGAGGACTACGTCTACCTCGGCGACACCGCCTGGTTCCCCTACGGCACCAAGGACACGGCCCAGCTGCGCGATCGCATCCGCGCGATCGCCGAGCTACTGCTCGGCGGCAGGGCGAAGCTACTGATCATCGCCTGCAATACCGCGACGGCGATCGGCGAGGACGTCGCGCGTGAGGTGGCCGCCGAGCACGGGGTGGAGGTCGTCCCGGTGGTCGAGCCCCAGTCCGAGATCGCCGCGGCGATCACCGACAGCGGACGCGTGGGAGTGCTTGCCACGCCGAACACGGTTCAGAGCGGCTCCTATCGCCGCGCGCTCGAAGGGCAGGGGCGGGCGCTCGAGGTGACCGAAGTCGAGGCGCCCGACCTGGCGCCCTTCATCCAGCAGGGCTCGCCCTTCGACGAGGGGGTGATGGAGATGGCCCGCGGCTACTGCGCGCCGCTGAAGCGGGCCGAGGTCGACACCCTGATCCTCGGCTGCACCCACTACCCGCTCGTCGCCCCGATGCTGCAGCGCATCCTCGGCCGCGACGTGCGCCTGGTCAGTGGCGGTCACGCCGTCGCCGCGGCCGCGCAGCGAACCCTCGAGCGGGCGGGCCTCGCCCGTGAGCCCGACGGCGAGGGCGACTACCGCTTCCTCTGCACCGGCGACGCCGATGCCTTCCGCGAGGTCGGTACGCGCTTCCTGCAGATGCCACTGGGCCGCGTCGAGCGCGCCGCACTCGACGAATGAACTAACTTTAAAAAAACTCCCTTGACTATATTCGCCGTGGATGTTTGGATGCGGCTGAGGGGTCCCGGGGCGTCTCTTCCAGTCAACCCCTCCAAAGGGAGAGAAGATGAGATCGATCAGGATGATCGGCCTTGCCGCGCTGGCCGCAGCGGCGGCACTGGCGACCATCGGAGCAGGTACCGCGTCCGCGGCTGAAGGCACGGTGTTCTGCAAGGTCAACGTCGAAGTCTGCAAGGGCACGAACGTCTCGGGTTACGCGTTCACCTCGCAGCCGACGACCGAAGCGAAGTTCGACTTCGGCGAAGCGGGGAAAACGCAGTGCACCTCGCAGATGATCCGCGGCTCCGAAGAACGGATCAACACCCTGTCGTTCAGCAGCTGCAGCGAAGGCTGCACGGTAACCGCCAACGGCCTGGGAGCCTGGGCCAACCTGGTCGAACCGATAGCCGGCAACGGCAAGATGTCGGTGACGCTGGGCAGCTTCAAAATCAAATGCGGGACGGCCGAATGCGCCTACAACGGCACGCTCACCAACCTGCCGGTGGAAGGGGGCAACCCGGCGGTCGTCCACGTCAACAAAACGCTGCCGGAAGAAGGCGGCAGCATCCTCTGCCCCGACTCGGTCAAATGGGAAGCCGACTACAAATTCAAAACCCCCGCGGAAGCCGTCTACGTGACCGTGCGGGGAGCCGAAGGGCCGCTCTTCTGTGGCGTCAACGAAGCGCCCTGCCCGCAGGCGTCGCTCAAGCTGTTCAACGAATTCCCGCTCGCCACGGGCACCCAGATGGTGTTCGGCAAAGTCCCGGGCGGCAGCAACGTGACCTGCAACAGCGGCGGGTTCGCGCTGAACGATTTCGAACCCTATGTGGCCAACGGCAACTGGAGCTACAAACCGTGGGGCTACTCGAGCTGCACCAGCTCCGTGTACACGGAATGCTCGTTCAACCTGCCGAACGCGCCACTGCGCGGCAAACTCACGCCAAGCGGTGCCGGGAACGGCTCGGTCACGGTGTCCGAATGGGAAAACGGCATACCCACGGTCACCCAGAGCTGCAGCTCGAAAGGCACGCCGTTCACCTGTGTCTACACGACGAGCTCGTTCACGCTGAAAGTCACCGGCGGCAAACCCGCCTCGCTCAGCACGACGATCTCGCTCACCCGCCAGTCCGGCTCGCTGACGCTCTGCTCGGCGACCACCACGCTGACGGCCTCCTATGAACCCAGCGGAGGCGGGGCGCTCTACCTGCTCTCCAGCTAGCGCACGGGCACTCGCCGCGCGGGGCGGCCGGCGGGAATGCCGGTCGCCCCTCGCAGCGCCGGGGGCCGGGCGGCTACCCTTAGCTCGGATGAGCGTTCTCGAGCAGGTGCAGGCCGATGTGCGGACCGCGATGAAGGCGGGCGAGCGTGAGCGCGCGGCGGCGCTGCGCCTCGTCGTCGACTCGCTGCAGCAGGACGCCAAGCTGGGCAAGGGCGATGAGATCGCCGTGCTGCAGCGCGAGCGCAAGAAGCGGGTCGAGGCCGCCGACGCCTACGCCGAGGCGGGGCGGGAGGAGCAGGCCGGGGCCGAGCGCTTCGAGGCGGAGCTGATCGAGACCTACCTGCCGCAGCAGCTCTCCGACGCCGAGCTGGCCGAGCTGGTCGATGCCGCGGTCAGTGAGACCGGTGCCAGCGAGCAGAAGCAGATGGGGCAGGTGATGTCGGCGCTGATGCCCAAGGTCGGTGGGCGCGCCGACGGCAAGCGGATCAGCGCGGCGGTGCGTGAGCGGCTTGGCGCGTAGGCAGCTCACCCTCGACAACACGGTCGCCGCCGAGCTGGCGGGCTCCGAGGACGCGGTCCTGCGCGAGCTGCGCGGCCACCTCGACTGCGATTTCCACCTGCGCGGCAACGTGCTCACCCTCGACGGCGAACCGGCTGACGTGCAGACGGCGGCGACGGTGGTCGACGAGCTGGTCGAGCTGATCGAGCAGGGGCACGAAGTGGCGCCGGGGACGATCGAAGCGGTGACCGGGGCGCTGGACGCCGACGAGAGCCCGGCCGAAATCCTCGAGGACGTCGTCTGGCGCCACCGCAACACGAAAGTGGCGCCGAAGACGCTCAACCAGAAGCGCTACGTCGACTCGATCCGCGACAACACGATCACCTTCGGCGTCGGCCCGGCGGGAACCGGCAAGACCTTCCTCGCGGTGGCGATGGCGGCCTCCGCCCTGGCCGAACGCGAAGTGCAGCGGATCATCCTCACCCGGCCCGCGGTCGAGGCGGGCGAGCGGCTCGGCTTCCTGCCCGGCGATATCCAGGCGAAGGTCGACCCCTACCTGCGGCCGCTCTTCGACGCGCTCTTCGACATGCTCGACCCCGACCGGGTCAACGGCTACTTCGAGCGCGGCGTGATCGAGGTCGCGCCGCTCGCCTTCATGCGCGGCCGCACCCTCAACGACTCCTTCGTGATCCTCGACGAGGCGCAGAACACGAGCCCCGAGCAGATGAAGATGTTCCTCACCCGGCTCGGCTTCAACTCGCGCATGGTCGTCACCGGCGACGTCACCCAGATCGACCTGCCGACCGATCAGCGCTCCGGCCTGATCGCCGTGCGCGACATCCTCGACGAGGTCAAGGACATCTCCTTCATCGAGTTCGGCGGTGAGGACGTCGTCCGTCACAAGCTCGTCCAGCGAATCGTCGCCGCCTACGACGCCCACGGCAACCGTGAGCGCGCCGCCAGGGCGGAACACGGTCCGACGCCGCGCCCTTGAGCCTCGACCTCTCCGATGTGCCCAGTGAGCTGCGCGAGCCGGTCGCGGCGGCGCTCGGTGCTGTTGGGGTGAACGACGGGCACCTGGCGGTGGAGCTGGTCGGGGAGGGGCGCATCCAGGAGCTGAATCGCGAGCACCGCGGCAAGGACGCTCCCACCGACGTGCTCGCCTTCCCGATCGACGGTCTCGATCCGGTCTCCGGCCCACGCGAGCTCGGCGACGTGGCGATCTGCCCCGAGCACTGCAGCGACGTGACCGAGGCGGCGGTCCACGGAGTGCTGCACCTCTGCGGCTATGACCACGAGACCGACGACGGCGAGATGCTGGCCCTGCAGGCCCGGGTGATCGAGGGAATGGCGTGAGCCGCTCCGGCTTCATCGGTCTCGCCGGTCGTCCCAACGTCGGCAAGTCGACCCTGGTCAACGCGATCGTCGGCAGCCGCGTCGCGATCGTCTCGATGCGGCCGCAGACGACGCGGCGGGCGATCCGCGGCATCCACACCGATACCGCGGCCGAGCGTCAGCTGGTTCTGATCGACCTGCCCGGCGTGCAGCGCCCCCGCGACGTGCTCACCGAGCGCATGCAGAAGCGGGTCGAGCGCGAGCTGGCCGATTCCGACGTGGCGCTGATGCTGATCAACGGCGAGGAGGGCGTCGGGCCGGGCGACCGCTTCATCGCCCGCGCCCTGCTCGGTGCCGACGCCAAGCTGCCGACGATCTGCGCCGTCAACAAGGTCGACAGGCTCGGACCCAACGAGCTGGTGCCGGTGCTTGCCGCGGCGGCGGAGCTGGAGGGCGTCGACGAGGTCTTCCCGATCAGCGCCCGCAGTGGCGAGGGGCTCGATGTCCTGGTCGAGCGGCTGGGAGAGCTGATGCCCGAGGGTCCCTACCTCTATCCACCGGAAGATCACAGCGACCAGTCGAGCGAGCTGCTGCTGGCCGAGCTGATCCGCGAGCAGGTGCTGAACCGCACCCGGGAGGAGATTCCCCACTCGGTCGAGGTCGCGGTCAAGGAGATCGACGAGCGCGAGGACGGCCTGGTCACGGTCGTCGCCGAGATCTGGGCCGAGACCGAGTCGCAGAAGGGAATCCTGATTGGCAAAGGAGGCAACAAGGTGAACGAGATCGGCACCGCCGCCCGCCGCTCGCTCGAAGCAGAGCTCGACGCCAAGGTCCACCTCGACCTCCAGGTCCGCGTTCGCAACCGCTGGCGCCGCGACGAGGACCTGCTCGACCGGCTCGGCATCGAGTAGCCAATTACGATTGCCTGATGTTCGAGGCGGTTAAATTCGACGAGCGCGGATTGGTGCCCGTGGTGGCGCAGGATGCGCTCACCGGCGAGGTGCTGACCCTGGCCTATGCCAACGAGGAGGCGCTGCGGCTGACGGTCGAGAGCGGCGAGGTTCACTTCTACAGCCGCTCGCGGGAGGAGATCTGGCGCAAGGGGGAAACCTCGGGCAACGTGCTGAAGCTGCGCCAGCTGCGCTACGACTGCGACGGGGACGCGCTCGTCGCCCTGGTCGAGCCGACCGGCCCCGCCTGTCACACCAACGAGCGCAGCTGCTTCTACCGCGACCTGGGTGGCTCCGCCGCGACCGAGCCGGATGCGCCGGCGGCGCCGGGCGAGCCCGCTCCGGTCGCGCACGAGGCGCTGGCGGCGCTGGAGCGGACGCTGCGCAGTCGCGCCGCCGAGCGGCCCGAGGGTAGCTACACGGTGGAGCTGCTCGACAACCCGAAGCTGATCGGCGAAAAGGTCGAGGAGGAGGCGGAGGAGGTCGTGCGCGCTGCCCGCGAGGAGACCGACGAGCGCGTCGCCGAAGAGGCGGCTGACCTGCTCTACCACCTCGCCGTCCTGCTGGCCTCGCGCCAGGTCCCGCAAGCCGCCGCGATGGAAGTGCTCAATGGCCGTCGCCGCTGAGTCCGAGCTGCGGCTGACGCCCTCCCTGGAGGAGGCGCGCGAGCTCGCCCGGCAGGGCAACGTCGTGCCGGTCTGCGCTCGCTTCATCGATGACACCGAGACGCCCGTCTCGGCCTTCCTCAAGCTGCGCGCAGGCGAGCCCGAGGGCGCTCCCTGCTTCCTGCTCGAGTCCGCCGAGCAGGGCCAGGTCGGCCGCTACTCGTTCGTCGGCTTCCGCCCCCGTTCGGTCCTGCGCTGGAGCGACGGGGTGCTGAGCGAGAGCGGCACCGCGGACCAGGCGGTGAGCGACCCCTACGCGGCCGTCGCCGAGTACCTCGCCCGCTTTCAGCCGGCCCCGGTCGAGGGCCTGCCGCCCTTCAGCGGGGGTGCGGTCGGCTTCTTCGGCTACGACCTGGTGCGCACGGTCGAGCCGCTCGGCGATCCCAATCCGGACACGCTCGGCCTGCCCGACATGGCGCTGATGGTCACCGACCTGCTGCTCGTCTTCGACCACCTGCGCCACGAGCTGACGATCATGGCCTGCGCCTTTGCCGACGACGAGGGCGGCATCGACGCCGCCTACGAGCGCGCCGCGGCGACGATCGCCGACGCCCGGCGGCGCCTGCGCGGCGCCGTGCCGGTGCCGGCGACCCCGGCTCTCGCAGAGCCGCCCGAGTTCACCTCCAACATGGAGCGTGAGCAGTTCGAAGCCGCGGTGACGCGGATCGTCGAGTACGTCCACGCCGGCGACGCCTTCCAGGTCGTCCCCTCGCAGCGCTTCTCGGCGCCGGCCCCGGTCGAGGCCTTCTCGGTCTACCGCGGCCTGCGGGCGGTCAACCCCTCGCCCTACATGTACTTCCTCGAGTTCGGCGACTTCCAGATCGCCGGCGCCTCGCCCGAGCCGCTGGTCAAAGTCATCGACGGCCGGGTCGAGACGCGGCCGATCGCCGGCACCTACCCGCGTGGCTCCGACGAGGAGGAGGACCGCCGCCTCGCCGAGCGCCTCGTCAACGACCCCAAGGAGCGGGCCGAGCACGTGATGCTGGTCGACCTCGGCCGCAACGACCTCGGCCGCGTCTGCGAGTACGGCTCAGTCGAGGTCGACGAGCTGATGGTGGTCGAGACCTACTCGCACGTGCTCCACATCGTCAGCCAGGTGTCGGGCAAGCTGCGCGAGGGAGTGGGAGCGATGGACGTGCTGCGCTCGGCGCTGCCGGCGGGAACCCTCTCCGGAGCGCCCAAGGTGCGGGCGATGCAGATCATCGACGAGCTGGAGCAGGTCAAGCGCTGCTCCTATGGCGGCGCGATCGGCTACCTCTCCTGGAACGGCGACCTCGATACCGCGATCCACATCCGCACCGTCGTGATCAAGGACGGCCAGCTCCACGTGCAGGCGGGAGGGGGCACCGTCGCCGACGCCAAGCCGGCCTACGAGTACAACGAGTCGGTCAACAAGGCGAGGGCGGTCTTTCGCGCCGTGGAGCTCGCCTGCGAGCAGCCGGACTGGGCCTGACATGCGCGTGCTCGTCATCGACAACTACGACTCCTTCACCTACAACCTGGTCCAGTACCTGGGCGAGCTCGGCGCCGAGCTCGAGGGCG
>DASZQM010000026.1:0-5016 GCA_035549645.1 Solirubrobacterales bacterium | reverse complement strand
TGGTAGAGAGGCCGCCGATGTCCCAGCGGTCGCACATCGCGATCAGCGGCAGCACCGCGATCTGGCCGTGCTCGGTCGCGTGCAGGGAGCCGAGCAGGACCTCGGTCGGCAGCGCCCCGCTGAGCCGCTCGGGCAGCACGTACCAGAGGGCCTGGGTGGCGAACTGCTGCTCGGGCAGCTCCAGCGCGACGATGTCGAAGGGCTCCTGCTCGGCGATCGAGACCCGCTGGTAGGCGATCACCTGCTCGGTCACCGAGACCTCGCCGAAGTGCAGCTCGACCCCGCTGGTCGTGCGCTGCTCGCGCACCCGCTCGATGTAGATCTCGGTCTCCTTCTTCGGCCGCGTGTACCAATCGCCGTCGAAGCGGGAGACGATCGCCCGCCGGCCGCGGATGTCGAGCTGCTCGACCTCATAGGAGCGGCCGAGGTGGAGGTAGATCGCCCCGGGGTGGATCGTGGTGAAGGCGCGCTCGGACTCGACCAGGCCCAGCATCTCGCCCGACTCGCGCTCGATCACCGCAACCGAGTCGGTCGAAGCCGAGCGCAACGGCACCTTGGCGGCGACGAACTCGCTGCTGCGCGGCATCACCCGGCCGCCCGCTTCGCGCAGCTCGCCGGCGGCAACGAGCCGCTCGACCCGCTCGCGCCATCCCGGCCCGTAGACCTCGGCGTCACCCTCACTCAGCGGCAGCTCGAAGGCGGCGGCGACCATGTGCCGCCCCGCGATCTGCTCGTTTTCGTGGTCGAGGATTGCCGCCTCCACCGGCCGCCCGATGAACTCCTCCGGGTGGCGGCAGAAGAACTGGTCGAGCGCGTCCTGGCCGGCAACGTAGACCGCCAGGCCACGCCGCCGGCGTCCCGCCCGGCCCCACATCTGGCGCAGACTGGCAACGGTGCCGGGGAAGGTGACGCAGATCGCCGCGTCGAGCTCGCCGATGTCGATGCCGAGCTCGAGCGCGTCGGTGGCGACGACCGCGAGCAGCTCGCCGCTGGAGAGTCGCTGCTCGATCTCGCGCCGCTGCTGCGGCGTGTAGCCGCCGCGGTAGGGCGCGATCCGCGCCGCCAGCTCCGGCTTGCCGCGCGCCTCCAGCGATTCGCGGGCGAAGCGCTGGATCAGCTCGATCCCGCGCCGGCTCTTGAGGAAGCAGATCGTCCGCACGCCATGGGTGACCAGCTCCGCCAGCAGGTCCGCCGCCTCGCCCAGCGGCGAGCGCCGCGTCCCCGTCGCCTTGTCGATCAGCGGCGGGTTCCACATCGCGATCTCGCGCCCGCTGCGCGGGGCGCCGTCATCATCGATCAGCTCAAAGGGCGTGCCGACCAGCTCCTCGGCGAGGCCTACCGGGTTGGCGATCGTCGCCGAGGCGAGCAGGAAGCGCGGCTCGCCACCATAGGCGCGGGCGACGCGCCGCAGCCGCCGCAGCACGTTGGCGACGTGGGAGCCGAAGACGCCGCGATAGGTGTGCGCCTCGTCGACCACCACCCAATCGAGGTTGGCGAGGAAGTCGCCCCAGCTCTTGTGGTGGGGCAGGATGCCGACGTGCAGCATGTCCGGGTTGGTGAGGACGAGGTTGCTGCGGCGCCGGATCGCCGGCCGCTCTTCCTTCGGCGTGTCGCCGTCGTAGATCGCCTCGCGCAGGTTGGGCGGGCGCAGCGCCGCCAGCGAGCGCGCCTGGTCCTGGGCCAGCGCCTTGGTCGGATAGAGGTAGAGCGCGCGCCGCTTGGCGTCGGCGGCGATCCCATCGAGGACCGGCAGGTTGAAGGCGAGGCTCTTGCCCGAGGCGGTGCCACTGGTGACGATCAGGTTCGAGGCGGCCGCCGTCTCGAGCGCGGCGCGCTGGTGCGAGTAGAGGCGCTTGACCCCGACCGAGCGCAGGCGCTCGACCAGGTTGGAGTCGAGCGAGCCCGGCATCGCCACCAGCTTCGACTCGCGCTCCTCCTCGCTCGACTCGGCGACGATCCGACCGTCGCGGCGCGCCGGGTCGAGCGCGATCGACCACGGCTCCGCCAGGAGGCTCTTCGACATCAGGCGTCACCTCGCACAGGCACCGCCGGCCGCACGACCCGCCCCGCCACCCGCATCGCCTGCAGCGAGCTGCGGTCGTGGATGCGGAGGACGTCGGCACCGGCGCGGACGGCCAGCGCCACCGCGGCGACCGTGCCCCACTCGCGCTCGCTCGCCGGCAGTCGCTCCTCCCACGAACCCGCCAGCACGGCGCCGATGAAGTCCTTGCGCGAGAGCGAGACGTAGAGCGCCGGCCCGAGCGCCTTCAGCTCGGGCAACCGGCGCAGAATCTCCAGGTTCTGCGCGGTGGTGAGGTCGAAGTCGAGTCCGGGGTCGATCGCGATCTGCTCCTCGGCGACGCCAAGCTCGCGCGCCCGCTCGATTCGCCCCCCGAACCAGGAGAGCAGGTGCTCGATCACGTCGCCGTAGTCCGGCGCCTCACGGTCGACCCGCGGCGGGCCCTCGATGTGCATCAGCACGTAGCCGCAACCGCTCTCGGCGACGAGCTCGAACAGCTCGTCCGAGCCGCCCGAGATGTCGTTGACCGCCGCCGCGCCCGCCGCCAGCGCCCGCCGCGCGACCTCGACCGAGAAGGTGTCGGCCGTCACCGGCACGCCGATCCCGGCCAGCCCCTCCACGGCAGGCACCAGCGCCGCCGCCTCGACCTCGGGCGGCACCGGCGGCCCGGCTTTCGCCGCCACCGCGCCCACGTCGATCATCTCGAAGCCCGCCTCGGCCAGCGCCCGGCCGTCGGCGATCGCCTGCTCGGGCGTGCCGCTGCGCGCCCCCTCGAACATCGAGTCGGTGGTGACGTTGACGATCCCGGCGGCGATCGGCTGGGCGAGATCGAGGGTGCGGTCGGCGAGCTTCCAGCGCATCCGGCTACCGTAGCGACCGCGCCGATGGCACTGCGATGCGTCTACACCGACCTCGACGGCACCCTGCTCGGCAGGGGCAGCTCGCTCTTCCGCGACGCCGAGGGCTCCTTCTCGCTCGCCCAGTCGCGTGGTCTGGAGGCCTGCCACCGGGCCGGGGTCGAGGTCGTGATCATGTCCGGCCGGCGCGAGCCCCAAGTCCACGAGGCGGCCCGCCTGATGGGCCAGACCTCCTACATCTACGAGGCCGGCTGCGCCTTCGCGATCGAGGGCGAGACGACGCTCCTCACCGGCGACCTGGTTCCCGACGAGGAGGGCACGGTCTACGAGAAGATCGAGCAGCGCGGCATCCCCAAGCTGCTCTTCGGCCACTTCGAGGGGCGGCTCGAGTACCACGCACCCTGGCATCACGGCCGCGTCCTCTCCCACCTCTTCCGCGGCAAGGTCGACGTCGGCGAGGCCAACGAGCTGCTCGGCGCCGAGGGCCACGGTGACCTGAGGCTGCTCGACAACGGCGCGATCGGGCGCGAGATGCCGGCGATCGAAGGCCCGACCCACGCCTACCACCTCGTCCCCAAGCTGGTCAGCAAGGCGGGGGCGGTCGCGGCCCACGCTCGCGTCCGCGGCTACGACCCGGCCGACTGCATCGCCGTCGGCGACTCGGTCGAGGACCTCGAGGTCGCGGCCGCGGTCGGGCGCTTCTTCGTAGTCGCCAACGGGCCCGAGCGCGACCCCGGCCTGCGCGCCGTCCTCGGCAGCTGGGACAACGCCGTCGTCACCGAGGGGGCGATGGGCGACGGCTTCTACGAGGCGGTCGTCTCGACGCTGATGGAGCGCCGTTAGTATCGGCTGCAATGAGTGACGCGACGGTCGCCGAGCAGGAGTACCTCGAGATCATGTTCTGGCTCGAGGAGGCCGGACTGCAGATGACCGGCGCCAACATCGCCCGCGCGATGCAGCTCTCGCCGCCGACCGTGCACGAGATGATCGGCCGCCTCGTCGACGACGGCTATGTCGAGCGCAAGCCCGACAAGTCGCTGGAATTCACCGCTTCCGGCCGCGAGCACGCCAGCCACATCGTCCGCCGCCACCGCATGATCGAGCGCTTCCTCACCGACGTGCTGGGCATCCCCTGGGACGAGGTGCACGAGGAGGCCGAGCGGATCGAGCACGCGATGTCGCCGGTGCTGGAGGAGCGCATGCGCGCCGCGATCGGCGACGCCACGACCTGCCCGCACGGCCACCCGATCGTCGAGGGCGCCCGCGAGACCGGATCGCTGCTCGCCGACGTCGAGCCCGGCGCCAAGGTCACCGTGCTGCGCTTCGAGAACGAGGCCGAGGAGCTGCTCCACTACCTCAAGGACGCGGGGCTGGACCCGGGCCTCGAGGGCACGGTGCAGAGCTCGGGCGAGGAGGGTGTGACGATCGCCTCCGCCGACGGCACCCACCAGGTCTCCCGCAGCGTCGCCGAAACCGTCTCGGTGCGCGCCGACCCCGCACCGCCCCCGCGGGCGACGATTCCAGAGCAGCTCGTGCTCTCCAGCGACCGCTACGGCCGCTGAGCGACTGCGCTACTGCGACATCGAGACACTGGCTATCGGCGCCGAGGTCGGCTGAACGCTGCCGCCGCGCGGCTCGGCGGTTACCATCACCGTGGTGACGCCGGTCATGTCGTCGATCGTGGCCGAGGCGGTGCCGTCCTGGTTGGGGACGAAGAGCGTCTTCGCCGATTCGACCTTGCCGTCGCGTTCGACCCAAGCCTGCAGGACCTCGTCGGATGGCAGCTGGTGGAGGTGGGCGAGGTGCAGGGTGCCCGATTGACCCTCACTCACCAGCTCAGCCGTCACCCCCGGCGCGTGGCCGGAGCTCACCGTCGTGGTCTCGCCGCCACCGCCCGAGTCACTCGTGCCGATCGCGTAGGCGGCAACCGCCGCAACGACCAGCACGACCGCAGCCAGGCCGGCCAGCGGACGCAGGCCCCAGCCGCCAAGGCTCCATCGGCGCTCGCGGATCGGTGAGGCCGAGGCGCCCTCGGCCTCCGCACGCACCTGCTCCATCAGGTTCTGGCGCAGGCGCGGCGCCGGCTCGACCCGCTCCACCGACTCGGGCAGCAGCTGCACCGCCGGGCGCAGCCACTCG
>DASZQM010000025.1:0-4161 GCA_035549645.1 Solirubrobacterales bacterium | reverse complement strand
AGGAAGATGACGCGATCGGCGAGCGCCGCCGCGCTCGGGTCGTGGGTCACCATCACCACCGTCTGCCCCTCGTCGACGACCCGCCGCAGCAGCGCCATCACCGCGGCGCCGCTGGTCGAGTCGAGGTTGCCGGTCGGCTCGTCGGCGAGGACCACCGTGGGCTCGCGCAACAGCGCGCGGGCGATCGCCACCCGCTGCTGCTCGCCACCCGAGAGCTCGCTGGGCAGATGCGCGGCGCGGTCGCCGAGCCCGACCAGCTCCATCAGCTCATCGACCCGGGCAGCGCGCCTGCCGGGGCGCTCGCCGTTGACCAGCGCCGGCAGCAGCACGTTCTCGGCCGCGGTCAGGGTGGGCAGCAGGTTGAAGAACTGGAAGACGAAGCCAAAGACGTCCCCGCGCAGCTCGGTCAGCTCGCGGTCGGAGAGGTCGTCGTAGCGCCGCCCGGATATCTCGACCGAGCCGCCGTCGGGGTGGTCGAGGGCGCCGAGGATGTGCAACAGCGTGCTCTTGCCAGAGCCGGAGGGCCCCATGATCGCGACCATCTCGCCCTCGGCGACGGCGAGGTCGACGCCCTGGAGCGCTCGCACCATCGTCGCGCCGGCGCCGTAGGTGCGCTCCAACCCGCGGGCCTCGAGCACAGGTGGCGTCGAGCCGGTCACCGGTCCGCCCCAGGCTCGCTGTCCCGAGGTGGGCCGAAGGCCCAGCGCCCGATCGAGACCGTCGCCAGCAGGGCGGCGATCGAGACGACCACGACCACCGGCACCGAGGAGCTGCCGCCGCCGGCGTCGGCGTTCTCGATGTTGCCGCCGAAGATCCCGGTGAAGAGCACCGAGAGCCAAACCACGACCAGGGTGATCCCACCCCAGAACTCGCGGCGCAACAGCCAGGGCGCCCAGGCGCCCATCGCCGCCGGGCGGGAAGAAAACACTGGCTGTGCGGACATCTGGGCTCCCTTCACGATGCGATCGGTCGCGGTGAAACCTCCCAGCCCCCACCCAAGCCGCCATCAGCAAAAGTCCACACGCCGTACGGGTCTGTGCCCCGATGGGCGGCGGCCGGCTCGTGTCGGAAAAGGCGGTTTCTTCGAGCGTGGAGGTCGAGTTCACGACCTGATCAGCGCAAGAGGATGCGGGAACGTTTCAGAGGGAGGCCGAGACCCGCTTGATTCAGCTGATCGACCGAGACGATCACAAAGGGACGGGCCCTGGCCTACTCCCTGCCCATGGTCGGTTCGGGATCCGCGCAATAGACATCACCCAGCTGAGGCTTCGCCCTGCTACTCGGGAGCAGAGCCCTCAAAGCCGGACTCAGCCCTTCGCCGACAGCGACCTCAGTCAGCATCGCGTCCTCGTCAGCAGCGCTGACCAGCTTCGCGACCACATCATCCGCAAACCGCGCAAACTGCGGGCCCTTAAGGGTGGCTGACCGGATTCGAACCGGCGACCGCCTGGACCACAACCAGGAGCTCTACCAACTGAGCTACAGCCACCACGCCGCTTTCAATCTAGCGGCTGGGGCCGGGATCGCGGAGGCTAGGCGGAGCCTTGGGATACGACCAAAGCGGCGAAGGCTTCGAGGCCCGGGGTCGTGCGGGCGAGCAGCTCAGCTTCGGCGGCTTCGGCTTCGCTCGGCAGGGCAGCGGCGCCGGCGTCTCCCAAGGCCTGACAGGCCTCGTGGACCATCTCCGGCACGGCCAGCCAGGCCTCCAAGAGGGCGAAGTCGGACTCGGGGTGGAAGAGGACGCCCCAGGCGTTGCCGTGGCGGAAGGCCTGGACCTCGGTCTTCGCCGAGCGGGCCAGGTGCTGGGCACCATCGGGCAGGTCGAAGACGTCGCCGTGCCAGTGGAGGACTGTCGTGCTCGGAGCAAGGCCACCAAGGACCGGATCGGCGGGATCGAGCACCTCGACCGAGGCGTAGCCCAGCTCCGGCCCCTCCCCCGGCCTCACCTCGGCTCCCAGCGCTCGGGCCAGGAGCTGCGCACCGAGGCAGATGCCGAGCAGCGGCAGCTCGCGGCGCACGGCCTCGGCCAGCCACTCGCGCTCGCTCGCCAGCTCGGGATGAACGTCGACTTCGTCGACGTTCATCGGACCGCCCATGACGACGGCCCCCGCGACCTCGTCGTGATCGGGAAGCGCCTGACCGGCCAGTGGTTTGACCGTGTGGACGTCGAGCTCGCCGCAGGCGTCGAGGATCCGGTGCGGCGTCTCCCAAGGGACGTGCTGGATCGCCAGCAGGGTCGGTCGCTCGTCCGCGCTCATCGGTCCCCCAGGCTAGCCGCGCTACGGTTGGGGCGTGCCGCAGCGATTCGGAGTCTCCTTCTTCCGGCCGGAGGTGCGACCGGTCGCGGCCACCGGCATGCAGGCGCGTGGCGCAATGGCCATCGGGGCGCTCGCGGTCGGAGCCGCGGCGATCGGCGGCTTCGCGATCGGTCGCCTCAGCATCAAGCGGCTGGCGGTCGAGCAGGCCGCGTTCCGCAAGCTCGCAGTGGAGGAGCTGGAGATCGGCCGGCTGCAGGTTCGGGATCGGGTCGACGGCGATGCGTAGCCGACGTTGACCACACCAGAGGTGGGGGAATGTCGGAAGGGCAGGCTCGCGGGGGCGCTGACGCTGCTCGGCTTGGTGATGGTCACGGCGATTGGACTTGCGCCGACGGCCCGGGCGGTCGGTCCCTACCCCGACCTCGGCGCCTGCTCCGTCTTCCCCGATCCACCCCCTGGCACCCCGGCCAACGCCCCCTCCCTCCCCACCGAGGCCGCCTGGAACCAGGACGTCTCCAAGGCACCCGTAGCCCGCAACTCCGCCGCCACCATCGCCTACATCGACTCCCACGGCGGTGACCACCTCCACCCGGACTTTGGCTCGCCCCGCGCTTACGGCTTTCCTTACGCCGTCGTCGGCCAGGGCCAACCCAAGCTGCCGGTCCACTACACCGCCTACGGCGACGAGAGCGATCCCGGCCCCTTCCCGGTGCCGAAGGGCGCGCCGGTCGAGGGCGGCAACGGCAGCGACGGCGATCGCCACGTGCTCGTCGTCGACCGCGCCAACTGCACGCTCTACGAGCTCTACCGCGCCTTCTTCAAGGGCGGGCACTGGAACGCCGACTCCGGAGCAAGGTGGGACCTTCGCTCGGCGGCCCGCCGCCCCGACTCGTGGACCTCGGCCGATGCCGCCGGCCTGCCGATCTTCCCCGGGCTCGTCCGCTACGACGAGGTCGCCGCCGACCAGCTCGATCACGCGATCCGGGTCACCTTCGACAGCACCCGCAACGCCTGGGTCCACCCCGCCTCGCACTGCGCCGGCGACACTTCCAACTCAAACGCCCCCGCGATGGGAACCCGCCTGCGACTCAAAGCCAGCTATGGCCTCGGCGGTTTCAGCGGCGGCGCCAAGGTGATCGCCGAAGCGCTCAAGCACTACGGGATGATCGTCGCCGACAACGGCTCCAACTGGTACTTCAGCGGCAGCAGCGACCGGCGCTGGAACGACGAAAACCTCAACCAGCTGAAGCGCATCCCCGGCAGCGCCTTCCAGGTCGTGCGCAGCGCCACCGCGGCGCACTCCTGCTGAGTCAGCCGAGCCGCACGTAGCGGAAGCCGGCTCGCAGCCGGGCGCGCAGTTGCTCCGCCGCCTCGCCCTCGCCATCCTCATCGGTGCCGACCAGGACGACCTCGGTCGCGGGATAGCTCTGCAACTGGTCCTCGACCGCCTGCACGATGTCCTCGTCCCCGACCCGCGCCTCGGCCGCCACACCGGCTCTGGCAAGCGCAGCGACGGTCACGACCAAACGCTGCTGAGCACGGTGGCGAGCGTCCTCGACGTCGGAGGCCCAGCGGTCCAGGAAGCCGATCCGCGCGGGGACCAAAACCCGCACCTCGTCCCCGCCGCCATCCTCGCCGCCGATCCCGGCCGCGCGTGTCACCCGCGCTACGTCGGCGGGGTCCTCGACGTCCTCAGCGGCGACGATCAGCACGTGGCGAGCTCCGTCTCTCTCGCGGGGTGGCGCAATCGGCTCATCTGGCCGCCTCGCGGCAATCGCCACCAAGGCAACGGCCGCCAACGCACCGACCGCGACCCCCACGCCCGGTCCACCGAGCATGAAGGCCGCGGCAACTGGCACCACAACCCCGGCAACTACGAAAGGAAGCTTCCAGGGGGTCATGG
>DASZQM010000024.1:0-3811 GCA_035549645.1 Solirubrobacterales bacterium | reverse complement strand
TCACTTGATCACTTCCCCTCCGCCTTCGCCGCCGCCGGGTGGCTTCGACTTGTCGATCGGCGGCGGCGCGCCGGGCGTGGCGATTTCGTTGGGCAGGTTTTCGCTCTGCTTTACGTAGTCTTCGCCGCTGGTGCTGCCGAGTTCTTCGAGCTCGCCCGAGCTCGCCTTCACCGCTTTGCCGGTGCTTGCGGAGCTGCCGCCTCCGGTCTTCTTCGACTTCTTCGAGCCGCCGCCGCCGAGGCTTCCGGCGCCGCTCTTCTTGGTTCCGGAGCTTTCGCCGCTGCCTTCTTCTTCGCCGCCCCCGCCCTGCACGCGGACGATCTGGGGCGCCGGGGCGGCGGCCGTGTCGTTGTTGCCCTTGCCGATCAGGACGCCGATCAGCAGCATCACGCCGAGCACCGCGATGCCGCCGACCGCGGCCAACGGCGCGTAGTCGCGCTGGGTCTTCTCCGCCTTCTCGCCGGCTGTCGCTGCCGCGGGGTCGAGCGGTTTCGCCGGGGCCTCTCCCCCCTGCCCCTGCGCGGAGCCGGCCGCCATGTAGTGGCGGTAATCGACCCGCGGGTTGCCGGTCCGCCGCCCGCACTCGAGGCAGTAGTGCTGGTCGTCGGCCAGCGGCGACCCGCACTGCTCGCATCTCTCAGCCATCTTCGCCCCCTTCCGCTTCGGCTTTGGTCAGGGCCGGGAACTCGGACAGCGTCAGCTCGGCGCCGCTGGGATCGCCGACGAAGAAGACCGTGTATTTGAGCTTTTTCCGTTCCGGCTTGAGGTGTTCGATCGCGCCGCGGCCGGCGGCGACGACTTCGTTGCCCTTGCGGGCGACGACATAGAGCAGCAGGCGGCGCTGGTCTTCCCCGGTCTCGTTGACGACGTCGCCGGTGGCGAAGATCCCGGAGACGGGGTCGCCCTGCAGCTTCGGCTTGCTGACTTCGATCTTCGGCAGCGCGCCCGAGTAGGTGCCGCCGCCGGTGCCGACCGTGACTTTGACCGACTTCGGCTTGCCCACTCCCAGCACCTGGTCGTTGACCCATTCGGCGTCGCCGTGGGCGGGGATGTAGGGGACGGCGGCGAGGGCGGGCTCGATCCCCGGGATGTCGTTCTCGTAGAAGGGCTTGCCCTTGGTGTTGGTGACTTCGATCAGGACCGGCACTTCGGTCAGGTTCTCGCCGGAGTCGTTGTGGAGGTCGACGACGACGGCGTTGCTGCCTTCGCTGCCGCTGAGCACGGCGGTGTCGGTGACCTTGACGTCGGGGTTGCGCTTCTCGATCTTCAGCCCCTCTTCGCTGAGCAGCTTGGTCGAGCCCTGCGCTTCCAGTTCGGCGCTCCTGTCCTTGGTCGACTGGCAGGCGCTGAGGCCCGCCGCCGCCAGCACCGCGAGCGCCAGCACCGCAACCGGGTAGGCGTTCATCCGAAGCCTCCGCTGACGTACTCGCGGGTGCGCTCGGCGACCGGGGCGCGGAAGACCTGCTCGGCCTCGCCGTACTCGATCAGGTCCCCCAGGTACATGAAGGCGACGTGGTCGGCGACGCGCTGGGCCTGCTGCAGGTTGTGGGTGACGATCACGATCGCGATCTCCGAGCGCAGGTGGACGATCGTCTCCTCGATCGTCTGGGTCGAGATCGGGTCGAGCGCCGAGCAGGGCTCGTCGAGCAGCAGCACCTCGGGCCCGACGGCGAGCGAGCGGGCGATGCAGAGCCGCTGCTGCTGGCCGCCGGAGAGGGCGAGCGCCGGGTGGTCGAGGTTGTCCTTGACCTCGTCGAGCAGGCCGGCCCGGTGCAGGGCCTCGGTCACCGCGGGCTCCAGCTCCTTCTTCGACGGTTTCCTCGAGCCGCGCTCCCGGAGACCGTAGGCGACGTTGTCGAAGATGCTCATCGGGAAGGGGTTGGGCTGCTGGAAGAGCATGCCGACGCGGCGGCGCAGCCAGGTGACGTCGTAGCCGTCGACGTCCTCGCCGTCGAGCAGGATGCGGCCGCCGCGGGTCGCCGCCGGGGTCAGCTCGACCAGGCGGTTGAGCGAGCGCAGCAGGGTCGTCTTGCCGCAGCCCGAGGGGCCGATCAGGGCGAGGACCTCGCCCTGGCGCACGTTCAGCGAGACCTCGTTGACAGCGAGCTTGGAGCCGTAGGCAATGCTCAGCTTCTCGGTCCGCATCCGCTCCAGCGGCGTGGTCGCGGCGCGCGGCATCTGCTTCAGCCGGGGGGCGGTCCCGGCGACCGCCGAGGCATGGCCGTTGCCGTTGGCGGGCGCGGGGACGACGGTCGGCGCGCCCTCCACCTGGATCCGCCGTACCGGCGGCGGCATCTTCATCGTGTCCACGATTTCCCCTTCCCGCGCGTGATCAGGTCGACGGCGAAGTTGAGCGCGAGCACGATCGCGAGCAGCACGAAGGCCGCCGCGTATGCCTTCTCCGGCTGCCCACCTTCGCCAGCCGGGCTGTTGTTGTAGACGTAGGTGGTGAGGGTCGAGCCGTTGCCGGTGAGCAGGCTCCAGCCGGGCAGGCCGGTGTTCGGTTCGAAGCGCAGGGTGGCGCCGAGCAGGATGAAGACGATCGCGGTGTCGCCGATGATCCGCCCCATGCCGAGCGTGACGCCGGTGCCGATCCCGCGGCGCGAGGCGGGCAAGAGCACGCGGCGGATGGTCGAGGCGCGGTCCTTGCCCAGCGAGTAGGAGGCCTCGCGCACGTGGCGCGGGATCGAGTGCAGCGCCTCGCGGGTTGCGCCGACGACCAGCGGCAGCGCCAGCAGCGACATCATGCCGCCGGCGATGAGGAAGGAGCGACCGAGCGGGGTCGCGCCCTCGCCGGTCGGCGAGAGGGCGCTGAAGAAGCTCTGCTGGAAGACGATCAGGCCGAAGATCGCGAGCACGATGCTGGGCGTGCCGGCGACGATCTCGATCCCGGACTCGACCGCGCGGGCCAGCCAGGCGGGCCGCGCGTACTCGGTCAGCCAGACCGCGATCGCGACCCCGAGCGGGCCGGCGATCACGATGCCGAGGATCGCGACGATGAAGGTGCCGATGATCGGGTCGAGGAAGCCGCCGCCGCTTTCCCCCAGGCCCGGCAGGGGGTGACTGAAGACGTCGGAGAGGCTGAGGTACTGCAGCCCGCGCACGAGCATGTAGAGCACGATCGCGACGGCTATCGCGCAGAGCAGCAGGCCCGCCCCCCAGGCGAGGCCGACGCCGATCCGGTCACCGATGCTCCAGGACTCGCTGCCGCGGATGCGGGTCCAGAGGTCGGGGGCCGCCCGGGTTGCCGCCGGATGCGCGCTCATCGGGCCGCCAAGGTGTATTTGCGCATCGAGCGACGGGCGACGTAGCCGGCGAAGGAGAGAAAGGCGCTGGAGATCAGCAGGATCGCGGCGAAGGCGTAGATCGTCTGGCCCGAGGGCTTGACCGAGAGCTCGTCGGCGTGGTCGACGATCGCGGCGGCGAAGGTCAGGGCCGGCTCGAAGAAGAAGGTGACGCCGTCGAGCGGGTTGGGCGCGAAGGCGTGCGAGCCCGAGACCATCGAGAGCATGATCGCCTCGCCCAGCGCCCGTGCCGTCGCCAGCACCGCGGCGGCGACGATCGCCGGGCGGGCGGCGCGCAGGCCGACCGTGCGCAGCGCCCGGAAGCGGTTGACGCCGAGCGCCACGGCGCCCTCGGTCCAACCGCGCGGCACCGAGCGCAGGGCGTCGGTGACGATCGCGATCATGATCGGCGCGATCATCACCGTGAGCACGACGATGCCGACGACGAGGCCGGTGCCGTCGAGCTGGATCACGTACTGGACCGATTCCTTTTCGGCCCCCGAGATCAGGTCCTTGCCGATGAACGG
>DASZQM010000023.1:0-9317 GCA_035549645.1 Solirubrobacterales bacterium | reverse complement strand
GGCCGACGACGAGGCACAGCAGCTTCTCGAGGAGCGGCAGGAAGCACGCGCCTCGAAGGACTTCGAGCGCGCCGACGAGATCCGCGACCGGCTTGCTGAGCTCGGCTGGGAGGTTCGGGACTCGGCCGAGGGCGCGAAGCTCGTGCCGAAGGGCTAGATGGCCTCGCAGGTCATCTACGGCAAGCAGCCCGTCGCCGAGGCGGAGCGGGGGAGGCGGTCGGTTCTACGGGCCTGGAGAGCGCCGGAGACCTCTGGAGAGGAGCTGGAGCGGCTTTGCGGCTCGCCTGATCACCAGGGGGTCGTGGCGGAAGTCGAGCCTTACCCGTACGCCGGGGCAACCGAGCTGCTGGGGATGGAGGGCGCTTTGCTCGTTGCTCTTGACCAGGTCCAGGACCCGCGCAACCTCGGTGCCGTCGCTCGCTCTGCCGAGGTGGCGGGCGCAGCCGGTCTGGTCATCCCCGAGCGGCGCTCGGCGGGAGTCACCGCCGTCGCCTGCAAGGCATCGGCGGGGGCGGTCGAGCACCTGCCGATCGCGCACGCGCGCAACCTCGCCGACTGGCTGGGAGAGGCGAAGGAGGCCGGTTTCTGGATCTGGGGCGCCGACGCCGAGGCGAAGCAGGCGCCCTGGGACGTCGATCTGAGCGGGCCGACTGTGCTCGTCCTCGGCGGAGAGGGAAAGGGGCTGCGCCCCCGAGTCGCCTCGGCCTGCGACGGCCTCGTCGCTCTCCCCCAGCGAGGCAGGATCGACTCCCTCAACGTCTCGGCGGCAGCGGCGGCGCTGCTCTTCGAGGCGGTCCGGCAGCGCTAGCGGCTGCAACGCCAATTGCACAAATTCTCGACCTGGGGTTGACAGAACACCGCGCGGCCGTAAACTAACGCGCCAATAAGGGTGAACCTCAGCTTGAGTCTGAGGTGATCCAGTCCATAAAGGGCGCCGCCAGGGGAGGTAAGGCGCCACGACCCTTCATTCAAGGAGAAGGATCTGTGGCTCTATCTCTGCCTACCCAGGAAATGCAACTTCCTTCCGGTCGTCTCAATGGTTCCCTGAAACCGGCTGAGACTAACCTTCAACCTGAGCTTGATGACCATTATCTGGTCGCCCTCGCCAAGGAGGGACGCACCGACGCCTACGACGCGATCGTCCGTCGCTATCGCGGCTTCGTTCGGCTCAAGGCTTCCTCCTACTTCCTGCTCGGCGGCGAGGCCGACGACCTGATCCAGGAAGGCCTGCTCGGCCTCTACAAGGCGGTCCGCGATTACCGCACCGATCGCGAGTCGAGCTTCCGCAACTTCGCCGAGCTCTGCATCACCCGCCAGATCATCACCGCGGTCAAGACCGCGACCCGCAACAAGCACACGCCGCTCAATCAGTACGTCTCCTTCAGCCAGACGCCCGCGGCTGCCGGCGACTCGGACACGACCCTGGACGAGATCCTGCCCGGCCCGACCGTGCACGATCCGGTCAACCAGGTGATCGCTTCCGAAGAGCTGGAGAGCCTCGTCTCCTGCCTCTCCGGCGTCTCCGGCGTGCTTTCGGACTTGGAGAGCCGCGTGCTCTCGCTCTACCTCGACGGTCACTCCTATGAGGCGACGGCCGAGCGGCTCGAGTGCGACACCAAGACGGTCGACAACGCCCTGCAGCGGGTCAAGCGCAAGGTCGGCGCCCACCTGGCCTCGCGGGAGACGCTGAACTAGGGCAGATCGGCGAGGACGTACTCGAGCAGCTCGCGGCCGTGCTCGGAGGCGACGGAGACGTCGTCGGCCTTGATCCGGGCACGGTGCAGGGACTGCATGCGGAGAACGTCCCCGTTGCAGTGACTGTTGGGAAAGATTCCCGAGTAGGAGACGCCGAGCCGCTCCAGATGGTCGGCGACTAGCGCGGTGGCGGGCGTCTCAAGCGGTAGGTCGAGGTAGACGGCGTCGAGGCAGGCGTGGTGGAAGAGGTGGTGGCGCTCAGCCGCGACCACGGCCTCGAGGTCGGCGCCGGGCGTGTGCACGGTGATCAGCGCCAGGTTGTGGTCGGCCTCAATTGCGACTTGCAGCTCAGTCTTCTCGGCCAGCTCCGCGTCGGCGGGCGGCTCCGCCAGCGTGCCACGCAATTCGCACAGCTCCAGCGTGCGGTCGACGATTTCACGATGGCGCTCCGGTGCGTAAACCGGCCGCTCGTGGCCATCGTTGAGCTTCGTATAGAAGAGCGCCGCTGACTGACGCCCCCGCTTGCCACTGCCCGCGGCGTCGTTCGACACAGAAGCCGGGATCCAGCCGAGCAAAAAGCCGGTCTCGTGTGCGCCCAGCTCGATGTTGGCCCGCTGGCTGTACGGGTGGGCCGCGGTCGCCTCGCTGTACATCCCCGCCAGCCCCTGCTCGGTCGCCCAGTCCATCAGGAAGCGCTTGGTCCGCGTGAAGATGTGCTGCCCCCGCGCCGCCGGCATCGTTACCGCCTGCCCGGTGTGTGCAACCGCATCCCCCGCCGCCGCCAAGCTCATCCCCTCATGGCAGAGCAGCTCCCCGTCGACGGTCTCGGCAACGCAGGAGACGTAGGTGCCATCACCCAATCGCCTGGACACCTCCGCTGCGTCATAAACCCAGCGCACGTCATAGCTGCCCCCGTAAGCAACCTCAATCGCCCGGGTCAATACACCACCCTCGTCCGGAGCGAGAAAGCGAAAGCTCACATCCACGCCGTGACGATTACACAGTGAGCAAGACCAGCGGGTGCCCCTCACCTGAAGGCCCGTTGCGCAGCAGGTCGCACCCGGAGCTTCGCGGCGTGGTCCCCAAGCCTTCCGGTGAGGGGCACCCGCTGGTCATCCCCGATGCGCCTCCGGCACTTCTCCGAATTGTCACTGCCTGTCGGGGGAGGTACGGGGACCCTCCGCCAGAAGCTCAGGGACCACGGTTCGAATTGCCGTCCACAACCTGCTGCGCAACGGCTTCTGGAGGAGGGTCCCCGTACCTCCCTCACAGACCGCGTCACTCGGAAAGAGTCCGTACGCTTGGAGAGAAGAGAGACCGGATCACCCCGCCCGCCTAGCTCAATTGGCAGAGCACCTGATTTGTAATCAGGAGGTTTCCGGTTCGATTCCGGAGGCGGGCTCTGTTCAGGCGTCGGAACTGCTGAGCACGCGCTGCTTCTCCGCCGCCAGCTCCTCGTCGGAGAGGATCCCTTTTTCGTGCAGGGTGGCGAGGCGTTCCAGGCGGGAGAGGCGAGCGTCCTCGTCGTTGGCGGGCATCGTCGCGGTCGGGGCCTCGCTGCCGTCCTTGGCCGCGCCGTCCGTGCCGGGTTTGCGCATCTCGGGGAGGCGCAGTTTCGAGGCCCGCTCGCCGAGGTTGGCGTCCTTGACGGCGCCGACCACCTTGTCCTTGGTGCGGCCGACGACGTCGCCGTAGCTGGCGTCGGGGAATTCCTCGGCGGTCTGTTTGCGCAGCTCGTGGATGCCGAAGGCGGCGAGGCCGGCGATCACCAGGGTGGTGAGGAAGGAGCGCAGGTTCTGGCTCGGCGCCGAGAGGAAGTAGATGCCGACGATGATCGCCAGGCCGGCGTAGACGTAGGCGGGGTACTCGCGCAGGGGCGGCGCGATCGCCTTCCGGGTGGAGCGGGCCGAGCCGGTCGGCGAGGCGAGCCAGCCGGCGACCCCGAAGAGCACGCCGATCACGATCACGGTGGTGGCGATGCTGGTCATCAGCGAGGTGCCGATCGACCAGGCAGCTTCCGCCGCCGGCTTGACGCTGTCTTCTTCGACCAGCTGGCCGACGACGATGCCGCCAGCCACCTGGCGGAAGACGATCACCGCGAAGCCCGCCGCAACCAGGCCGATGCCGCAGTAGAGGACCGTCACCCAGCGGCTCTCGCGCGAGAGGTAGATCGCCAGGCCGAAGCAGAGGAAGGTGAGCAGGGAGAGGATCAGCGCCAGGCCCTTGATCGCGACGACGATGTCCTGCGCTGTCTTCAGCTGGTCGGAGCGCAGGATCGTGATCTGGCCCGCGCCTTCGAGGTTGGCGCTGATCCCGACCTGGTCGGCGATGTTGGTCGCGAGGGCGCCGAGGTCGAGGGTGACCTTGCCTTCTTCGGTCGCCAGCGTCCCTTGCTTTTCTTCCAGGACTTCGAGCAGCTGTTCGTGCGTCGTTTTGTTGGCGCTCTTCCAGAGTTCCTGGGCGGTGGAGCTTTCCAGCACCTTTTCGGCGCCGCTGCCGGCGACCTGGCGCAGGCCGCCGGAGATCGGTCCGGCCAGTTCCTTGGTGTCGCCGGGGAGCTTTTCGCTCAGTTCCTTTTCGACGTCGACGTTTTCGTAGAGCTGGTCGATCAGGTATTTGCTGACCGCTTCGCGGATCTTCTGGTTCTGGATCAGGCGGCCGCTGGTGTTGACCCACTCGCCCGTGTCAAGTGCCTGGCGCTCGGTCCAGATCGCGAAGACGCTGAGGAAGGCGAGCAGCGACCCGAGCACGATCAGAACCCTCACCAGGCGACGGCGTCCGCGACTCATCGCCGGGATGGTATACGTGACGCATGAAGCTAGAGGGGATTCACCACATCACCGCGATCACGGCCGACGCACAGAGCAATGTGGACTTCTACGCAGGCGTGATGGGCCTGCGCCTTGTAAAGAAGACGGTCAACCAGGACAACCCGACCGTCTACCACCTCTTCTTCGCCGACGAGAAGGGCAGCGCCGGCTCCGATCTCACCTTTTTCGAGTTTCCCGGCGTGCCCAAAGGTCGGCCCGGCGCGGGCGACGTCCACCGCATCGTCTGGCGGGTCGGCTCCCATGAGGCGCTCGACTTCTGGGAGGAGCGCCTCGGCGGCAAGGGCATCGCGACCGAGCGGGCCGGGGGCGGCCTGCGCTTCTCCGACCCCGAGGGACTGGCCCACGAGCTCGCCGTGGTCGAGGTCAGCGACGAGCCGCTGATCGCCGATCACCCCGAGGTCCCGGCCGATCTGGCCCTGCGCGGCTTCCACGCCGTCTGCGCCTACAGTGCCGCTCCCGATGCCAGCGCGGGCCTGCTCGAGTCGCTCGAGTTCGAGCCGGTCGGGGACGGCAGCTGGGAAGCGCGCGGCTCCAGCCGCGGCGGGCTCTACGTCTACGAAACGCCGCCGCAGGAGCGCTCGCTGCAGGGTGCCGGCAGCGTCCACCACGTCGCCTGGGCCTCGACCATCGACGAGCACGAGGAGTGGCGCGACCGCGCAATTGCCGGCGGGGCACAGCCGACGCCCGTGATCGATCGCTTCTACTTCCGCTCGATCTACTTCCGCGAGCCGAGCGGCGTGCTCTTCGAGATCGCAACCCTCGGCCCCGGCTTCACGGTCGACGAGCCGCTCGAGCACCTCGGCGAGAAGCTCTCGCTGCCGCCCGACTTCGAGCACCTGAGGGCCGAGGTCGAACCGAACCTGCGACCGGTCGTCAACCCGCGCACCGCCGCCGCCGGGTGAACGGCAACTTCGTCTGGCGGGACGCCGGCCGCACGGTCGTCTTCCACGCCGACGGGGTAGCCGCGGCGCCGAAGCTCCTTGCCGAGGACGGCTTCGAGAGCTTCGAACTGCTCTCCAGCCAGCGCCACCTCGATGGGGCGAGAGAGCTGGCGGAAGCGGCGAGCGCGGTGCACGTGCTGGCGCCGATGGAGCCCGCAGTCGCGGTCACCGAGGCGGCGGCCGCCCTGCTCGACGCCGCAACCGCCCCCGATCTCGTGGCTCTCGGTGGCGGTCGCACGATCGACACCGCCAAGGCGGTCGCCGCGGTCAGTGGGGCCCGCGTCGCTGCGGTCCCGACGACGATGTCCGGCGCTGAGATGACCGGCATCCATCGCCTCCCCGCCGGTGCGGAGGATCGGGCGAAGGGCATGGTGCGTCCCGCGCTGGTGATCGCCGATCCGAGCGCGATGACGAGCGCCCCCGAGCCCGAGCTGCGGACCAGCTCGATGAACGCCCTCGCCCACGGCGCCGACTCGCTCTACACCCCCTTCGCCAACCCCGTCTCTCGCATGACCGCCCTCCGAGGCGCCGAATCGATCGCAACTGCCCTCGACCAACCCCCCTCAGAACGCAACCGCCAGACACTCGCCCTCGGCTCGATCCTCTGCGGCTACGCCATCGACTCCGCCGCCTTCTCCCTCCACCACGTCGTCTGCCAATCCCTGGTCCGCATCTGCGGTGCCCCCCACGCAGGGGTCAACGCCGCGATCTTGCCCCGGGCCATGTCCTTCATGGCCGAGCGGGCCCCCGACGGCCTGGAGCCCTTGGCAACCGCGATCGGCACCGATCCTGCGGCCATCGAACCGCGGCTCCTAGAGCTAGGAGGCAACCCGTCCGGACTCGGCGACCAGGGCGCGGATCGAACCAAGCTCTCCGAAGCCCTGGATGCGATGCTGCTCCGCCCGGAGTTGGCTTTTTCGCCGAAGCCGCCGACCCGTCCCGAGCTGGAAGCGTTGATCGATCGCGCTTGGTAGCCGGGTTCCGCCGGAACCCGGCCAGTAACCCCGACCGTCAACCCGTGTAGCCATCCCCGTGGCCCCGGACGATCGCCTTCAGGCGTACCACCAGTACACGCGCGAGCACGGCGTCAACCCGGTCCTCTACATCCTCGCCCGCATCTTCCTGACCCCCTTCTTCCTCACCTACTGGCGCTACGCCCGCACCGGCCGCGAGCACGCCCGCCTCAAGGGCGGCCTGATCGTCGCCTCCAACCACCGCAGCTTCCTCGACCCCTTTGTGATCGGCGGCGCCCTGCCCTGGCGGCGGCCGATGAACTACGTCGCCAAGGTCGAGCTCTTCGAGCGCCGCTGGCAGGGCTGGATCCTCTCGCGGCTCGGCGCCTTTCCGATCCGTCGCGGCGAGTCCGACGAGGAATCGATGGAGACCGCACGTCAGGTGGTGGAGCGTGGTGGGGCGGTCTGCATCTTTCCCGAGGGGACGAGGACCCGTAGCGGCTCGCTGATCGAGCCCAAGCGCGGCGTCGGCCGCCTCGCCCTGCAGACCGGCGCCGCAGTGATTCCCGCCGCGATCATCGGCACCGAACGCATTCGTCGCGGCTGGCGCATCCGGCCGCACAAGATCAAGGTCCGGCTCGGCAAGGCGATGACCTTTCCCCGCGCCGAGGATCCGTCCCCGGGGCTGGCGGCGACGGCGACGGCGCGGATCTGGCCCAACGTCGAGCTGCAGTGGGAGGACCTCGGCGGCCTGCCGCCGATGCGCCGCGCCGCGGTGATCGGCGCCGGCAGCTGGGGGACGGCGATGGCCGTCCTGCTCGCCCGCGGCGGCCTCGAAGTGCAGCTCGCCGCGCGCTCCGCCGCGCACGTGGCCGAGATCGAGGAGGCCGGGGAAAACCGTCGCTACCTCGAGGGCGTGCGGCTGCCGGACTCGGTGCGGGTGCTGCAGGTCTCGGAGGTCGAGCTGGCCGGCCTCGACTTGGTATGCCTGGCGATCCCCTCCGGTTCGATGCCACAGGCGGTGGGTGCGATCGCGGACCGGATCGGCAGTCGCTCGGCGATGCTGCTCCTGACCAAGGGCCTCATCGCCCCCCGCGGCCAGTTGCCGGCCGAGTACGTCGGCGAGCGCGTGCGAGCCCGGGCGATCGCCTGTCTCGGTGGTCCGGCCCACGCCCGCGAGGCGGTTTCCGGCTCGGCGGCGCTGGTGCTCGGCTCGGCCGACTCGGACCTGCGAGACCAGCTCGGCACCGTCTTCGATCGCGCCGGCCTGTTCTGCGAGCGCTCGCGCGACGTGATCGGAGTGGAGATGGCCGGCGCGGCGAAGAACGCCGCCGCTCTCGCCGCTGCCGCGGCGGAGCCGCACGGGCTCAACGCGGCCGGCATCGCCGCCGCCCAGGTATGGGGAGAGTGCATCGACCACGCGCTCGGACGCGGCGCCGAGGAGAGCACCTTCTCCGGCCTGGCCGGGGTCGGCGATCTGACCGCTTCGGTGCTGGCGCCGACCGGTCGCAACCGCCGCGCCGGAGAGCTGCTCGGCCAGGGCACCCCCGCTGTCGAGATCCCGGAGAAAATCGGCCAGGCCTCGGAGGGGCTCGACGCCGTCCCGTTGCTGGCGACCGCAACCGAAGCCGCCGGCGGCGAGGCGGAGGCCCTCTCGGGACTGGCAGCCCTGATCCGCGGCGAGATCGACGCCGAGGCCTGGGTCGCCGGCCTGCGCCGGGTCGAGCGTTCGAGAAAGGCAGCCTGATGCGAATAGGCTGGGGCCATGAGCGCGGCGCGAGTGAGCGAGATCGCCGGTGATGATGAGCGCGAACGAGCAAAGCGCGAAGCGGTGTGATGGCCGAAGCGGAGAAGAACGTCGAGCCGGCCAGTCTCGACCCGGCCGCGAAGGCGGAGCTCGACCGCGCCTTCGAGGACCTCTACCGGGCGCACCTGCGCGACGTCTACTCCTACGCCTACTACCGGGTCGGCAACCAGCACGACGCCGAGGACCTCACCGAGCAGGCCTTCCTGCAGGCCTACCGGCACTTCGACCGGGCCCGGCGCGAGTCCGATGGGCGCCCCTTGCGTCCCTGGCTGATTCGCATCGCCCACAACCTCGCCTCGAACTACTACCGCGACCGCTCGCGCCGCCCCCAGACCTCGCTGGAGACCGCAGACCCGATCGCCGCCCGCCACGGCACCGAGGCGATCGCCGAGGGGCGGGAGGAGCTGCGCCAGGTGATGGCTCACCTCGACCAGCTGCCGGACGATCGGCGCGACGCCCTGATCATGCGCTTTGCCCTCGGCATGGACAACCGCGAGATCGCTCGCGCGCTGGGGCGCAGCGATGGCGCCACCAAGGTGCTGATCCACAGGGCGATCAAGCAGCTGCAGGAGGAGATGGGTGCCGATGAGTGAGGCGAGCCACGGCATCGGCGCAAGCAGCTGGAACGTCGAGCATCTGCTCTCCGACGCGCTGCGCCCGATCGAGCCGCCCGAGCGGCTCTCGGGCCGGGTCGAGGACACGCTGGCGGCCGTCACCCAGGCCGCCGCGGAGGAGCTCTCGCAGTGGGCGGAGGAGCTCTCCGAGAGCGAGCTTCGCGCCCTGCGCGACCCGCGCAACTGGGTCCGGCCCGTGATTGCCGTGGGCGCCGGGGGCGCCGCGGCGGGGGCCCTCGTCGTGATCGAGCTGCGCCGCCGTGGCAAACAGCAGGCCAAGGGCGGCCTGCGCTCCCTCGCAGGCCGGATCAGGCCGTAGCCGGCGAGCCCTTCTCCTGCGGCTCCTTCGACCCCTTCTTAGCCGCCGGCGTTCCCAGGGCGGCGAGCACGCCGAGGAGGCCGAGGACGAGGTGGAGCAGGTTGTCGCCGCCATTCACCGGCAGGAAGCCGAGGATCGCCTCGCCGCTGCCGATCGT
>DASZQM010000022.1:0-3371 GCA_035549645.1 Solirubrobacterales bacterium | reverse complement strand
ACCGGCCCCCGACACCCCGGAGAGCTTCCCCGCGGGCGTGACGGTGATGCACAGCGTGCCGCTGCCGACCGTGATGGCGATGTGGGAGCGGGCGCTGTTCGGCGTCTTCCCCTCGAAGTGGCCCGAGCCGCTCGGCAACGTCGTCTATGAGGCGATGAGCAAGGGCCGCGCGGTGATCGGCACCCGGCCGGGCGGGCACGAAGACATGATCGAGGACGGCCGCTCGGGGTTGCTGGTCAGGGCCGGTGACGTCGAGGAGCTGCGCGGGGCGATGGCGCGGCTGATCGCCGACCCCGGGCTGCGCGAGGAGCTGGGGCGGCGGGCGGCCGAGCGCTCGCGCGCCTTCACCGAGGCCGCCGTGTTGCCCGAGCTGGCACGGCTGTATGAGGAGACGGCGGGCTTGCGGGCGGGGGAACAGCGGCGCTGAGCGCGAAGATTCGGCCATGAGACGCGATTTGGCGCTGGTAGCGGCGCTTGCCTTCCTCGCCATGGTTGCGGCGCTGCTCTCCGCACCGGTTTGGCTGCGCGCACCGCTGCTCGTGCCCCTGGTCCTCCTCCTCCCCGGCTACGCCGTCGCCGCCAACCTCTTTGCGCCGAAGACGGTCGGCATCGCCGAGCGGGCCGTCTACGCGATCGTGCTCAGCATCGCGATCGCCGCCGTCGGCGGCCTCCTGATCCAGCTGGTGCTCGGGCTCGGGCGCGAGGTCTGGGCGATCTTCCTCGCCGGCGTAACCCTCTACGCCTCCCTGCGCATCCTGGTCGACGGGCGGCCGGAACCGCTCTCCCTGCCCGCTTCGGTCTCCTGGCAGATACCTGTGGCTGCCCTGGTCTTCGTCCTCGCGGGCGTGATTGCGAGCCTCGCGGTGGTCTCAGCCGGCGAGGGGCTGCGCGACGCCCAGGCGAAGATCCGCTTCACCGACTTCTGGCTGATACCCGACGGCAGATCCGGGGCCGAAGCGGACAACTTCACGGTCGGGCTGCGCAGCCACGAGGGGCAACCCCGCAGCTACGCCCTCGAGCTCACCCGCGGCGCCGAGGTCCTCGCCAGCAAAGACCTGCGACTGCGGGCCGGGGAGAAATGGGAAAAAAGCTTTGCGGTCGACGTCGCCCCCCGCGGCGTGCCGGTAGTCGCCGTTCTCAGTCGCGAAGGCGTTCCCTACAGGCGACTCGACGTGGTGCCGCCGCCATGAGCCTCGTACAGCCCAATCGGGACGCACCCCGGCGCTCTCCGAGAGCCAGAGGCGCAGCCTGGCGCTATCGGCTCGGGGCAGCGCCCCTGCTCGCCCTGCTCGCCGCCGCCGGCCTGCTCCTCATCGCCTTGGCCAACAACGCCGCCCGGCTCGAAGAAGCCGGCAGCGAAAGCACCTTCTGGCTCGGGCTGCTGCTGATCTACCTGCCGATCGCCTGGCGCCTGTTCGGCCGCAGCGCCGGGGCGGCCGAGCGGCTGGTGCTGGTGGTCGTGCTCGGCATGGCCCTCTACGGAGTGAAGCTCGTGCACAGTCCGGCCGGCTTCACCCTCCACGACGAGCTTGCCTCCTGGCGGGGTGTATGGAACCTGCTCGAACGCGGGCACCTCTTCTCCGACAACCCGCTGGTGGGCGGCTACAGCGTCTTCCCGGGGATGACCGCGGTCACCGGCGCCCTGACCGACCTCAGCGGGCTCTCCGTCTTCGTCTCGGCGCTCGTCCTGATCGGGGTGGCGCGGGCGGTGCTGATGGTCGCCCTCTTCCTGATCCTGCAACGGGCGGCGCGCTCGGCCCGGGTCGCCGGGATCGCGATCGTGGTCTACGCCTGCAACCCGAGCATCCTCTACTTCGATTCCCAGTTCGGCTACGAGTCGCTCGCACTCGCGATCGCCGCCGGCTACCTGCTCGTCGTCATGCGTGGCGCCGGCATCGACCAACGGCGCAAGCGGGCGGGCGAGGTGGGGATGCTGGCCGCGCTGGCGATCCTGACCGCCGGGCTGGTCGTCACCCACCACCTGACCACCTACGCGATGATCGCCTTCCTCGGTCTCTGGACCGGCGTGATCTGGCTCGTCAAAGGACAGCAGCCACTGCTGCAGCTGCTGCGCCCGCTCAGCCGCCGCAAGCCGAACCGGTTCGCTGCGCAGCTCGCCCGCCTGCGCGTCGGTCCCGCGCTTGGCTGCGCGATGCTGGCCGCCGCCGCCCTCTTCTGGTTCGCCTTCGTCGCCGGCGGGGCCACCCAGGACGAGCTCGGCAGCGTATTCACCGAAGCGATCAGCGCCCTCTATCACCTCGTCTTCGGCGGATCGGGGACGAAGACCCTGTTCAAGGCCGGAACAGGCCAGGTCGACCCACTGATCGTCCGGGTCCTAGGCCTCGCCTCGGTCGGCGTGCTGGCGCTGGTGATCCCGCTCGGCGTCTGGCGGATCTGGAAGTCCTACCGCCGCAACACGCTGGCGATCTCACTCGGCGCCGTCGCCCTCCTGTATCCCTTCACCCTGGTCCCCCGCCTGACCCAGGCCGGCTCGGAGATCTCCCAGCGTGCCTCGGAGTTCGTCTTCGCCGGCATCGGCTTCGTCGCCGCGGTGCTCTTCCTCCACCTGACCGAGTCCGCCGGCAACGCCCGGGCTCGCCTCCTGGCCCTGATCGCGACCGGGCTCGCCGGGCTCGTCTTCGTCGGCGGCGTGATCCTCGGCGAGTCGCCGGTGACCCGGCAGCCGGGCCGCTTCGAGGTCGGCGCCGAGTCGCGCTCGATCAGCCCCCAGGGCACGGCAGCGGCCCGTTTCGCGGCCGAACACCTGCCCCCCAACAGCCGCATCCTCGTCGACGGCCCCAACGGGCTCCTGCTCGGCTCCTACGGCCACCTCGAACCGGTGATCGGCAGCATCCGCGGCATCCCCGTTCCGATCGTCTTCTTCAGCAAGGAATTCGGCTTCAACGACCGCACCGTGATCGTCCACGACGCGATCGACTACATCGTCGTCGACCGCCGCCTGGCGCACTCGCTGCCGGTCGACGGCTACTACTACGACCGCGAAGAACCGCTGGCCCATGAACGCGAGCGCCCGATCGCCGGCGCTGCCCTGCGCAAGTTCGACGCGATCCCCGGCATCGACCGCATCTACGACAACGGGCCGATCGTGATCTACGACACCAGGCGGATCGAGCAGCAGTGAGCGCTCGCGGCAACCCGCTCGGGCGCCTGCGCGAGGCGGCTGAGACCCACCGGACGATCCTCAGCAACGCGACCTCGATGATGCTCGCCCTGGGCACGTCCTCGCTGCTCGGGGCGGCGTTCTGGTGGCTCGCAGCGCGGCAGTTCGACCAGCACGCCGTCGGCGTCGCCGGCGCCGCGGTCTCGGCGATGACGCTGCTCGGCTTCGCCGCGACGATCGGGCTCGGCAC
>DASZQM010000021.1:0-10971 GCA_035549645.1 Solirubrobacterales bacterium | reverse complement strand
TGCTGCCCAAGGAGATCCGCGAGGAGCTCAGGGCAGCCCCGCGGCAAAGCTGACCGACCAGAGCCGCAGGTCGCCCTCGGCGACCAGGGTCAGGCGGTGCGCCTCGTGCCGCTCGTGCTCGGCGAGCAGATAGAGGCCGGGACGCTCGATCGCGATCGAGCGCGGCTCCCCGCCGTCGATCGCGACCCGCAGCTCGCCGCTGCCCTCCACGGTCGCGCCCGCCACCGCGGCGGCGTAGTCGATCTCCAGCTCGTCCTGCGCGGGGGTCGGGACCCACGGCTGCTCCCACGACCCACCCGGGAAGACCTCCGGCGTCGGCGGCATCACCTTCGCCTGTGGCGTGTCGCTGGGGCGCAGCGCCTGCATCGGGTCGGGCAGCGAGCGCAGCGCGTCGAGCTCGCGCAGCTCTTCCTGGATCGCCAGCTCGGTGTTGAGGTATTCCCCCTCGCCGAAGTGAAACCAGCTGAGCGCACCACCCGTGGCCCAGAGGAAGAGGCTGGGCCAGCCCTCGCAGCCGTAGGCGGTCCAGAGCGCGTGCTCGGCGTCGATCGCCACCGCAAACCCGATGCCGAGGCCCGCCAGGCCCGCCGTGACGGCTGCCTCGTCGGCGCCGAAGGGAAAGCGCGGCGCCTGCACCCCGAGCGTGGTGAGGCCGGCCGCGCGATAGCGGCGATCCCACTCGACCAGGTAGGGGAGGGTGCGGACGCTGTTGAGCTGGGCGAAGTCGAAGAAGTGCACCAGCACCGGACCGGCGGCGGTCAGGTTGGGCATCGACCGCGGCTCCTCGCCGACCCAGGCGATCCCACCGGGCAGGTCGGGGGCGGCGATGTTGTCTCGTTCCGGGCGCACGGGGAGCGGGACGTTATTGGCTTCGCGAGGTCCCTTTCGGCTAAATTCTCAGAGCAATGTTCGAGATCGCGCTTGCGCTGGTCCCGCTTTTCCTCCTGGTCGCCTCGCTGCTCTTCGGTCATTACCCGGGCTTCGAGACGATCGTGCGGATCTCCGAGCGGCTCGCCTCGCGGCCTCGCGCCCGCACCGCCGGGCACCAGCCCCGCCCGCGGGCACCGCGGGTTCACCTGATCCGCGGCGGGCTCCTGCTCGCCTTCGGCTTCGCCCAGCGGCCCCCGCCGCTCGCTCCTTAGTCCAGGTCTTTCACCTCGAACAAAGGAGCAGGTCATGAATTCGAACACCACGCGTGTCGTGGCTGGAATCGTCGTCGTCGTGGTCGCGATCGTCCTCTTCGTCGTCCTCAAGAACGACGGCGGCAGCAACAAGAGCGACTACGAAAAGCTGGAAGAAGAAGGAAAGATCGGAAAGGCCGACGGCAAGCCGCCGCTAACCACGATCGTGATCAAGCACGGCAAACCGGTCGGCGGCGTCGCCCAGCTCACCTACAACGAGGGCGAACAGGTTCGCTTCAAGGTGGACTCCGACGTCAGCGACGAGGTCCACATGCACGGCTACGACATCATGAAGGACGTCAAGGCCGGCGGATCGGTCACCTTCGACTTCCCGGCGACGCTCGAAGGGGTGTTCGAGGCCGAGCTCGAGGGTCGCAAGGAACAGATCCTCGAATTGACGGTCAACCCGTGAGCTTCTTCCTGCCGCTCGCGCACGCGCTCGTCGCGCGCAAGGACCTGCCGGTGCCCGCCTGGCTCTTTGCCTGGGGCGCCTCGCTGGTCCTGATCGTCTCCTTCTTCGCCCTCTCGGCGGGGTGGCGCAAGCCCCGCTTCGAGGACGAGAGGTGGCGACCGCTCGACGAGCGCTTCTCGCGCACGCTGCTGAGCATGCCGGTGCAGGTGCTCTGCGGTGCGATCGGCGTCTTCCTGCTCGGGTTCTCGATCTACGCGGGGTTGCACGGCACGGAAGCGCCGGATCGCAACTTCGCCCTCACCTTCATCTTCGTCACCGCCTGGCTGGGATTCCCGTTCTTCAGCGTCATCTTCGGGGACATCTTCCGGCCCTTCAACCCGTGGCGCGCCGTCGGCCGGGCCGTCGGCGGCGCCTTCGCGCTGGTGGCCGGCCAGCGCTCGGCGCACCTGCGCTACCCCGAGCGCCTGGGCCGCTGGCCGGCGGCGATCGGCCTGCTGGCGGTGGTCTGGCTCGAGGTCGTCTACGGCACCAGCGGCGGCGTCGCGGTGGGGCTCTCACCGCACGCCTGTGCCGTCGCCGCCCTCGTCTACAGCTTCTACACGCTGGCGATGATGGCTCTCTTCGGGGTCGAGGAGTGGTGTGAGACGGGGGAGATCTTCTCCGTCTACTTCGGCATGTTCTCCCAGCTCGGGGGGTTCGGCGTCAAGGACGGGCGGCTCGGTCGCCGCCTGCCCCTCGCCGCTTCCACCCACTGGGCGAGCCTGCCCGGGTCGGCGGCGGTGGTGATCGCCTCGATCGCCAGCACCAGCTTCGACGGCGCCCAGGAGGGAGCGCTCAAGGACGCGATCGTCCAGGTCTTCGAATGGCTGTCCGAAACGGGTCTCAGCCTGACCACCTCGCTGCGCCTCGCGGACACGATCTTCATGCTGATCTGCTTCCTTGGCGTCGGCCTCGTCTACCTGATCGGGGTGCGGGGGATGGAGACCGTGCGCGGCGCCCCGCCGCTGCGCAAACTGCGCATGGGGTTTGCCCACACGTTGATTCCGATCGCCTTCGCCTACCTGGTCGCCCACTACTTCAGCCTCTTCGTCTTCCAGGAGCAGGCCCAGTTCGGTTACCTGCTCTCCGACCCGCTGGGGACGGCCACGACCGACCTCTTCGGCACGGCGAGCAACGGGATCGACTTCAAGGTCCTCAGCGCCAATGCGATCTGGTACGTCCAGGTCGGAGCGCTGGTCATCGGTCACGTCGTCGGCCTCACCCTGGCGCACGACCGCGCGGTTACCTACTGGGGCGATTACCGCCAGGCGGCCCGCTCTCAGTACTGGATGCTGGCGGTGATGGTGGCCTTCACCTGCTTCGGCCTGTATTTGCTTTCGGTTGCGAATGCATGACGAATGCGCTTTTTGCGGAAACTTCGATGAATGTGGCGTTAAGCAGGGTTTTTTACTGATGTAAATACTTTGAAAAGTGGTTTACTCAGGGTGAGTCCAATCACTTGACTCTCCCTCTCCCTATGTGTCCGGGACCGCCGTTTCGCAAGGCCGGCGGTCCCGGCGCACTAGCCCTCTCCATACTCTGGCCATGGGCGCCCTGGTACCCCTCGCGCACGTCGGCCACTGGCTCTGGGTCCTCTACCTGCCGCCGGTCCTGATCGTGGTCGGCTCGCTGCTGGCGACCAGGCTCAAGGAACGAAGGCGCCCGAAGGACGAGCCTCCCGCTCCTGGCCGGGCCGGCGACTAGAGGATCTCGGCGAGGCGCTGCTCGAGCGCGGCGGAGATCTCCTCGCGCACCGGGCCCTCGGCCAGCCGTTCGACCAGCGACTCGAGGAAGCCTTCGATGATCAGCGACTTCGCCTCGGCCTCGCCGAGCCCGCGCGAGGTCAGGTAGAAGAGCTGCTCGCGATCGACCTGGGCGACCGCGGCGGCGTGGGTGCAGCGGACGTCGTCGGCTTCGATCTCCAGGCCCGGGATCGCGTCGGCGTGGGCCTCGGTCGAGAGCAGCAGGTTGCGGCTCTCCTGGAAGGCGTCGGTCTGCTGGGCACCCGGGTCGACGCGGATCATGCCGCGCCAGACAGCGGTCGCGCCGGCGGCGAGGACGCCGCGGAAGGCGAGGTCGGAGTTCGTGTTGGGCGCCGCGTGCTCCTGCGTCGTGTCGTAGTCGAGGTGCTGCCCGGCGCTGCCTGCGTAGCCACCGGTGACGCGGGCTTCGGAGCCCGGGCCGGCGAGGTTGGTCTCCATCCGCACCTTGCCGTTGGCCGAGCCGAAGCCGAGGGCGGCCCAGTCGAGGCGCCCGTCTCGCTCGACCTGAGCGCGCTGGGTGGCGAAGATCCACGAAGACTCGGAGATGTCCTGGGTGTTGACGTAGCGCAGCGTCGCCGCCTGGCCGACATGCAGCTCGACCACCGAGTTGAGCAGCCCCGCGACCTCGTCGTCCGGCGAGGACCAGTGCTCCCAGATCTCGGCCTCGGCGCCCTCCTCGAGGATCACCAGGGTGCGCCAGTGCAGCGCCCTGCCGCTCTCGGCGAGCGGCAGCTCGATCCGGATCGGCTCCTCGACCTTGACGCCTGCCGGCACGTGGACGAGCACGCCCTCGCTCCAGGCTGCGTCGTTGCGGGCGACGAACGGGTCGTCGCCGGGAACCAGCGCGCCCAGCCGGCCCTCGACCAGCTCCGCGTGAGAGTCGCGCGCCTCGCCCAGCGGCAGTACGGTGGCGCCGACGGCAGCGCCGATCGACGCCGCGGCTGAGCCGGGCTCATACGAATCGAGGTCCAGCTTCGAGAGGTCGGTGAATTCCCACCCCTTCGTCTTCTGATCCGGAAGGGGTGGGAGGGTGGCGAGCTCAGCCAATCGAGCCCTCCATCTGCAGCTCGATCAGGCGGTTGAGCTCGACCGCGTACTCCATCGGCAGCTCCTTGGTCACCGGCTCGATGAAGCCGTTGACGATCATCTTCGAGGCCTCCTCCTCGTCGAGGCCGCGGCTCTGCAGGTAGAAGAGCTGCTCGTCGCCGATCTTGGAGACCGTTGCCTCGTGGCCGACGTCGGCGTCGTTCTCGTCGATGCGGATCGTCGGGTAGGTGTCCGAGCGCGAGTCCTCGTCCAGCAGCAGCGCGTCGCAGACCACCTTGGAGCGCGCTTCCGTCGCCCCGTTGGCGACCTCGAGCAGGCCGCGGTAGGTGCTGCGCCCGCCGTCCTTGGAGATCGACTTGGAGAAGATCGAGGAGGACGTCCGCGGGGCGCCGTGGATGATCTTGCCGCCGGCGTCCTGGTGCTGGCCGTCGCCGGCGAAGGCGATCGAGAGGATCTCGCCGTGGGCTTCGGGCCCGAGCAGGTAGATCGAGGGGTACTTCATCGTCAGCTTCGAGCCGAGGTTGCAGTCGACCCACTCCATCGTCGCCTTCTCGTGCGCGACGGCGCGCTTGGTGACGAGGTTGTAGACGTTCTGCGACCAGTTCTGCACCGTCGTGTAGCGGACTCTTGAACTCGGCTTGCAGACGATCTCGACCACGGCCGAGTGCAGCGAGTCGGTCGAGTAGACCGGCGCCGTGCAGCCCTCGATGTAGTGGACGTCGGCTTCGTCCTCGCAGATGATCAGCGTCCGCTCGAACTGGCCCATGTTCTCGGTGTTGATCCGGAAGTAGGCCTGCAGCGGCATCTCGACCTTGACCCCGGCGGGGACGTAGACGAAGGAGCCGCCGGACCACACGGCCGAGTTGAGCGCAGCCAGCTTGTTGTCGTTGGGCGGGATCACCGTCGCCCAGTACTCGCGCACCAGGTCCTCGTGCTCGCGCAGGGCCGTGTCCATGTCGGTGAAGATCACGCCCTGGGCCTCGAGCTTCTCGTTGACCTGGTGGTAGACGACCTCGGACTCGTACTGGGCGCCGACCCCGGCGAGGAATTTGCGCTCCGCCTCGGGGATGCCGAGCCGGTCGAAGGTGTTCTTGATGTCCTCCGGGACCTCGCTCCAGTCGCGGCTGTTCTTTTCCGAGGCGCGGACGAAGTAGTGGATGTCGTCGAAGTCGATCTGGTTCAGGTTGCCACCCCACTGCGGGGTCGGGCGGCTTTCGAAGTGCTCCAGCGCCTTGAGGCGGAAGTCCCGCATCCACTGCGGCTCGTCCTTGTACTCGGAGATCGATTCGACCACCTCGCGCGAGAGGCCCTTCGGCGCCTTGTAGGCGTAGCCCGTCTCAGGGTCGTGGAAGCCGAACTTCTCCTTGTAGTCGGAGTTGATGCCGGCGAGCGACTCTTTCTCGGCGACTACCTCGGGTGTTGCCATGCCTAATCGACCTCCAGGGTGATCGTGTCGTCCACGACGGTCGCCGTGTACGTCTGCACCGGGGTGAAAGCGGGGAGCGTCTTCGGCCTACCGGTGGTCAGGTCGAAGAGGGAGCCGTGCCGGGGGCACTCGACCGTGCAGGCTGCCTGGTCGAACTCGCCCTCGGCCAGAGGGCCATCGTCGTGCGAGCAGCGGTCCTCGATCGCGTAGAGCGTGCCCTCGCAGTTGAAGACGCCGATCTTGCGCCCGTCGTGCTCGACGAGGCGCATCTGACCGGGCTGCAGCTCGGCAGCGGGGCAGACGGAGACGGTTGTTCCTGCGGTGTCTGGCAAAGGAAATCGAGGCTCCCGCGGTCGCTAGTGCGGGTTGAGACTTAATCCTACTTCTGTGGTCGGATTTTAGCGAGGCGACCGGCTCGGCCGTTTTTCAGGCCTGGCGGGCCCGGGGACCGTAACAAGCCTTTGACTCGGACTTAGGCGTGCGTGAGAGGATCGGCCGCAGACCCTCGAGATTGGAGCGAGAGATGAGCGAGAGAACGAGCTACGAGCCTGGAGTCCCCTGCTGGGTAGACCTCGGCTCCCCCGACCTGGACGCCTCGGTCGACTTCTACACGGCGCTGTTCGGCTGGCAGGTGCCCGAGAGCGAAAACGTCGAGGAAACCGGTGGCTATCGCCGCGCGACCAAGAACGGGGCGGACGTCTGCGGGATGATGCCGCTGATGCAGGAGGGCCAGCCGCCCGCCTGGAGCAGCTACGTCTCGGTCGCCGACGCCGACGCCACCGCGGCGGCCGTCGCCGAGAACGGCGGCAGCGTCATCGCTGAGCCGATGGACGTGATGGATCTAGGCCGTATGGCGATCTTCGCCGACCCGAGTGGCGCCGTCTTCGGGATCTGGCAGCCCGGCAGCTTCCACGGCGCCGGCCTCGTCAACGAGCCCGGCGCCCTTGCCTGGAACGAACTCAACACCCGCGACCTCGACGGAGCCAAGTCCTTCTACGGGGCCGTCTTCGGCTGGGGGTTCAACACCGAAGCGATGGGCGAGAACGAGAGCTACACGACGATCATGCTCGGCGGCAACCCGGTCGGCGGCATCCTCGACATGACCGAGCGCCAGATCCCCGCCGAGGTCCCCAACCATTGGCTCGTCTACTTCGCGGTCGAGGACACCGACGCGAGCGTCGAGCAGGCCAAGCAGCGCGGGGGCAACCTGATGATGGGGCCGATCGACCTGCCCGTCGGTCGCTTCGCCATCCTCACCGACCCGCACGGCGCCGCCTTCGCGGTGATCGCCCTCAGCGAGAACGCGCCGCCCGCGAGCGCCTAGATCGAGCCGAGGTCGGCGGCCGCTTCGGAGGGGCTGCCGACCTCACCCTCGTCCTCCCATTCGGCCGGCTCGCCGAGGCTGGCGCTCTTCACCACCTTCAGTCCCAGCATCGCGCACTTCATCCGCGTCGCCGAGATGTCGATGCCGAGCAGGTCGAGGACGAACTCTTTCGGCAGCTGCAGCAGCTCCTCGCGCGTCTTCCCCTCCAGCTCATCGGTGAGCAGCGAGGTCGCCGCGGTCGAGATCGCGCAGCCTTTCCCCTCGAAGGCGATCTCGGCCACCTTGCCCTCCTCGTCGAGCTTGATCGTCACGTGCTGCTCGTCGCCGCAAAAAGGGTTCGTGTCCTCGAACTCGAGGTCGGGATGCTCGATGTGGCCGAAGTTGTGCGGCCGCTTGTAGTGCTCGAGGATCTGGTCGCGATAGAGCTCGTCCATGCAAGAGACGCTAGCGAAGCGGTGCAACGCGTTTCGGTTGACAGAGAACCGAAAAGCGTTGCACTGGGGTGTAGCGCTGCTACTTTGAGCTTGTGCGGGGGCTCTGGCGCAAGCTGACGTACCCAATTCGGCGCTGGCCGCGCCTCTTCTGGGGGAGTGTGGCCGGAGGCGCCGCGATCGTGCTCGCGATCGCGGGTGCCAACGCCTACGTCCTGCTCAGCACCGAAGGCGAGGCGACCGCCGACGTCGCCGAGGTTCCGCACGCCGAGGTGGCGATCGTGCCGGGCGCGCTGGTCCAGCCGAACGGCAAGATGAGCGGGATGCTCGCCGACCGAGTGCATCAGGCCGAGGCCCTCTGGAAGGCGGGCAAGGTCGATCGCATCCTCGTCTCCGGCGACCACGGTGCCTGGGTCTACGACGAGCCCGACACGATGCGCAAGGCGCTGGTCGCCGACGGCGTGCCGGGTCGCGTGATCTTCGAGGACCACGCCGGCTTCGACACCTGGGCGACGATGGTGCGGGCGCGGAGCATCTTCGACATCCACGACGCCGTGGTCGTCACCCAAGGCTTTCACATGCCGCGCGCTCTCTACCTCGCCCACGAAGCCGGCATCGACGCCACCGGCCTCACCGCCGACCAACACCAGTGGGGCTACCAGGGCAAGAAGAGCGAAATCCGCGAGATCTTCTCCCGGGTCAAGGCGATCGCCGACACCACCCTGAACACGCCTGCGATGGGCGGGAAGAAGATCCCGATCAGCGGCGCCGACGGCCGGGTCAGCTGGGGCCCGGCTGCGCCTCCCGGCACGCCCCCGGCGGGCTCTCCAGAACCCAGCTACTAGCTGGAGCGCTCGGGAATGAGCGCGAGAACATCCGTCAGGTCCTCGGTGTCCAGCGCGACCGAGGCCGCCTCCCTCGCCTGCTCCGTCGCGTTGATCGCGATCGAGAACCCAACCGCTTCGAAGAGCGGAACGTCGGACCGGGAGTCGCCGATCGCGATGCAGTCCTCCAGCTCCACTCCGGCCTCCGCGCAGTGGGAGCCGACGAACTCGAGCTTGTCCCACTCGTCGAAGTGGCGGCGCACCCTGCCGCTCAGCGTGTCGCCGGGTTCGAGGTCGATCTCGGTGCCCGAGCCCTTGGCGAAGCCGTGCCGCCGGCAGAACTCCTCGGCCGCAAAGCTCCAGGTCACGGTGCAGAGCAGAGAGTCGACGCCTCGCTCGCGGAGGGCGCTGACGGTGGCGTCGATGCCTTCGATGCAGGGAATGTCGACCAACGCCTCGACGACCCGCGCGAGCGGCATGCCGCCGTACATCGCCGCCTGCTCCTCGGCCACCACCGAATTGGATATCTCGCCGGCCGCGTAGCGCCTCTCCAGCTCGGCCATCTGGGGGCTCTGGCCGAAGCGGTCGGCCAAGTGCTGGCTGACCGAGGTCGCCTGCACCAGTGTTCCGTCGAGGTCGAAGCAGGCCAGGCGCCAGGGCACTAGAGCCCGAACACCTTGCGGGCGTCGTGCAGGCCCTCGACCAGGCGGTCGATCTCCTCAGGCGTGGTGTAGACGCCGAAGCTGGCGCGGGCGGTGGCGGCGACGCCGAGGCGGTCCATCAACGGCTGGGCGCAGTGGTGGCCGGCGCGCACGGCGACGCCGTGGCGGTCGAGGATCTCGGAGACGTCGTGGGCGTGGACGCCCTCGATCTCGAAGGAGACGGGGCCGATGCGCTCGGGCGAGCGCGGCGGGCCGAAGACGCGCAGGCCCGGCACCTCGGCGACTCGCTCCAGCGCGTAGTCGGCGATCTGGCGCTCGTGGTCGAGGATCGCCTCCATGCCGACCGCGTCCATCCAGCGCAGGGCCGAGGCCATGCCGACCGCCTGGGCGATCGCCGGCGTGCCCGCCTCGAAGCGGGCCGGCGGGTCGGCGTAGGTCGTGCCCTCCTTGGTCACCTTGCGGATCATCGAGCCGCCGCCGAGGAAGGGCGGCATCGAGCGCAGCAGGTCGAGCTTGGTCCAGAGCGCGCCGATCCCGGTCGGCGCGTAGAGCTTGTGGCCGGTGACCGCGTAGAAGTCGACTCCGAGCTCGGCGACGTCGATCGCCATCTTCGGCGCGCTCTGGGCGCCGTCGGAGAGGACCAGGGCGCCGGCGTCGTGGGCCAGGCGCGAGATCTCGGCCAGCGGGTTCTCCGTCCCGAGCACGTTGGAGACGTGGGTGACGGCGACGAGCTTCGGCCCCCGCTCGAGCAGCGCCCGGTAGGCGTCCATGTCGAGCAGACCCTCCCCGTCGACCGGAACCCAATCGATCTCGGCGCCGGTGCGCTCGGCGAGCTGCTGCCAGGGCACGATGTTGGAGTGGTGCTCCATCTCGGTGAGCACGATCCGGTCGCCGCCACGCACGTTCGCGTCGCCCCAGGCCCGCGCCACCAGGTTGATCGCCTCGGTCGCGTTGCGGACGAAGATCACCTCACGCCGGTCGGCGGCGCCGAGGTGGTCGGCGACGGTCGCCCGCGCCCCCTCGTAGGCCGCGGTCGCCTCGGCCGAGAGCGTGTGCGAGCCGCGGTGGACGTTGGAGTGGTGGGCGCGCTCGTAGCGGTCGACCGCCTGGATCGAGGCCAGCACCCGCTGGGAGCTGGCGCCGCTGTCCAGGTAGGCGACCGGGCGCCCGTTGACCTCGCGCTCGAGCGCCGGGAAGGCGGCGCGCACCTTCTCGATGGAGAACGGGGGAGAGGAGCCCTTGGTCGTCGTCTGCCCCATCGTCCTCCGGGCTAGGCGCTGGCGCCCGCCTCTACCTCCTCGCGGATCCAGCCGTAGCCCTTCTCCTCCAGCACGCCGACCAGCTCCGGGCCGCCTTCCTTGACGATCCGCCCCTGGTACATGACGTGGACGAAGTCGGGTTTCACCATGTGCAGGATGCGCTGGTAGTGGGTGATGATCAGCACGCCCATGTCCGGGCCGGCGAACTTGTTGACGCCCTCGGCGACGGTGCGCAGGGCGTCGATGTCGAGGCCCGAGTCGGTCTCGTCGAGCACCGCGATCTCCGGCCGCAGCAGCGCCAGCTGCAATAGCTCCATCCGCTTCTTCTCACCGCCGGAGAAGCCGTCGTTGAGGTAGCGGCTGGAGAAGTCTTTGGGGATGTTCGCCAGCTCCATCGCCTCCTGGGCGACGCGGGCGAAGTCTTTGATCTTGATCGGCTCCTCGCCGCGCGCCTCGCGGTGGGCGTTGATCACCATCCGCAGGTACTTGCTGACCGAGACGCCGGGGATCGAGACCGGGTACTGGAAGGCCATGAAGAGACCGGCGCGCGAGCGCTCGTCGGGGTCGGCCTCGGTCAGGTCCTCGCCCTTGAAGGTGATCGTG
>DASZQM010000020.1:0-4446 GCA_035549645.1 Solirubrobacterales bacterium | reverse complement strand
AGGCCGCGGCGCGGATCGAGGCCGGCGCCGGCCATCATCCCGAGGTCGATGTCGCGGACCGAGCAGATGCCCTCCTCGACCAGCAGGCAGGACTCGATCAGGGCGCGACAGGTGAAGAGCGCAACCAGCTCCTCCGCGTCGGGCTGAGCGTCGCCGGGGACGTTCTCCTCGCCCTCCTTGAAGAAGCCCTCACCGCCGCTCTTGGCGCCGAGCTTGCCGTCGGCGACCAGCTGCTGCAGTCCCTTGTGGACGTAGAAGCTCTCGCCGTATGAGTCGTGCAGGTGCTCGGCGACGTGGCACACGGTGTCGAGGCCGAGCAGGTCGGTGAGGAAGAAGGGGCCCATCGGGGCGACCTTGGCGGCGGCGATCGCCTCGTCGATCGCCTTCAACGAGAGGCCCTGCTCCTCCTGGGCCCGCCAGATCTCGCCGATCGTCGCCATCAGGATGCGGTTGACGACGAAGCCGGGCACCTCGCCGCAGACGATCGGCTGCTTCTTGATCGCCTGGGCGAAGTTGTAGGCGACCGTGGCGGTCTCCTCGGAGCTGTCCTCGCCGGCGATGATCTCGACCAGCGGCATCACCGAGGCGGGGTAGAAGAAGTGGAAGCCGACGACCTTGTCGGGGCGCAGCGTCGCTTCGCCGATCTCGGTGATCGAGAGCGAGGAGGTGTTGGAGGAGAGGATCGCGTGGCCTGGAGTCGCCGCGTCGAGCTCGCGGAAGACGGCCTGCTTGATCTCCATCCGCTCCGGCACCGCCTCGACGACGAAGTCGACGTCGCCGAAATCGGCGTAGGAGGTTGTGCCGGTGATCAGGCCCATCACCTCGGCAAGCCGGGCGTCGGCCTGCTCCTGGGTCAGCTTCTCCTTCTTGACCAGGCGGGCGAGTTGGCCCTCGGTGACGGCGCGCGCCTTCTCGACCGCGGCGTCGACGAACTTCTGGTCGATGTCCTTGACGACGACGGGGATGTCGGCCGCGGCGATCGCCTGCGCGATCTCGCCGCCCATGGTGCCGCCGCCGACGACGGCGGCTTTCGAAACGAACATTTTGGCTGGGTTCCTCCGGTTTTCGGCTTGATCGTGCGGTCGGACCGCGGGGGACCGCAGGCTATACAGATGCCTGCGGTTCCAGCGCCTCGGCCTCTCCTTCGCCTTCCTCCGGCTTGAAGCGCTGGTAGGCGAAGGCACCGGCCAGCAGCAGCAGGCCGAGGGCGACGAAGGAAAGTGCCCGCGCCAGCTCTTCCAGCTCGGCGAGGTCGTAGGTCCAGACCTTGGCGATCGCGACCGTCAATAGCGCCAGGCCGCCAAGGCGGGTCTTCGGCGACTTGCGCCGCATGCCCCAGACGACCGCGCCGAGGCCGGTTGCGGCCCAGAAGGCCGAGAGCCAGGCCTGGCCGATCTCGCGCGCTTCGCCGCCGGCATCGGCACCGATCGCGTCGATGATCGACACCGAGCCGAGGTAGACGAACCCGGCGGCGCCGATGAACCCGCTCACGGTCGCGGCCTTCGGCTCGATCTGGCGACCCCAGTACCAGCAGGCGAGCGCCGCACCCGCGCAGCAGGCGATCGCCACCAGGGAGCTGCCGAGGTCATCGACCCCGTCGACGATCGCGTAGGGCGGCGCCTCGACGACCAACAGGTGCACGATCCCCAGGGCGAGGAACATGAACGCTCCGACCAGCAGCCGCTGTGCGTCTGAGAGCGTCGGCGTGGAAGTGCGATCCACACGCGTCGCCATGTAGGCCAAGGCCGCGGCAATCGCCGACCAGACAGCCACCAGCGTGGGGCCGTTGAAGGCGTTGGCTAGGCCAATGCTGCCGAGCGCAATCCCTCCTCCGGTGAGGAGCGAGCCGATTTCGCGGTGGACGCCGAAGCGAATCGCCGCACCGCCGAGCAAGAGGTGGACGGCGGCAAACCCGAAGATCCAGGAATTCAGAGCGAGCGCCGATTCGTCGCCGAGGACGATGCAGCCGGCGCAGAACACAAACACGCTGCTGCAGAGCAGCAGCAGCCAGGAGGAGATCGGCAGCTTCTCTTCGCCCCGGGCCCGCAGCTCGTAGCCGAAGGCCGCGGCAGCGTAGAGGACCCAGAACCCGACCAGGACAGCGAGGATCAGCAGGGAGGGCTCACTCGGATCAGCAACCCCCTCGAAGCTGATGAAACCGCTCTTGTAGATCCAGGAGACCAGCTGCGGAGCCGAGACGGCGAAGGCGGCAAGCGACAGCCAGTTCCAGCGCTGCCAGAGGAGCACGCCCACGCTGGCGGCAAGGGCTATCGCGACGAAGGCGATCGAGCCGCCCTCGCCGGTCGTGCCGACCAGCATCGGGGCGGCCAAAGCGCCGAGCATGCCGACGCCGGCGACGAGCATCGAGGACCAGCGCACCGCGATCGCCACGCCAATGACGCCGATCAGGGCAGCCATCTCGAGACCGAGGACCGGTGAAATCAGGTCGTAGGCCTGGGCGGCGACGACCGTGGTCGCAAAGAGACCGGGAATCGCGATCGCCACCGCGATTCGGGCTACCTCGAGGCGCCCCTTCCGTTCGTGCAGCCAAACGCCGAGGCCGAGCAGCGACAGGGACCCGAACGCCGCTAGCAGGGTCCGGACCCCCTCCGTGAACCAGCTGCTGTCCACGGCACTGCGCATCAGAAAGACGATGCCGAGGAGGGTCGCGAAGCCACCGATCCAGGCCAGCACGCGACCGCCGAAGAGGCGCTCGAACTCAATGCGGGACATCGGGTTGTAGGACGGCGGCGGGGGGCTCTCCCCGTTGCCCGCCGGTTGCTCGAGTCTCTCGCTGTGCATCTCAGTCTCCCCTTCTTTCGATTGCTTGTTGACCGATGGTTGATAACCGTAGCAATCTTGTCAACCGACGGTCAATAAGCTCGATACAATCGACCGCGTGAGCCGTCCCTCCTACCGCCGCCTGGACGTCGACGAGCGCCGCCGCCAGCTGCTGGAGCGGGGTGCAGAGCTCTTCACGAGCCACCCCTACGACGAGCTCTCGATGAGCAAGATCGCCGCCGAGGTGGGCATCTCGAAGGCGTTGCTGTACCACTACTTCCCCAGCAAGCAGGCCTATTTCGAGGCGACGCTGAGCGCCTGGGCCGAGCAGCTGCGAGAGCAGACGGAACCGGACCCAGACCTCCCTCCGGTCGAGCAGCTGAAAGGCAGCCTCGACGCCTTCCTGGCACTGGTCGCGGAAAACGCGATCGCCTACAAGAACCTGATGCGAAGCGCCGCCGGGGTCGCCGAGATCCGGGAGCTGATCGAAGAGGTGCGGCTGCAGACGGCGCAGCGAATCCTCGAGGCGCTCTACGAGCAGGAGGCGCCGCCGAAGGCACGCACCGCAGTCAACGGCTGGCTCTGGTTCATGGACGGGGCCTGCCTCAACTGGATCGAGCACCGCGACATCGAGCGCGAGGAGCTACGCGATCTGCTCCTCGGCGTCCTCTTCGGCTCGCTGCTCGCCGCCGACGCCGTGCCAGACCTCGCTTAAGAGTCGCAGCTCCGCCCTCCGCCCCGCCGGCCGTGAAGGCGATGATCGAAGCAGCGAACCGAATCCACCACCGCCCCGACGTCTGGGGCGGTGGGCACCGGGGCTGGAACTCGCGCGGCTACGACTGCTCGGGCTCGGTCAGCTATGCGATGCACGCCGCCGGCCTGCTCGGCGCGATCCCGCTCTCCCAGCGCTGACAGCCGGTACAAGGCGCCCCGGCGATCCTTGTACCCGAGTACAAAGGCATTTCAGAGCCATCGGTACTAGGCTCTTTTGGCTCTTCTAAAGGGAGTAGACCGGTAACCGACCGCGCCCCACAGAGCGGCGCGAGGCCTAAGCGAGGACGCCAGAGCATGAGCCGTATCCGCCAGCAGAACGTGACCGCAGCGCAGTGGAGCTCCAACGGGGAGGCCCTCGGCGCGATCGACCTGACCCTGCCCGAGAACGAAGCCTTCGGCGCCAACGTCTTCTCCAAGGTTGTGCAGCGCGAACGGCTCCCGGGCGACGTCTTCGAGAAGCTCGAGAGCAGCCTCGAAGCCGGCGAAGCGATCGACGTCGAGGTCGCCGACGCCGTCGCCGCGGCGATGAAGGATTGGGCGCTGGAGAAGGGCGCGACCCACTTCACCCACGTCTTCCAGCCGCTGACCGGCTCGACCGCCGAGAAGCACGACTCCTTCTTCGAGCCCAAAGGCGGCGAAGGCAAAGCGCTCGCCGGTTTCTCCGGCAAAGAGCTGATCCAGGGCGAGCCGGACGCTTCCTCGTTCCCGACCGGCGGCGTGCGGGAAACCTTCGAGGCCCGCGGCTACACCGCCTGGGACCCGACCAGCCCCGCCTTCATCCTCGAGAACCCGAACGGCTCGCTGCTCTGCATCCCGACCGCCTTCGCCTCCTGGACCGGCGAGGCGCTCGACGCCAAGATCCCGCTGCTGCGCTCGATGGACGCGCTCTCG
>DASZQM010000019.1:0-2438 GCA_035549645.1 Solirubrobacterales bacterium | reverse complement strand
TTCGACGCCTGGCCCTCCACCCCTGCGCACGCCCTAAAACACAGCTAAATGTCGGAGGCATTTGTCCTGCACGCGTCTAACATCGGGGCAATGCTCACGCAGGATGCCGAGACAGCAACCGGTCGCGTCCTCGTCGTCGAGGACGACGCCGAGATCGCCGACGTCCTGCGCCGCTCGTTGCGTCAGGAGGGCTATGAGGTGAAGACCTCGGGCGACGGGATAGACGCGCTTGACGTCGCCAGCGGTTTCGTCCCCGATCTGGTGGTCCTCGACCTCGGCCTCCCCCGGCTCGACGGAATCGAGGTTTGCCGGCGACTGCGGGCCGAGGGCGACGTGCCGATCCTGATGCTGACCGCCCGTGCCGAGCTCGAGGACCGGGTCGACGGCCTCGACAGCGGCGCCGACGACTACCTGGCGAAGCCCTTCGAGCGCCAAGAGCTGTTGGCGCGGATCCGCGCCCTGCTGCGCCGGCGCCCCCCGCGCGGCGCCGCTTCGCTCGCGGTCGGCGACCTGACGCTGAACCCGGACACACGCGAGGTGAGGCGCGGCGAGCGCGAGCTGGAGCTGACCAACCGCGAGTTCGAGCTGCTCGAGTTCCTGATGCGCAACGAGCGCCTGGTGGTCTCGCGCGAGCGTCTGCTCGACGACGTCTGGGGCTATGACCCGACCGCGGCGACGAACACGATCGACGTCTTCATCTCCAACCTGCGCCGCAAGCTCGAGGCCGGCGACGAGCCCCGCCTGCTCCACACCAAACGCGGCGCCGGCTACGTGCTCAAGGAGTAGCGGCTTGGGCTTTGCGCGCAAGGCCGCCTCACGCTGGCCCCAGCGGTTGCGTCCCGGCAACTGGCCCGTGCGCTGGCGCCTGGCCGCGGTTTCGGCAGGCCTGACGCTGGCGATCCTGCTCGTCTTCGGCTACGTGATCGGACAGGTGGCGACGAGCCGAATCCGCGACGACTTCAACCGCCAGGTCAGCAGCGCCGCGCAGACCCTCGCCGCCGAAAGCCGCATCATCAACACCAGCCTGGGGTCGCTTTCGCGGGGCCCCGAACTGGACGACTTCGTCCGTCCCGACCACGCCTCGGCGCGCGTCTTCGACTCTGAAGGCAACGTGATCGGCGAAAGCACCAAGGCACAGCCGCTCGGCGCACCGGTCGCGGGCCTATCGACGCACGATGAGATGCGGGTCGCCACGGCCCGGATCACCGGCGACCTCGGGGTGACCACCGGCTTCGTCCAGTACGGCCGCAGCGTTGCCCACCTCGACGCGACCGTCGATCGCCTCTGGCTCTTCATCGCCGCCGGCATCCTCGGCGGCACCCTGCTCGCCAGCCTTGCCGGGGTGGCGATCGCGGCGCGGGCGATGCGCCCGATCTCCGCCCTGACCGCAACCGCGCGGAAGATCTCCGCCACCGGCGATCCCTCCCGGCACATGCCCGAACCGAAGGCCGAAGACGAGGTCGGCGAGCTGGCTCGCACGCTCGAGCAGATGCTGCGCTCGCTCGACGCGGCGCGGACCGAGCGCGAGGCAGCGCTGAAGAAGCAGCGCGAGTTCGTCGCCGATGCCTCGCACGAGCTGCGCACGCCGCTGACCAGCGTGCTCGCCAACCTCGAGCTGCTGCAGGCCTCGCTGCGCGCGCCCAGCCACGAGGAAGACCGGGCAATGGTCGACTCGGCGCTGCGCTCCTCGCGGCGGATGAGTCGCCTGGTCGCCGACCTGCTGCTGCTGGCCCGGGCCGACGCGGGCAGGGCGGGTGCCCATCGCGACTGCGACCTGGCCGAGATCGCCGGCAATGCCGCGGCGGAGCTGGCGCCGATCATGGGCGATCGCGAGCTCGAGATCGACAACGAGCGGGCACTGCCGGTCAACGGCAACCCCGACGAGCTGCACCGCCTGGTCGTCAACCTGCTCGACAACGCCGCCCGTCACACCCAGACAGGCGCGCGGATCGAACTCCATGTCCGCGCCGTCGGCGACGAAGCGGTGGTCGAGGTCGCCGACGACGGCCCCGGCATCCCGCCGCGCCTGCGCGAGCAGATCTTCAACCGCTTCGTCCGCGGCGACGGCCCCGCCGACACGGCGGTCGGCCAGGGCAGCGGCCTCGGCCTGGCAATCGTGCGCGCGGTCGCCACCTCGCACGGCGGCAGTGTCGAAGTCGGCGAATCGGCCGCCGGAGGCGCCCAATTCCGCGTCCGCATCCCCCTCCAGCACATCTCCCAAGCCGCCACAACCTTTTAGTTCCGCTTTAGCGGCGGAACCTAGATTTCTTCATGGACGAGACACAGGACCTGCCGGGCTCTCCCCAACATCCCCGGCAGGTCCTTTTTTTGTGGCCCGGCGCGACAGGGGTCCACTTCCAGCAAAAAGCTTTCTCGGGACGAGAGCTGTTGGTCCTTCGCAAGAAGCTCTGGCGAAGCGCTCCTCCCCGGGGGTGGCG
>DASZQM010000018.1:0-4561 GCA_035549645.1 Solirubrobacterales bacterium | reverse complement strand
AGGTGCAGGAGGCCGACCGTGCGCTCGTTGTCGGGCAGGCCGACCGCGCGGCGGCCGGCGGCCTCGCGCAGCAGGCCGGGCGTCCGCCAGTAACCCGCGTAGCCGCGGGCGTGGGCGCTGAGCAGGACGATGTAGGCGGCGACCGCGGTCGCGTGCAGGTCCTCCTCGTTTTGGATGGGGTCGGCGCCGAGGGCGCAGGAGACGACGATCAGGGTCGGGGCGCGGTCGAGCTTTGAGGCCCCCTCCGGACCGGCCACTGCCTTCATCCGCTCCAGTGCCGCCGGGCCGACGACGCGGAAGCGCCAGGGCGCGGTCAGGTGGTGGTTGGGGGCCCAGCGGGCGAGCTCGAGCAGCGCCAGGATCTCCTCCCGGGCCAGCGGCTCGGGCCCGTAGGCCTTGTGAGTGCGCCGTGTTCTGATCGCAGTCTCGACGTCCACGCAGGCAACATAGCCGCCGCCGCACCGGGCGTGGGCGGGGTTTCGCCGATCCCTCCTACCAGGCGAAGCGACGGCCCATCCACCAGGGCAGGCCGATGGCGAGCGCGGTTGCGAGCGCGCCGATCCCGATTGGAAGCCAAGGCGAGGGGCTCGATCCCGAGGCGCTGACCGGGCTGGATTGCGCCTCCGGCGGCACGGATTCGAGGCTTTCGGGTTCGCTTCCCTCGGGCGCACTGCCTTCCAGGGACGGCGGGACAGATGGGGTGCCACCGCCGGTCGGCGGCACAGTTGGGACACCGGTACCGGCGCCCGTGCCGGTGGATGGCGGCGGCACGGATTCGAGGCTTTCGGGAGGGCTGGTGCCGCCGGGCGGTGGGGTCGGTGTTGCCTGGGCGGGCGAGACGGTGGTCGGGGACTGCTCGCGCGGCGGCGCTTCCAGCGGCAGCGACTTGCCGGCGACCGCGACCAGCGCCTGGCTGGTCACCCAAACCGGAGTCTGGTCGCTCGATTCCGAGTAGGTGTAGTGACCGTCGCTCGCCTGGCGGGCGGCGAGGTAGGCGAGGGCGCTCTTGCCACCGTCGCCGCTCGAGGCGGGGTCGGCGCCGGCGGCGACCATGCCCTGCGCCGCCCAGGCGGTCGATTGCGAGTTGACGCTGCCGCTGCCGCCGAGGGCGAAGCCCCCGCTGGAGCGCTGGTGCTTGCGCAGGTAGGAGAGGGCGGCCTGGGCGGCCTTCGAGGTCGGCAGCGCCTGCATCGCGGCGCCGGTCACGTCGGCGTTGCTGGGCTGACCCGGCACGTCGCCCCAGCCGCCGTCCTCGTTCTGCACCTTTGCCAGCCAGGAGATCGTCGTGTCCAGCCCACCGTCCGCCCCGGCCGCGCGCAGGGCGACGATCGCGAACGAGGTGGTGCCCGGCCAGCCGGCGTAGGAGCCGTTGGCGGCGCGGCGCTTGAGCAGCGCGTCGACCAGGTCGCGGCCACCGAAGGAGCGCGGGTCGACGCCCGCTCCCTCGAGCGCGACGATCGTGCGCGAGAGGTCTCCGGCGCTGCTCAGTTCGTCGAGGTGGCCGCGGAGGAAATCGACCGGGCTGGGGCCGCCGCCGGTCACGTCGAGCGGGTTGCGCCCCGCCGCCTCCAGCCCCAGCATCGTCCAGCTGGTCAGCGCCGCGCTCGAGTCGCTGCCCGGCGAAGAGCCGAAGCCGCCGTCGCTGTTCTGGGCCGATTCGAGCCAGTTGGCGGCGCGATCGACGTCGGGACTGGCGGCCCGCGCCGAAGAAGGCACCAGCGAGGGCAGGAGCAGGAGCGCGAGCAGGACGCCGGCGGCGACCGCGGGCGTGCGCCACTGGAAGCGCTGGCGGAAGCGGACCATCATCCGCACCATCGCCGGGCCGGCGAGCAGGGCGAAGGCGACGTTGCCGGCGACGTGGGCAACGTCGAAGGGAATGGCGCGCGCCTCCAGGGTGAGGAAGCGCTCGAGCGAGAGTTCTCCGCCATAGGTGGCCATCAGCGAGAAGTTCAGCAACACACCGTAGGCGATCCCGGCGAAACCGCACACAGCGGCGAGGGTGAGGCGACCCGCGTTGCGGCCGCCGATGGCGAGCGCGGCCCCCATCACGCCACACATCCCCCACCCCGCCATCTGCCACGGGGTCCAGGGCCCCTGGCCGAACCAGAAGTTGGAGACGAGGCCGGCGAGTGCGCCGACCGCGAAGCCCGGTGCCGGACCGAGCGCGTAGCCCGCGAAGACGACGATGTCGGTCGTCGGCTTGACGTTGGGGAAGGCGGCGAAGGCGATTCGCCCGGCGATCGCAAGAGCCGCCAGCGCCGCGACCAGGGCGACCACCTGCGAGGGCGGGCGCGAGCGCTCGTACCAGGCGAAGCCGCCGAGCAGGACGACGCCGAGGATCAGGAAGCTGGCGAGCTGCCAGGACATCAGTCGCCCTCCCCCACACCGCGCAACGCCAGCGCGCCCTGCTCCGGCGTGATCACGCCGGGGAGGTCGAGGACGCGGGCGACCTCGGTGGCGAAGTACCAGCCGCCGGAGAGCACCTCGGCCGTCGGACCGTCGGCGATCACCACCCCGTCGCCGAGCAGCACGACGCGCTCGGCGAAGAGGGCGGCGAACTCGACGTCGTGGGTGGCGACGAGGAGGCCGGCGCCGCGAGCCGCGAGCTCGCCGATCAGGGTGGCGAGGTCGTCCTTGCGGGCGCGGTCCATGCCGCGGGTGGGCTCGTCGAGCGCAACGACGCCCGGCAGCTCGTCGGCAGCGCCCATCCGGCCCGCCAGCGCGATCGCCAGGGCCAGTCGCTGACGCTCACCGCCGGACAGGTCCCGCGGGTCAGCCTCGACCTTGCTCTCGAGCCCGACGATCTGCAGCGCTGCCCGGCCGGCGTCGCCAGGCAGCTCGTCACCCACGCGCTCGCGGACCAGGAAGTCGCTCGGGTTCTGGGTGAGCAGTGCGATGCCTTCGGGTGTCTCGATCTTTCCGCGCACGGGATCGACGAGGTCCGCGGCGGTCTTCAGCAGCGTGCTCTTGCCGGCGCCGTTGCGTCCCATCAGAGCGACGCGTTCGCCGCCGCGGATCTCCAGGTCCGTTCCGCGGAGCACGTCGTGGGGGGAGTCGTTGCGGAGGAGCTCCACCCACAGATCGCGGGCTCGGAGGGCTGGGGTCGAGCCGAGGCGGACCCCCGCTGGCGTTTGGAGGGGGTCCGCCTCGCCTCCAGCCGCAGCGCTCATCGACGCGAGCTTGCGGCGGGCGTCTCGGACGCCCACGGGGAGGGGCGCGATGCCGGCGAGGGAGAAGAGGCGAGCCGCTGGAGTCTCCAGAGCTTGGTCGGCATCCTGCGCCCAGGTGAGGAAGTCGTGAGGGTTGCCGTCGTAGGCGATGGCGCCTGCGTCCATTGCGATGACTCGGTCGGCGGCGGCGAGGCAGCGCTCCAGGCGGTGCTCGGCGAGGAGGATGGTTATGCCCCACTCGGAGTTGAGGCGGCGGAGGAGCCAGATCAGCTCGTCGCCGGCTACGGGATCGAGCTGAGAGGTGGGCTCATCGAGGAGGACGAGTTGAGGCCGCGTGACCAGAGCCGCGGCGAGGGCGACGCGTTGGAGCTCGCCGCCCGAGAGGGTGTCGACGGCGCGCTCGAGCAGATGCGGGATGGCGAGAGCCAAGGCGACCTCCTCCACAGCGCGGGCGCGGGAGGTCGGCGGGTCTCCCCTCATCTCCAACGGCAGCTCGATCTCGGCGGCGACGGTGGTCGAGACGACCTGGGTCTCGGGGTCCTGGGCGAGGTAGCCGACCACGGCGGCAAGCTCACCGGGGCCGGTTGCGATTGCGTCCAGGCCGGCAACCTCGATCCGCCCGGAGATCTCGCCGCCGTGGAAGTGCGGGACGAGGCCGCAGGCGGCGCGGAGCAGGGTTGACTTGCCGCAGGCGGAGCGACCGGCGAGGAGGGCGAAGTCGCCGCATTCGAGGGTGAGCGAGACGTCGCGCAGGGCCGGGGAGCCCGCCTCGGGATATCCGTAGGTGAGTCCCTCGATGGCAAGGGCGGGCGCGACCCGCGGCTCCGTGCGAACCCCTGATCCGAGCTGCATCAGCTTCTCGCTCCAGCAGGTGCGGAAGCTGATGCAGCGCGGGTCATGCGGACGGTGGAACGCCGGGGAGCGCGACGCAGGGGTGCGAGGCCGCTCAGGGCGACGATCGCGGCGACGGCGAGGGTCGCCGCCCCGCTGCCGATCTCGGTGATCGGGTATTCCCCGAAGGAATCGGCGCCCAGGGCCTTGCCGGCGATCGCGACGGCGAGGACCAGCGCGCCCGTCGCGTAGAAGCGGCGGTCGTAGCGGGAGCGGCGCCTCGCCAACGAGGTGAAACGTTTTTCGGGTCCTATGCGACCGAAAAACGTTGCACCGGCTGCAGGGCGCTCGCGGTGGAGCGAGTAGCCGCGCAGCTCGAGCGTGGCGGCGACGTCGACGGCGCGGTCGAGCGAGCCGGCGAGCAGGCGGCGGGCGAGCGGGGCCTTGCCGACCGGGGCGGCACCCGGGCCGCGCAGGCGGGCCGCGTCGCGCAGGCGCCCCGCGTCCGCGGCTGCGACCGGGACGAGGCGCGAGACCAGGGTCGCGGTCAGGGCCGAACG
>DASZQM010000017.1:0-2273 GCA_035549645.1 Solirubrobacterales bacterium | reverse complement strand
GTCGAAGTCGGGACGCCGATCTACATCGGCTGAAGGCTGAGGCGGTTCCGCGGCGAACCTCTCCCCATGGTTTGGGACGAGGCGCTTGTCGCATACGACCGCGATCTGCGCGCCCGGGGGATGGCGGAGCGGACGCGGCGGGCCTACGCCGTCGACCTCGGCCAGTTCGTCGAGTGGGTGGGGGAGCGGGAGCTGGGCGATGTTCGCCACCGCGACGTTCGTCGCTATGCCGCGTCGCTTTCCTCGGATGGGATGGCGCCGGCGACCGTGGCGCGCAAGCTGGCCTCGATTCGCGGGCTCTTCGACTTCCTCGTCCGCACCGAGCGCGTGGGGCAGAACCCCGCCGACCTGGTCAGCAGCCCCAAGCGCGAGGAGAAGCTGCCGCGGGTGCTCTCGGCCGAGCAGGTGCGCGGGCTGCTCGAGCGCATTCCGGCGCACACGCCGCTGGAGCTGCGCGACCGGGCGATGCTCGAGCTCGCCTACTCCTGCGGCCTGCGCTGCGAGGAGATCGTCAACCTCGACCTCGGCTCGCTCGATTTCGAGACCGAGCAGCTGCGGGTGCTGGGCAAGGGCTCGAAGGAGCGGTTGCTGCCGGTCGGCGAGCCGGCTCAGATCGCCTTGCGGCGCTACTCCGAGCGCGGGCGCCACGCGCTCTCCCACGACCCCCACGAGAAGGCGCTCTTCCTCTCCAAGAGCGGCCGTCGCCTCTCCAACTCCGACGTCACCCGGCGCCTCGGCCTTTGGGTGCGCGAGGCGGCGCTGGCCGGCGGTGTCTCGCCGCATGCCCTGCGCCACAGCTTCGCCACTCACCTGCTGGAGGGCGGGGCCGATCTGCGCACCATCCAGGAGCTGCTCGGCCACGCTTCGATCTCTACAACGCAGGTTTACACTCGGGTGGATGCGGCTCGCCTCCGTGACGCCTACGCGGCTACGCACCCGCGCGCATGAACGGCGCCGACTCCTCGGTGGCAGGAAATCGGTGGCGCCGACTTGCCAAGACCATAGGATGCAGGGGAATTAGATGGAAACCGGTGTAAAAGAGGTGGAGCTGCGCGACCTGTGGCGCCGCTACAAGGAGGAAGGGGACGCCTCCGCCCGCGAGCGCTTGGTGGTCGCCTACTCGCCGATGGTCAAGTTCGTCGCCGGCCGGCTCGGCGCCGGGCTGCCCTCGCACGTCGAGGACGCCGACCTGATCTCCTACGGCCTGATGGGCCTGATCGGCTCGATCGAGCGCTACGAGCCCGAGCGCGGGATCAAATTCGAGACCTTCGCGATGACCCGGATCCGCGGCGCGATCATCGACGAGCTGCGCTCGCTCGACTGGGTGCCGCGCTCGGTCCGCTCTCGCGCCCGCGAAATCGAGGCCGCCCAGGCCAAGCTCGAGCACGAGCTGCAGCGGGCGCCGAGTGAGGCCGAGCTCGCCGCCCGGCTCGAGATCAGCGAGGAGGAACTGCAGACCTCGCTGCTGGAGATCGCCAACTCCTCCGTCTACGCGCTCGATGAGCTCTGGACCGTCTCGGACTCCTCCGGCGATCAGGTCTCGCTGCTCGACACGATCTCCGATCCGCGCGCCGAGGACCCGCAGGAGTCGCTCGCCAGCAGCGAGGTCAAGGACCGCCTGACCGAGGCGATCTCCTCGCTGCCCGAGCGCGAGCAGCTCGTCGTCGCCCTCTACTACTACGAGAATCTCACCCTGCGCGAGATCGGCGAGGTGCTCGGCGTCACCGAGTCGCGCGTCTCGCAGCTGCACACCAAGGCAGTGATGCGGCTCAAGTCCGGCATGCAGCCGGCCTGAGCGGCGCCGCGGTCCCGTAATTAACCCGGTTGCGCTCCGCGCGACGAGGGGTACCTTGGTTCTGTGTCCCACAAGGCTGCAGACCGGATTCGCAATGTCGCCTTGATCGGGCACCGGGGCTGCGGCAAGACCAGCCTGCACGAGGCGATGCTCTTCGAGGCGGGCGCGGTGCAGCGGCTGGGCACGGTCGCCGAGGGGACGACGGTCTCAGACCACGAGCCCGACGAGCAGGAGCGCTCGCTCTCGATCAACGCCTCGCTGGCCTGCTTCGAGCACGACGGCCGCGAGATCAACCTGATCGACACGCCGGGCGAGCCGAGCTTCGTCGCCGACGCGATCGCCGCCCTGCGGGTCGTCGACGCCGCGGTGGTCGTCGTCAACGGGTCAGCGGGGTCGAGGTCCACACCGAGCGGCTCTGGCGCCGCGCCGACGCTGAGGGTCTGGCGCGGCTCGTCTTCGTCAACATGCTCGACCGCGA
>DASZQM010000016.1:0-8587 GCA_035549645.1 Solirubrobacterales bacterium | reverse complement strand
AGCTGGGCGCTGATCTGCGATTTCGCTTCCTCGAGCGACTGGGTTTTTTCCGGGGTGATCTTCATCACCTCGAAGAGCGTGAAGGTGCCTTCTTCGTCGAACGGGCCTTCCAGTTCGCCCTGCTCGGCTTCGAACACCTCGGGCCCGAGCGGTTCGCCGAGCGTTTCTTCGCTGACCGCCGACTGCAGGCCACCGGTGCTTTTGGTCGTGTCGGTGGAGAATTCTTTCGCGACTTTTTCCCAGCTTTTGATCGAGTCGTCTTTTTCGAGCGCCGCTTTGGCTTCTTCGACCTTCGCCTTGTCTTTGTTCTTGATCACGCGGATGTCGCGCGATTCTGGCGTCGTGAACTGGCTCGCCTTGGCGGCTTCGTAATACGTTTCGATTTCCCCGTTGCTCGGCACCGGCGCTTCTTCGGTGACCTGGGTCTGGACCTGTTCGCTGAGCATCTGAAGTTCGACGCGATCGTTGACGTCAGCCGGGGTGAAGTGGGATTCCTTGAGGAATTCTTCGTACTGCTTTTCAGTTTTGAAGGCTTTGCTCTTGAGTTTTTTGAGTTCTTTGGCGACTTCGGCTTCCGTGACCGAGATGCCCTTTTCGGCCGCCACGCCGCGAATCCAGACCGATTCGATCTTTTCGCCGAGCGCTTTTTCCTTCATTTCGTCGTATTTGGCGTCACCGGGTTTCGGCACCGGGACTTTCGTCTGGGCGGCGGTCTGTTCGAGCGCGTGTTCGAATTCCTTGATCGTGATCGTGCCGAGCCCCTCGGGCGCGTCTTCGACGATCGCGGCCGCGTCGGAAGGCACGCTCGGGTCACCGAGACCCTCGGCGACGGCGAAGATCACGAAAAGCAGGATGAAGAGGACAGCGAAGCCAAGCAACGCGAGTCGCTGCAGCCCGGCCGGCTTCCCTCCCTTGGCGCTAGTGCGTGCCACCGATCGGGCAGCATAAATCAAATGCTCGGGGAACGGGCCTTGCTCAGCCGCTGACCTGCGCCTCGGCGGCTTCTCCCTGCGCCTGCTTGGCGTCGCGGATCGCCTCGGCGAGTGCCAGAACAGCCGCCAAACGCGCCTCGGGCTCGTCGGGCACGCGCACCGCCGCGGTCTGCTCGCGCCACTCGTAGATCGCCCCCTCCAGCTTCTCGGTGAGGACGCCGGCGGCCTCCGAGTCGAGCTCGACCCCGGTGACGCTGAGGCGCCCGCCGCGGAACTCGACGCTGCGCGCGCCGGCGAGACCGAGCTCGATCCGGGCCCGCTGCAGGGCGAGCAGGTTCTCCGCCTCCGGCGGCGGTGGGCCGAAGCGATCGCCGATCTCGTCGCGGATCGCCCGCAGCTCGCCGGGCTCGCGGGCGGCGGCGATGCGGCGGTGGACATCGATCTTCGCCGCCTCGAAGGGGATGAATGCGGCGGGCAGGTAGGCGTCGACCGGCACGTCGAGCCGGACCGGCTCCGGCGTCTCCCCCTCCCCTTCGCCGGCCTCGCGCGCCGCCCCGACCGCCTCGTCGATCATCTGGCAGTAGAGCTCGAAGCCGACCGCGGCGACGTGGCCGGACTGCTCCTCGCCGAGCAGGTCGCCGGCGCCACGGATGTCGAGGTCGCGCATCGCGATCTTGAAGCCGGAGCCGAGCTCGGTGTGATCGGCCAGGGTCGAGAGCCGCGCCGCCGCCTCCTCGGTCAGCGCCTCGGCCGAGGGGTAGAGCATGTAGGCAAAGGCGCGCTCGCGAGAGCGGCCGACGCGGCCGCGGATTTGGTAGGCCTGGGAGAGGCCGAGCTGGTCGGCGCGCTCGACGATCAGCGTGTTGGCGTTGGCTATGTCGAGCCCGGACTCGATGATCGTCGTCGTCACCAACACGTCCGCCTCGCCGCGCAGGAAGCCGAGCATCGTGTCCTCGAGCTGTTTCTCGTCCATCTGCCCGTGCGCTTCGAGGAAGCGGGCCTTCGGCACCAGGCCGCGCAGGCGCTCGGTCGTCTCCGGCAGCGAGTCGATCCGGTTGTGCAGGAAGAAGGCCTGGCCGTCGCGCTCGAGCTCGCGGTTGATCGCCTTGGCGACGAGGTCCTCGTCGTAGGGCCCGACGTAGGTGCGGACCGGGCGCCGCCCCTCCGGCGGAGTCTCGATCGTCGAGATGTCGCGCAGCCCGGCCAGGCTCATCTGCAGCGTGCGCGGGATCGGCGTCGCCGAGAGCGCCAGCACGTCGACCTTGAGCTTGAGCTGGCGCAGCAGCTCCTTCTGCTTGACCCCAAAGCGCTGCTCCTCGTCGACGATGACGAGGCCGAGGTCCTTGGCGCGGACGTCGCGCGAGAGCACGCGGTGGGTGCCGATCAGGATGTCGACCTTGCCCGCCTCGAAGTCCGCCAGCACGGCTTTCACTTCGGCCGGCTTGCGCAGGCGCGAGACGCCCTCGACGACGAAGGGCAGGTCGGCGAGGCGCTCGCGGAAGGTGCCGAAGTGCTGCTGGGCGAGGATCGTCGTCGGCACCAGGATCAGCACCTGCTTGCCGTCGGCGGCGGCCTTGACCGCGGCCCGCAGCGCCACCTCGGTCTTGCCGAAGCCGACGTCGCCGCAGACCAGGCGGTCCATCGGCTGCTCGGCCTCCATGTCGCCCTTGACCGACTCGATCGCTTCGACCTGGTCGGCGGTCTCGCGGTAGGGGAAGGCCGCCTCCATCGTCATCTGCCACTCGCCGTCGGCGGCGAAGCTGTGGCCCTTGCGGGTGCGGCGCTCGGCGTAGAGGTTGAGCAGCTCGCCGGCGAGGGCGCCGGCGGCCTTGCGCGCCCGCGCCTTCATGTTCTGCCAGCGCTTGCCGCCGAGCGCGGAGAGCGTCGGTTCGCCGCCCGCGCCGACGTAGCGGCTCAGCTTGGCGAGCTGGTCGACGGGGACGAAGACGCGGTCCTCGCCCTTGTATTCGAGGTAGAGGTAGTCGCGCGTGACGCCACCGACCTCGCGCGTCTCGAAGCCGGCGAAGCGGGCGACCCCGTGGTCCTCGTGGACGACGTGGTCGCCGACCCGCAGGTCGCTGAAGGCGAGGCGGCCGCGGGCGGCGCCCGGGGCGCGGGCTTCGGCCCGGCGGCGCCGGTGGACGAGGCGGCGGAAGGGGTAGACGGCGAGCTTCAGCTCGGGGCTGACGAAGCCCTCGCGCAGGCGCGCCTCGGCGAAGGTCAGGGCCGGATCGGGCGAGAGGCGGCCGCCTTCGAGCAGCTTCGCGTCGAGGCGGTCGAGGCCGTAGCGGGCGCGCTCGGCCTCGCCGCGATCGTCGAAGGCGACGACCGTGCGATAGCCGGAGCGGACCTGCTTCTCCAGCTCGGCCTCCGCCTCTTTGATGCTGCGGGCGGGCGACTCGGCGCGGGCGGCGCGGAAGGCCTCCTCGTCGGCGTCGCCGGCGTTGCGGAAGGAGAGTGCGGCGCGGGCGGCGAGCGGCCCGGCGACGTCGACGTAGAGGTGGCGGGCGTCCTCGTCGTGCATCGCCGTCGTCGCGTCGTCCCAGTGGTCGCGCAGGGCCGGCTCGATCTCCTCGGCGGCGGCGAGGATCACGGCGGCGGAATCGGGGACGAGGTCGAGCGGGGCGCCGAAGCGATCCAGCGGCAGCACCTCGGCCAGGCTCGGCGCCTCCTTGCCCTCCTCTTCCGCCTCCATCGCGGCCAGCTCGGCGAGCTCACGGTGCTCGGCGTCGAGCTCGGCCGCCGGCGCCAGCTCGACCCGCTCGGCGTCGCCGAGCGAGCGCTGGGTGAAGGTCGAGAACCAGCGCATCGACTCGACCTCGTCGCCGAAGAGCTCGATCCGCACGGCGCGCTCCTCGGTGGCGCCGAAGACGTCGAGGATGCCGCCGCGCGAGGCGAACTGGCCTCGCTCCTCGACCTGCTCGACCCGTTCGTAGCCGGCGCCGTCGAGGTCGCGGACGACCTGCGCCAGATCGATCTCCTCGCCGGTGGCGATCGCAAAGCCCGCGGGGCGCAGTGCGGCGTCGGGGACCGCCTCGGCGAGGGCGGTGGCGCTGGCGACGACGACCGCGTCCTGCTCGCGGCCTAGCGCGTCCAAAGCGTCGATGCGCAGGCCGACCAGGTGCGGCGGCGGGCTCACGTGCGAGGCGAAGCCGGTGCCGCGCGAGGGATAGAGCCGCACCCGGCGCGGCGCCAGGTAGGCGCGCAGGTCGGCGGCGAGGTCGCGGGCGGACCGGTCGTCGGGGCTGACCAGCAGCGCCGGCCGCTCGGCAATGCCGCGATCGTCCTCGAGCAGGGCAGCGAGCAAGAGGGGACGCAGCATCGAGGAGGCGGGCACGTCGACCGTCTCGCCGCCGCCCACCGCCTCGCGCACGCGGGCGCTGAGCGCGTGGACGCGCTCGTTCTCGGCGGCGATCTCAACTAGGGGACGAAGGCTCATGGCACGCAAAGCGCCCGGATCGGCGATCCGGCGCGTTGCTCGATTCTACGAAGCGCGGGAAGCGCGCACGAGGGCGGCACCGAGGCGGGCCCACAGTGGGTAGAGCGCGAAGAGCGACAGAGCGGCGGCGTGGCGGGCCGGCCCGATCCGCCGCTCGTCGACCTGAGCGATACCGGAGGTGAGCATGAACTCGCGGCCCGAGCGAGCGCCAAAGGGGCGCCAGATCCCTCCCAGTCCCGGCAGGTTCGCGTAGAGCGCCAGCGAGACCCCGACGAAGAGAGCCACCACCCCGCCGCGAAGGCGACGCGCCGTGTGCTCATCCTCGCCGACGGCGGCCTCGATCGCGGCGCCGGAGGCGACGAGCAGCGGCGGATCGATGACGAAGCTCATTGGTTGGCCAGCCAGTCCAAGGTCAACGAATCTAGTATGGCGGCATGTCGGCCCTGGGAGATTTCGTCGCGGCGTTGCTGCCGCCGGAGGCGGGCGGGCCGGATCCGGAGGGCGTGGCCGGCAGCGCCAGGCGCATGGTCTCGCGGATGCCGCCGACCTCCCAGGTCGGTTTGGCCGCGGCGCTCGCCGGCCTGCAGGCGTTCTCCTTCGCCCGCAGCGGCCGGCGACTCGGAGCACTGCCGCCGCAGCGGCGCGAGGCACTGTTGGCCGAGGTGTCCAGGCTGGGCGGCGGGCCGGCGCTCGACGCGCTCAAGTCGATCGCCCTGCTTGCCGCCGGCGCCGACGCCTACGCCGAGGAGATCGACGCGGTCGGCCGCCGCCACCAGCCCTCGCGGCCCGACGCGACGCTCGACATCGCCAGCGCCGCCGAGTGGCCCAGCTCGACCAGCTGCGACGCGATCGTGGTCGGCTCCGGTGCCGGCGGCGCCTTCGCAGCCCGGGCCCTCGCTCGCGCCGGGCTCGAGACGGTGATCGTCGAGGAGGGCGAGCGTTGGACCGTCGAGCGCATCCGCTCCTCCCACCCGCTCGAGCGCTTCGCCTCGATCTACCGCGACGCCGGCACGACGATGGCACTCGGCAACCCACCGATCGCGCTGCCGCTCGGCCGCGCCGTCGGCGGCACGACCGTGATCAACTCGGGCACCTGCTTCGCGCCCCCGCCAAAGGTCGCGACCGCGTGGCACGAGCAGCACGGCCTCGCCCTCGCCAACCCGGAGCTGCTCGGGCCGCGGGTCGCCGAGGCGGAAGCGACGATCGGCGTCGCCCCGGCCTCGATGGAGGTGCTGGGGCGCAACGGCGAACTGGCGCTCGAGGGCGCCGCCGCGCTCGACTGGCCGAGCGCGCCGCTGCGCCGCAACGCGACCGGCTGCCGCGGCGCCTGCCAGTGCGCGATCGGCTGCCCCAACAACGCCAAGGGCGGCGTCCACCTCAACGCCCTGCCGCAGGCCTGCGAGGCGGGCGCGCGGATCGTCAGCGGCATGCGCGTGCAGCGGGTGCTGAGCGAGAACGGTCGCGCCACCGGCGTGCTGGCACATCGGGCCGATGGGGTCGAGATGCAGATCTCGGCACCGCTCGTCGTCGTCGCCGCGGGCGCGATCCCCACTCCACCACTGCTGCGCCGCAGCGGCCTCGGGCGCCACCCGCGGCTCGGCCGCAACCTCTCGATCCACCCCGCCACCGGGATCACCGCCAGCTTCGAGGAGGAGGTGATCCCCTGGCGTGGCGTAATGCAGAGCGTTGGCATCGAGGAGCTCCACGACGAGGGCGTGCTGATCGAGGTCACCTCGACCCCACCGGGCATGGGAGCGGTCTCGGCGCCGGGCTACGGGACTCACCTGATGGGCCGCCTCGATCGCGCCGCCAACACGGCGACGATCGGCGCGATGATCGCCGACGAGCCCTCCGGCCGTGTCTTCGGCAGCCGCTTCCCGGTGATCTCCTACCGCCTCGCCAGGGCCGACGAGTGGCGCCTTCGGATCGCGATCGAGGCGATGGCCAAGGTGATGCTCGCCGCCGGCGCCGCCGAGGTCGAACTGGGCGGCGGCGCCCCACGGGTGCACTCAGAGACCGAACTGCCCGGCGCGATCGAGCGCCTCGATGTCCGCCGCCTCCGCCTCGCCGCCTTCCACCCCAGCGGCACCGCCGCCGCCGGGTCCGATCCCGCGCGCCATCCGGTCGACCCGGAAGGACGCCTGCGCGGCGTCGAGGGCGTCTGGGTCGCCGACGGCTCGGTCCTCCCCAGCTGCCCCGGCGTCAACCCCCAGGTCTCGATCATGGCGATCGCCGCCGGCGTCGGCGAGGCCGCGGCAAGCACCTGAATCCAGTGCAACGTTTTTCGGTTGCCTGAGCACCGAAAAACGTTGCACTGGATTGAGGGACGCCGCTACCTGCGAATGACTAGCTGCGGTACGGCAAGCCAGGGCCCGAGCGCTGCCACTCGACCTGGCCGGCGCCCTCGGCGGCCGAGCGGCCGACTACGTCGTCCCACTCGTGCAGCATCGCCTTGAGGCGGGCGACTGCCTCGGGTGGGTGCGCGGCCGCGGCGGCGGCGAGCTCGAAGGCCGCTTCCTCGGTGCCGGCGGCGGGGGCGACTCGGTTGACGAGGCCGAGGCGCAGTGCCTCGTCGGCGCCGACGGTGCGCGAGGAGAGCAGCAGGTACTTGGCGGTGGCGAGGCCGCAGAGGGTGACCAGGCGCGCCGGGCCGACCGGCACGCCGAGGGCGGCGCCGGGGAAGCGCATGCGCAGGTTGGAGCCGCCGACCCGCATGTCGCATGCGACCGCGATCTCGGCGCCGCCGCCGACGACATCGCCGTGGCAGACCGCGATCGTCGGCTTGGGGAAGGCGACGACGGCGTCGTAGAGGTCGGCGAAGAGCTGCATGCGGCGCACCTTGCCCTCCTCGTCGAGCTCCTCCTTGACGTCGGCGCCGGCCGAGAAGCCCATGTGGTCGGCGGAGCTGAAGAGGAGCGCCCGCACCTTCTCGTCGCCGCGGGCGACCGCGACGTGCTCGAGCAGCTCGAGCAGCATCTGGGTGTTGATCGCGTTGCGTGACTGGGGCCGCTGCAGGCGCAGCACCGCCACGCCCAGCTCGTCGACCTCGTAGCTCGTCACCGCATCCGCGTCAGCCATGCGGCGCAATCTATTCGCCTAGCTGCGCGATCAGCGTTTCGGTCTCGTCGGCGGCGCGCCGGATCAGGTCCTCGACCTGGTCGGGAGGCTCGCGAAAGCGCCCGAGCACGTAGGAGGCGACGATCTCCGGGTCGGTCGAGTCCGGCCGCCCCACCCCCGCCCGCACGCGCCAGAACTCGGCGTCGCCGAAGCCCCGTTTGAGGCTCTTCAGGCCGTTGTGCCCGGCCAGCCCGCCGCCGAGGCGGACACGGACCTCGCCGAAGGGCAGGTCGATCTCGTCGTGGAGCACGATCACGCGGTCGAGCGGCAGCTTGAGCGAGCCGCGCGCCGGCCCGGCCGAGTCGCCGGAGACGTTCATCTGGGTCTGCGGCAGCAGGACCGCCACCCGTGAGCCGCCCGGCCCGGTCCGCCCTTCGCTCAGCAGGCCGCCGAACTTGGCCTTCGCCTTGGGCAGGTCCCAGCGTTTCGAGAGCTCCGCGGCGATCTCGAAGCCGATGTTGTGGCGGGTCGCCGCGTAGCGCTCGCCCGGATTGCCGAGGCCGACGATGAGGATGCGGTCGCCGCCGCCGTCCTCACTGCGGCCGCGGCGGAAAATCGACAGGACTACTCCCCGCCGGAGTCGCCCGAGTCGCCCTCGGACTCGCCCTCTGCGGCGGGGGCCTCGCCCTCCTCGCCGACCAGCTCGGTCTCCTCCTCGACCTCGGGCTCGGCGACTTCTTCGACGCGCGGCGGCGAGAGGGTCGCGATCGTCACCTCGTCCGGTTCGTCGGCGACGAGGGTGACGCCCTCGGGCAGGACGATCGCCGAGAGCTGCAGGGTGTCGTTGATCTCCATCGCCGAGACGTCAGCGACGAGTCGATCGGGAATCTCGGTCGGCAGCGCTTCGACGGTGACCTCGCGGGTGACGTGCTCGAGCACGCCGCCGCCCTTGACGCCGGGCGCGGTCTCGGTGCCCTCGAGCTCGATCGTCACCTCGGCCTGGATCGCCTCGTCGAGCCGCACCTCCTGCAGGTCGATGTGCGAGAGGCTGCCGCGGACCGGGTGGTGCTGCTGCTCCTTGACCACGACCGGGACGGATTTGCCGCCCTCGATCTCGAGGTCGAAGAGCGCTGCGCCTTCGGCGAGCACGTTGCGGATC
>DASZQM010000015.1:0-6550 GCA_035549645.1 Solirubrobacterales bacterium | reverse complement strand
AGCCTCTCGCTGGGCGAGAAGGTCGTCGGCAAGCTCGGTGGCACCTGCATCTCCCCCGCCCACGGGCCGATCGGCCTGGCGATCGTGCGGCGTGAGGCTGAGCCCGGCGCCGACCTGCTCGTAGGTGAAGATGGCGTTACGGCTCACGTAGTCGACTTGCCCTTCGGCTAGATTCCGCCCCGATGGGACCTGGGAGAGGCAGAGCGCTCGCCGCGGGGTGCACCCTCGTCGCGCTGGGCCTGATCGCCGCCGGCTGCGGCGCCGAGAGCCATCCCAACGAACCGCGGCCGCAACCGCCCACCCGCGTCAGCGTCACGGTGACGCCGAAATCGATCACCGTGCAGCCGCCGCGAATCGCCTTCGGCCCCGAACCGAAACAGCAGATCCCCCAGAACCAGCACGCCGCCCAGCCCCAGATCCACTCCAATGCGCCGGTCGACGTCGTCTTCGTCGCCGCCAACCTGACCGAATTCGATTCGCGCCTGGAAGTGCGCGGGCCGAAAGACTTCAAGGGCAAAGACCTGGTTGCCAACGGCAACGGCTCGCTGCTCGCCTCGCTGCCCACCGGCCAGTACGAGGTCAGCGCCGCCGACATCCCCAGCGCCAAGCCGGTCAGCTTCACCGTCGGTCCCTATCGCAGCTCCTCCCAGAACGACCTGCTGTTGCCGTAAACAGCGGCCTCTCTGACGCGCCGCAACGTCTGCCCCGGTCGTCACCATCGCTCGCGTGACCGTCGTTCTCGCCATCGCCGTGCTGGCGCTCGCCGCCGCACTCGTCTATCTGGTCGTCCGCCAGCGGGCCGAGGGAGCCGAGCTCTCCGAGGAGCGCCTGGCCGAGTTCATGGCCAGCACCACTGCCCAGATCCAGGCCCAGGCCGGCGAGGAGCTGCGCCGTACCACCGAGCACGTGCTCGAGCTCGGCAAGGAGCAGCGCGAGCGCGACCGCGAGACGACCGAGGCGACGCTGCAGAAGCGTGAGGCAGAGTTCCGGCGGCTGACCGAGCCGATCGGGGAGAACCTGAAACGGATCGAGCGCGAGGTCTCGACGATGAGCCGCGACCGCCGCAGCGCCGACGGCGCGATGCGGACGCTGCTCGACGAGATGAAGATCGGCCTCGGCGACCTCGGCACCCAGACCGGCACCCTGGTCAAGGCTCTGCGCCAGCCGCAGACGCGCGGCCAGTGGGGCGAGGTGCAACTGAAGCGCTGCGTCGAGATCGCCGGCATGACCGAGCACGTCGACTTCGAGCTGCAGCAGACCTTCAACGACGGCGAGGGGACCCTGCGACCGGACGCCGTGGTGATGCTGCCGGGCGGCCGTCGCGTCGTGATCGATTCCAAGGTGCCGCTCGACGCCTACCTCGAGGTGCTCGAGGCCGAGGACGACGCGAGCCGAAAGGGCGAGCTGATCCGCCACGCCCGCCAAGCGCGCGACCACATCACCAAACTCGCCTCGAAGCGCTACCAGGACCAGTTCGACAGCGGCGAGTCGCCCGACTTCGTCGTCTGCTTCATGCCCTCCGAGGCGGCCCTGCACGCCGCTTTCGAGGCCGAGCCGTCGCTCTACGACTACGCGCTCGAGCAGAAGATCCTCGTTGCCACGCCGACCACGCTGGTCGGCCTGCTGCGCACCGTGGAGCTCGGCTGGCGCCAGGAGCAGATCGCCGAGCAGGCGCAGGAGATCGCCCAGGCGGCGCGCGAGCTGCACAGCCGCAGCGGCTCCTTCGTCGAGCACTTCGCCAAGGCGGGGCGCCAGCTCAACTCGGCGACGAAATCCTTCGACGACGCCGTCGGCTCCTGGGAGAGCCGCATCGTGCCCCAACTGCGACGGATCGAGGAGATGGGTGCCGCCTCCGGCAAGGAGCTGGAGGAGCCGCAGCGCGTCGACCGCGCCGTGCGCCCGATCCTCGCCGAGCTGCCGGGCCGGGCCGAGAGCGACGCCGCTTAAGCGGCGTTAGGATTCGCCACCCCGTCCCGTACCCGAACCTGCGGAGGATCACAGTTGGCCGTTGACACGAGCACCGTTGCGAAGCTGGACGTCGAGCCCGGAACCCTGCCCGAGACGATGGCCGCCTGGGTGATTCGCCAGGAGCGAGAGGGCGAACCGACCGAGGCCTTCCAGCTGGAGGAGATCGAGGTTCCCGAGCCCGGCGCCTTCGAGGTGATCGTGCGGGTGATGGCCGCCGGCGTCAACTTCAACAACGTCTGGGCGGCGCTTGGCGAGCCGGTCTCGATCTTCGGCTATGGCGACCACCCCGAGTTCGGCCACCACATCGGCGGCTCCGACGCCTCCGGCATCGTCTGGAAGGTCGGCGAGGGCGTCACCCGCTGGAAGCCGGGCGACGAGGTCGTGATCCACTGCAACCAGGCCTCCTACGAGGACGTCGAGGTGCACGGGCTCGACCCGATGGCCGCGCCGAGCCAGCGGATCTGGGGCTACGAGACCACCTGGGGCTCCTTCGCCCAGTTCACCAAGGTCCAGGCCCAGCAGCTGCTGCCGCGCCCCCAGAACCTCTCCTGGGTGGACTCCTCCTCCTACGGCCTCACCTACTTCACCGCCTACCGGATGCTGATGGACCAGTGCAAGCTGCAGGCCGGCCACAACGTGCTTATCTGGGGCGCGGCCGGCGGCCTCGGCGTCTTCGCCGTGCAGCTCTGCAAGGCGGCCGGAGCCAACGCGGTCGGCGTCGTCTCCTCCGACGAGAAGGGCGAGCTGGTCAAGCAGCTCGGCGCCGTCGACTACATCAACCGCAACGAGTTCGGCGAGATGATGCGCACCGACGCCAACCTCGCCGACCCGGCCGCCGACAAGGAGCGCTTCAAGGCCTCGCGCGGCTTCGCCAAGCGGGTCAAGGAGATCCTCGGCGACGCCCCCGACATCGTCTTCGAGCACGTCGGCCGGGCGACCTTCCCGACCTCGGTCTTCACCGTCAAGCCCTTCGGCAAAGTCGTGATCTGCGGCGCCACCTCTGGCTACCAGCTCGACTTCGACGTGCGCTACCTGTGGATGAAGCAGAAGCAGATAATCGGCTCGCACTTCGCCAACGCGTATGAGTGCATGAAGGCCAACCAGCTGATGGCGGAGGGCAAGGTCCGCCCCGTGATCTCGCAGACGATGGGCTTCGACGGGGTCGCCGAGGCACACCAGCTGATGCACGAAAACAAGCACCTGGGCAAGATCGCGATCCTGGTCGGGGCCGAGTCCGAGGACGAGGGCCAGAACGAGGACGGTCCGGGAGCGATCCGGGCGGAGGTGGGAGCCTGATGGCGGAGGTCTGCGTACTCGACTGGCACATCGCGCCCTTCCGGGCCGACCGCTTCCTCGACGCCTGGGAACCGGTGGCGGCCCGCATGCCCTCCTACGGCGCCAAGAGCTGGTCGCTGACCCGTGCGGTCGACGACCCGCTCTCGATCCGCCAGTCCTCGGTCTGGGAGAGTCGCTCGGACTTCGAGCGCTACTGGTTCTCGGAGGAACTCGAGCAGGCCCGCGCCGCGGTGATCGACCTCTACGACCTGCCGCTGCTGCCCACCTGGCACACCCTGCTCGTCGCCGAATAGGCCTTGAGAGTCGAGGGTCGCTGTCGGAAAGACGGGCGGGCTCTACCGCGCCACGCGGGGAATGACCTTCCAGCGGAAGGTCACGGGCTTCGCGACGGCGCCGTTACCGCCGACGGCCTGCAGGCTGAAGACGTGCCATCCCACCTCAAGGTGCTCGTAAACCTTCGGGGAGTGGCAGCGCCGCTTGCGCTCGTGGTCGAGCTTGCAGAGAAAAACCGTCGCCCCGGGGTTCGCCCGAAAGACAAACCTCGCCCGAGTGCTGCGCGTCTTCTTCGGCGGCCCCTTGGCGAGCAGGGGCCGGGGCGCTCTCGCGACTTCCTTTTCTGATGGCGGCGTAGTCGCTTTTCCCCCACCCCCGGAGCCGCCGCCCGACGACCCTTCTCCAGCCGGAACTTCGCTGTAGAACGCTTTGTAGGCGGGCGCGCCTTCGGCGAGGATCGTGTGAGTGATCGCGCCACCGTCCGACCATTCCTGGAACGCGTATTTCTTGCCTTCGCGTTCGAAGCTCGGTGGGGCCGTGATCTGGATTTCCGAGCCGTCGATCGCCAGGGCGTCGAACGGGGCCGGCTCTTCGTAGGCGCCGGCCAGCAGTTCGACCCCCGGCGGCTGCGAACTGAGCGCGACTTTGACCGTCCGCGGCTGCAGGTCGAGCGTGGCGACCCCCGAGAGGCCGCGTTCGTCGGAGACGCGGAGGACGATCTTGAGGTAGGAGGGGTACTCGTGCTGGGGGGCGATGAATTCCGGGTGCTTGATCCCGGCGAAGGTCTGCAAGGGATGTTCGTGGCAGTCGCCCGGGTTGGCCAGATCGGGGCAATGCGCCATGCGGATCGTCCAGTAGTAGGGCAGCGGAGAGTAGATCGGGTTGCCTTCGGCGTCCTTCGCTTCCCCGTTGAGGAGGATCTTGGCGCCGACCTTCCACTGCAGGCTCGGGCTCGGTTCGATGATTTCCGGCACCGGCGGTTTGTCGCCCGGGTAGACGGTGATGCGGGCGACGCTGGTGTTGCCTTCTTCGTCTTCGACCCGGACCGCGACCACCCGGTTCGGGCTTTCTTCGCCGGCTTCGCGCGCTTCCTGTTCGGCCTTGGTGTAGGTGACGGCTTCTTCGCTTGACCCCGGGACGAAGCTCCCGCTTTCGTTGAGGTCCCATTCGTAGGTCAGCGGCCCGGACTGCGGATCGCTCGATTTCGTCGCGTCGAGCGTCGTTTTGAAGTTGCCTCCGGAGTAAAGGCCGTAGGAGGGCTTGGCTTCGAGCCGGGCGGTGGGCGAGTTCGGCCGGTAGGCGATGCGGTGGATCGAGCCCTCACCGAGGCCTTCGTCACCGAGGAGGTCAGCGTAGTAGAGGTAGCCGCCTGGGCCTTCGGCGATCTTCACCCCCGGGTAGATCAGGCCCTCCCGCAGGAACCGCTCGGTCGTCGAGGGGTCGGGCTTCCCGTCAGCGCCCGGGAACATCACCCACATGCAGCCGCGCACCGAGTCGGCAAAGAAGAGTGCCCCTTTGTATTCGGCCGGGAACTGTTCGCCCTCGTAGAACCCGAGTCCGCTGATCGCCGATCCGACTTCGATCGGGCATTCGTCTCCAGGCACCACGTTCTGTTCGTGGCTATAGCTGAAAAACGGCTGCGCGGTCGAGGTCGGCTCCCCGGCATAGAGCGCGTTGCAGACGTCGAGCCCCAGTTCCGCAAACTGCGGCTTGTGCACCAACCCCTCGTAGCAAGGCCAGCCGGAGTTGTAGAGGGAGGTCGGCGGCGCCGGGAAACGGTCGATCTCCTCGATTTCGGAGGAGCCGACGTTGCCAGTGTAGATTTCGCCCGTCCCGGGGTCGAAGGCGAAGCGGAACGGGTTGCGAAAGCCCTTGGCGATCGTCCGCCGGGTGTTTTCGTTGCCGCTGCTGGCAAGCGGGTTGCCGGGGTAGGCGGCGCCGGTATTCGGATTGACCCGCAGGATTGCCCCGTTGAGCAGTTCCAGGTTCTGGGCTCGTAGCGCCCCGCCCTGCGCTTCGGGATTCGCGTGCCCTTCTTCTTCTGGTGAGACCCCTTTCGCCGTCGGCGGATCGCCGCAGGGATTGGGCGGCGTCCCCAACTGCCCGTAATCCGGGATCGATTCATAGGAGGCGCCATCGCCGCCGCTGACGTAGAGCGCCCCTTCGGGGCCGAAGTGAAGCTCGCCGATCGAGTGGGAGGAGAACTGCTGACACCAGCCCCCCAGCAGTTCCAGCTCTTTCGGGAACCCGCCTTCTTCGACCGCGTGATCGGGGGACAGCGGGTTTTCTTCCAAGCGCACGAGACGACCGCTGACCAGGCACGAGTTGCTGCTGTTCTGTTTCGGGCAGTACGGGTCGCCGGTTTCGCCGGGGGTGCCGTATTCGGGTTCGGCGGGATTCCACGGTTTCCCCAGTACGTGGTCCCAGGTGTAGAGGGCGTAGACGTAGGGGCGGCCTTCGTCGAACTTCGGGTCGAGTTCGATCCCGAGCAGCCCGCGATCGCCGTTTTCGTAGACGTCCCCGCGCAGGTCGGCGAAGACGGTCGGCGTCGGGTCGTTGATGTTTTCGTAGACGAGGATCTCCCCCGGCTTGGTCGCCACGAAGACGCGACCGTCGGGGGCGAAGCGGAAGTTGGTCGGCTGTTCGATGTGTTCGAACACGACTTCGTCCTGGAACCCCGGAGGCAGAGCCGGTTCGGCGAGCGCGACGGAAGGCAGCGACAGCAATGCCACTGCGGCGGCCAGGCCCGCCACCGCTCGAGTCATCCGCCTTTTCATCCCCGCTCCAGCGGGGCCATCGTCAGGCCGGCCGAATCGAGCTGTGCCCAGTAGTGCTCGGCGGGCTCCTGCGGGCCGGACCAGACGATCGCCTGGCCGTTGTTGTGGATGCTGTCGGCAAAGCGGTGCCCCTGGTCGAGCGAGACTCCCGGCAGGACCCGCGCCAGCGTCTCGGCGACGTGGTCGAAGGTGTTGTGGTTGTCGTTGCGCACGATCACTCGCCACTCCCCTCCCAA
>DASZQM010000014.1:0-1875 GCA_035549645.1 Solirubrobacterales bacterium | reverse complement strand
GGGGGCGGCTAACTGCCATTGGCTGGCGAATGCCAGTTCGCTCTGGGTGTCGTGGCCAAAAACGACAGGTCACGTCCCGTAGCGTGGTGTAGGAGCGCAGCGGACGGAATCGCGTGATCGACGAAGTTCCGGCCACCGCGGCGCCCATGATCGTCGGACCTTCCAAAGTTCGACGCAAAGGAGAGCACCACGATGGCCGAGAGCCAGAGCATGACGACCGACGAGGTCGTCGCGAAGCTGTTGAGCGAGGATCACCTCGACCTGGTCCGCGAGTCGCTGCGCTGGGTCGTGCAGCAGATGATGGAGGCCGAGGTCTCCGAGCTGATCGGCGCCGGGCGGGGCGAGCGCACCCCGGACCGCGCGACCCACCGCAACGGCTATCGGTCACGGCGCTGGGACACCCGCGCCGGCGAGATCGAGCTGCAGATCCCGAAGCTCAGGCAGGGCAGCTACTTCCCCTCCTTCCTGGAGCCGAGGAAAAGGTCGGAGCAGGCCCTGCTGAACGTGGTCCAGCAGGCCTACGTCTGCGGGGTCTCCACCCGCAAGGTCGACCAGCTGGTCGAGTCGCTCGGCCTGCGGATCTCGCGCTCTGAGGTGTCGCGCATCTCGGCGGGCCTCGACGAGCAGGTCGAGGCGTTCAGATCCAGGCCGCTCGAAGGACGCTACCCCTACCTCTGGCTCGACGCCAAGGTCGAGAAGGTGCGCGACGGCGGCCGGGTGCGGCGCAAGTGCCTGGTGATCGCCCACGGCGTGCACGAGTCCGGCCGCCGCGAGGTGATCGGGCTCGACGTCGGCGAGGCGGAGACCGAGGCCTTCTGGAGGGAGTTCCTGCGCGACCTGGTGAGGCGCGGCCTCGGCGGCGTGCAGCTGGCGATCTCCGACGCCCACGAGGGGCTGAAGGCCGCGATCGCCCAGGTGCTCGGCTGCCCCTGGCAGCGCTGCACCGTCCACTTCCTCAGGGACTGCCTCGGCCATGCCCGCCGCGACGAGCACGGCGCCCTGGCGGCGCTGATCCGGCCGATCTTCAACCAGGAGGGCCGGGCCGAGGCGCGTGACCGGCTCTCGGAGGCCGTCGCCGCCCTCGACGGCAGGCTGCCGAAGGTCTGCGAGGCGCTGGAGGAGGCCGAGGATGACATCCTCGCCTTCTACGACTTCCCCGCCGACCACCGGAAGAAGCTGCGGTCCACCAACCCCCTGGAGAGGCTGAACCGCGAGGTCGGCCGGCGCACCGACGTGGTCGGCATCTTCCCCGACGACGCCTCCCTGATCAGGCTCACGACGATGTTGGCCATAGAGCAAAACGACGAGTGGTTGGTCAGCCGTCGCTACCTCAGCGCCGGCTCGATGGCCCCGCTCCTCGAGGAGCGGGGCCATCGACTCCAAGAAGACGAGGCGGAGGTGCGAGAGCTCCAGGCGGCCTGAGCAGCCGAGCCCCTCACCGACGATCGCGGCGAACTCCTACACCACGTGCTGGGACTTGACTCGCCTCATGGGGGTCACAGCCTGCCAGGACCCCCATGAGGCGCCCAGGACCCCGCCGCCCGCTCCCCGAACCCCCGCGGACGGCCCGCCCCCACCACGCGACCCCCGGCGCTCGGCCCCCGACGCTCCGCAAAACCTAGAATCGACGCGAGTGCCTGAACCTGCGATCTCCATCAGCAGCTTGCGCATGAGCTACGGCGAGACCGAGGCGGTGCGCGGCATCGACCTCGAGGTGGCGCGGGGCGAGATCTTCGCCTGTCACGGCCCCAACGGGGCGGGGAAGACGACGACGGTCGAGATCCTCGAGGGGTACCGGAAGCGGACCGGGGGGGAGGTGCGGGTGCTGGGCGAGGACCCGGAGTCGGCGGGGCGAACGTGGCGCGACCGGATCGG
>DASZQM010000013.1:0-31092 GCA_035549645.1 Solirubrobacterales bacterium | reverse complement strand
TCCCCAGAGAGGGCCGCGGCCCTCTCTGGGTGGATCGAGCGCTACAACTATCGGCGACGACACGGCGCCCTCGGCCACCGTCCGCCAATTCAGCGGCTACGGGAGCTCAACCGGAACAACGTGGCTGGCATCTACAGCTAGGCCGCCTTTCTATAGCCGAGCTATGGATTGCCTAAGAATCACCGCAGGCGCGGGTAGCTAGGTTCCAGTCGAAGCGAAAGGAGGTCCAGATGGGCGAGCAAGCCGCGGCGCTGCGTTGCATGAAGTGCGGCAGTGCGGTCCGCACCTACAAACGCAACGGGATCACGATCGATCAGTGCACCGCCTGCCATGGGATCTTCCTCGACCGGGGCGAGCTGGAGCGGTTGATCAGCGCCGAGAGCGCCTACCTGGGAGACAGCCACCCCGGCGAGACCCGCACGGAAACAGGCCACTCGCGGCGCAGCAGCGGCTTCCTCGGCGAGATCTTCGAGTGACGGCTCGGCGCGGCGAGGCGCCGGGGGTCGATCCGCCTACTCGCCGGCGACGTGCACTTCCAGCGCGTGGATCTGTTCCTGGCCGTAGGAGCCGATCTGGACCGGGCCGGCGGCGCTGATCGTGTCGCCGACGCCGGGCAGCGGGCGTGGGCGCAGGCCCTTGCGGACGTCGATCACAGTCATCCCGCGGAGCGTGATCCCCTGAGGGTCGCGGAGGACGAAGTGGGCGTCGCCGTCGCCGTCGGGATCCACCCGCTCGACGTAGATGATCCGACCGATGGCGCTGCGGCAGCTCGGGTGGCCGCTGGGACAGCGCGAGGGCGTCACGCGCACCTTGGGCTTGGGCGCGGAGCGCTCAACCACCGTCGATCCTTCGCTGCTCGTCGCGTCCTTGCCTCCGCCACAGCCGGCGACGAGCAGGAGCATCCCCGCCAGCAGGACCCCGATCGAAGCTGCCCTTCTCCGGATCACCCGCCACATGAGAGCATGGTCAGCGCGATGAGCGACTTCCTCGTCAAGCGCGACGACCTGCGCCAGTGCCGGATCGCCGAGTCCGAGACGGCGACGGCCGGCCCCGGCCAGGCGCTGCTGCGGGTCGATCGCTTCGGCCTCACCGCCAACAACGTCACCTACGCGGTGATGGGCGAGGCGATGTCCTACTGGAGCTTCTTCCCGACCGAGGAGGAGGGTTGGGGGCGGGTGCCGATGTGGGGGTTCGCCGAGGTCGAGCAGAGCGAGGTGGACGGCGTCGAGGCCGGCACCCGGCTCTACGGCTACCTGCCACCGTCCTCGCACCTGCTGGTCACCCCGGGGAGCGTCGAGGGAGGCAGCTTCATCGACCGCTCGCCCCACCGCGAGGCCCTCCCCTCCGCCTACCACCGCTACCTCGCCACCGGCAGCGACCCCTTCTACCGGGCCGACAGCGAGGACGTCCAGATGCTGCTGCGGCCGCTCTTCTTCACCTCCTTCCTGATCGACGACCAGCTCGCCGACGAGGGGCTCGCCGAGCGCGGCCCGATCGTGATCTCGAGCGCTTCGAGCAAGACCGCGATCGCCGCCGCCTTCCTGCTCTCGCGGCGCGAGGGCGTCGACCTGGTCGGCCTCACCTCACCGCGCAACGCCGAGATGGTCGAGAGCCTCGGCATCTACGGCCGCACCGTCGCCTACGGCGAGATCGACAGCCTCGACCGCGGCCCGGTCACCTACGTCGACGTCGCCGGTGACGGCGCCGTGCGCCGGGCGGTCCACGAGCACTTCGGCGACGAGCTGATCCACAGCATGGCGGTCGGCGCCTCGCACTGGGAGGAGCTCGGCGCGGGTGCCGGGGGCGAGCTGCCCGGCCCGACGCCCTCTTTCTTCTTCGCCCCGGATCGAGTCAACAAGCGTTCCGAGGACTGGGGGCCCGCTGTCCTCGAGCAGCGCGTCGCCGAGGCCTGGCAGCCGTTCTGCGAGTGGACCGCGGGCTGGCTCGAGGTGATCCACCGCTCCGGCTTCGACGCCGTCAAGGAGACCTACCTCGAGGTGCTCGAGGGTCGGGTCGACCCGAAGACGGCACACGTGATCTCGCTCGACGCCTAGACGTGGACCAAGTCGTCCAGGTCATCGGCGCGGCGCTGATCCTCGTCGCCTACATCGCCGCCCAGCGCGAGCGGCTCGACCCCCGGTCGCGCCTCTACCTCGGCCTCAACCTGGCCGGCTCGCTGATCCTCGCCGTGCTCGCCGCCGCCGGCTCGCAGTGGGGCTTCCTCCTGCTCGAGTCCGCCTGGGCGATCGTCTCCTTCTGGGGCCTCGTCGGCGGCTCCGCCAGCTCCCATTAAAGATCCGGAAATACTGATCCGCCCGCAGGCGCATCTCGCAGTTGGGGGCCACACCCCTCTCAAAGGAGCGCCATGGAAACCGATACGACACTTGCGCAGACCGACGTCGATGACGTGGTCCGCCGGGCGGCCGACGACGCCGCCGAAACCCTCGACCCGGGCGACACCCGGCTCGGCTTCCTCAAGAAGGCGGGATTGGCAGGCGGTGCCGTCGTCGGCGGCGGCGCGCTGATCGGCGCCCTCACCCCCGCCGGAGCGATCGCCAAGGGCAAGGGGCGCCCACCGGCCTCGTTTGGCAAGGGCGACGTCGGCATCCTCAACTTCGCCCTCACGCTCGAGTATCTCGAGGCCGCCTTCTACAACGAGGCGACCGCCAACCAGAAGAAGAGCAGCTTCATCAAGGACAAGCAGGCGCAGGTCTTCCTGAAGACGGTGACGGGGGACGAGAACGCCCACGTCGCCTTCCTCAAGAAGGCGCTCGGCTCGAAGGCGACCGGCGCGCCGAAGGTCGACTTCGGCTCGACCACCTCGAGCGAAGCCTCCTTCATCAAGACCGCGGTGGCGCTCGAGAACACCGGCGTCCACGCCTACTCCGGACAGGCGCTCAACATCGCCAACCCGGCCTACGTGGCGGCGGCGCTCTCGATCCTCACGGTCGAGGCTCGCCACGCTTCCGTCGCCGGCCTGCTGCTCACCGGCAAGCCCTCCGGGCTGACCCCCGACGGGCCCTTCGACACGCCGTTCACCGCGGCCGAAGTGCTCAAGGCAGTGAAAAAGACAGGCTTCCTCCAGTAACGCCATCGCAACCCGGCGGGGCCGCCGGACATCGGCCTCGCCGGGACAAACTCTTCGCCTCTCCACTCATTCACCCACCAAAGACTGGAGGCACACCGTGCCGAACATCGGACCAATGGAGATCATGATCGTCCTCATCATCGCCCTCGTCGTCTTCGGGCCCAAACGCCTGCCCGAGCTGGGCAAATCGGTCGGCAAGGGGATCCGCGAGTTCAAAGGCTCGGTCAACGGCGAGCACGCCAAACACGAGAGCTGAGCCGAGGATGCGGCGCGTAAAGCCGATCGCGCACGAGGACGAGCTGAGCCTGGTCGAGCACCTCGACGAGCTGCGCTCGAGGGTGGTGGTCTCGATCGCAGTCTTCGGCGTCGCCCTCGGGCTCTGCTTCTGGCAGAACCACCTGCTGCTCGAACTGGCCAACGCGCCGCTCCCGTCCGCCCACGACAAGCTGCTGACGCTCGGGGTGAGCGAGCCGTTCACGACGACGATGACGGTGGCGGCCTACGGCGCCTTCGTGCTCTCGCTGCCGATCATCCTCTACCAGGCCTACGCCTTCGTCCTGCCCGCCTTCAGCCGCCGGCAGCAGCGCACGATCGGCCCGCTGCTGCTCCTGATCCCCGTCCTCTTCATCGCCGGCGTCGCCTTCGGCTACTTCGTCGTGATGCCGGCAGCGACCAAGTTCCTGCTCGGCTTCAACGACTCGCAGTTCAACATCCAGGTGCGGGCCCGCGACTACTACAGCTTCTTCGGCACGACGCTGCTCGCCTGCGGCGTCGTCTTCCAGGTGCCGGTCGGAATCCTCGCGGTGACCAGGCTCGGCATCGTCAGCGTCCGCCAGCTGCGCCAGAACCGGCGCTACGCCTACCTCGGCTGTGCCGTTCTCGCCGCCGCCCTGCCGGGGGTCGATCCGGTCTCGATGCTGCTCGAGACGGCGCCGCTGATTGCGCTGTACGAGCTCAGCATCGTCCTCGCCCGAGCCTTTGGTGAGCCAGAAACCTCGCTTGGCAAGCCGGTTTCCGGGGCGTCATAGTTTTCCGCCGAGCCAGGTGCGAACATATGTTCGTATCCAAGGTTAGGAGAGGAAATGCCCCAATTCGACGCATACGAAGACCTGGTCGGCAAGTGGCGCTGGCGGCTGCTCGGCGCTGACGGACGCACAGTGGCCACCTCCGGCGAGTCGTTCGACTCGCACTGGCACGCGCTGCGCGCGGCCGAAAACGTCCGTGGGGTCGCCACCGGAGCGCGCATCTCCGGCACGCCCGCCGACGGCGTAAGAGACGCCCTCGACGAGATCATCGACCGCGAGCTCGTCTGGAACTAGGGACACAACGAGCTAGGGGCGACGGGCGGTCAGCCAGCGTCGAGCTCGGGCGGCAGCGCTTTCGGCCCATCCGGGTAGAGCGCCGCAAGCTGCTCCTCGGTCATTTCCAGCGTGTTGGCCAGCTCGCGTGGGGCGCCGGTGACCAGCCAGAGCTGGTCGGCCTCGGTGTCGTTGAAGAGCTGGCGAGCCGACTCGGGCTCGACCAGCACGGAGTCCAGGGGGCTCAGCGTAAGCAGGTCGTCGTCGACGCGCATGCGCCCCGAGCCTTCGAGCAGGACGTAGAGCTCTTCCTGCTCGAAGTGCCGGTGCTTGGTCGAGGCCTGCCCCGGTCTCAGTCGCCAGAGCCGCACTCCCAGTTGCTGCGCTTCGAGCTGGCCGCCGAGATCGGTGTTGTCGACTCCCATCTGGTTCGAGGGGCGCCAGAAGGCGTCCGCTGCCGACAACGTGCGGTAGGCCACCAGCCCAAGTTAATGGAAGCGAGGGCGAGGGACCGCAACGGTCCCCTCAGTCGCGTTTGAGCACGTCTTTGACCTTGTCGGCGACCTTCTCGACGCCGTCCTTCGCCGCTCCGGTCGCCTTATCGACCTTGCCCTCGCGCTTGAGGTCGTCGTCACCGGTGAGGCTGCCGGCAGCCTCCTTGACGCGCCCCTTGGCGTCGTCCTTGTTCTTGATCTCATCAGCCATTTGGAATCCCTTTCTCTTTTGCTTACCGGGGTCCCTTACCCGAGACCGAGCCGGGTCATGCAGGCTGAGTTAGCTCGGTCGAGGTACCTCGGTTGCCCAGGCACGCCGCGGTTTCCGCTCCCGGCCGGCGGGTACCCCGAAGCCGGTTGAGAGATTTGACGCAAGCTCCCTGAGGAGGGATTCGGAATGTCCACCATTGCCATCGTCGTCATCGTCATCGTCGTCCTGGTGGTGATCGTCGCCCTGGCCACGGTCGCCTCGAGGCGCAGGCGACAGCAACAGCTCGGACGCGTCCAGGACAAGGCCCTGCACGACGACGTCGACCATCACCGCGAGCGGGCCGACAGCGCCCGCAGCGAGGCCCAACTGGCGGAGGAGCGGGCGCGCCGCACCGCCGCCGAGGCTGAGCTCAACGAGCGCAAGGCCACCGAGCGCGAACGCGAGCTCGAGCAGCAGGACTGAGGTCGCCGGCGGGGCGGTTCGCTAGCCGCGGATCGCCTTGCCGGCGATGTTCTTGAGGCGAGTTTTGTCGCGCTGGGAGAGGTTGCCCGGGCGCCCCTTCGACTTCTTCGCCAGGCGCCAGAATTCGCCCTGCTCTTTCTGGGTGAGGTGGCTTGAACCCGATCGCGACCTTTGGCGCCGAGCCAGAGGACCACGGTCCAAACCATCCGCCAGGGAATTCGCTTCCAGACGGCGGGAGCAGCGCGCTTGGCGATCCAAAAGGGCATTGACCTGAGGGGTACTCCGGCGCGGCGCTAGGCGAACTCGATCACGCTGCGGATGCCGTCCTGGGCCTCCATCAGCTCGAAGCCGCGGTTGACCTGGTCGAGCGAGATGCGGTGGGAGAGGAATGGCGCGACGTCGATCTCTCCGGCCAGGTAGCGGTCGACCAGCTGCGGCACCTGCTGGCGGCCCTTGACGCCGCCGAATGAGGAGCCGGCGATGCGGCGCCCGGTGATCAGGAAGCGGGGAACGACGTCGAGCGTCTCGCCCTTGCCGGCCACGCCGGCGACCGTGCACAGCCCCCACCCCATCCGGGCCGCTTCCACCGCCTGGCGCATCACGGCGACGTTGCCGGTCGCCTCGAAGGTGTAGTCGGCGCCGAAGCCGTCGGTCATCTCCAGGATCTGCTCGACGGCATCCTCGCCACCCTGGAGCACGTCGGTCGCGCCCTGGCCGCGGGCCAGCTCGAGCCGATCGGCCGAGAGGTCGACGCAGACGATCCGCTCGGCGCCCTGCAGGCGGCAGCCGGCCACCGCGCCGAGCCCGACCATGCCGGCGCCGAAGACGACGCAGGTGCTGCCGGCCTGCACCGCGGCGGTGTTGATCGCGGCGCCGAGCCCGGTCGAGAGGCCGCAGGCGAAGAGGCAGGCGTGCTCGAACGGCGCCTCCGGGTTGACCTTGGCCAGCGCGATCTCCGGCATTACCGTGTACTCGGCGAAGGTCGAGCAGCCCATGAAGTGGCGAATGCCGTCGCCGTCGCGGGAAATGCGAGTCGTCCCGTCCGGCAGGAAGCCCTCGTTCTGCTGCTCACGGATCGCCAGGCAGAGGTTGGTGCGCGGGTCGAGGCAGTGGATGCACTCGCCGCACTGGGGCGAGAAGAGGGTGACGACGTGGTCGCCCGGCGCCAGCGAGGTCACCTCCGAGCCGACGCGCTCGACGACGCCCGCGCCCTCGTGACCGAGCACGGTCGGCGCGTATCCGGAGGGGTCGGCGCCGGAGGCCGTGTAGAGGTCGGTGTGGCAGACGCCGCAAGCAGCGAGTCGGACGAGGACCTCGCCCTCACGCGGCTCGGCAAGCTCGACCTCCTGCACCGCCAGCGGCTCTCCGAACTCCTCCAGTACCGCCGCCCGCATCCGCATCGCTGCATCCTCCCTCACGGCCGGGCGAAAGCCAAGGCGTAAGCTGGTCGAGTGGCGGCCTGGCCTTCGATCTCCTACGGCGAGTGGCGCGAGACCTGCGACACGCTGCACGCCCACACGCAGCTGCTCGGCAAGCTCGCCGCCCAGCTCGCCCCGCCCGAGCCGCAGCTCCAGCACGCGGCACTGCGGCTGACCGCGCGCGGCTGGGAGACGGCGCCGCTGCCGGCGCCGGATGGATCGGGAGCCTTCGTCGTCGCCCTCGACCTGCACGCGCACGAGGCGGTCGTCGAACACAGCGACGGCGACAGCAGGCGCGCTCCCCTCACCCCGAACCGCTCGGTCGCGGACGTCACCCGGGACGTGCTCGCCGCCCTGCGCGAGCTTGCCGGCCTCGGCGAGATCGACCTCGCCCCGCAGGAGGTGCCCTGGAGCACCCCGCTCGACGAGGACACCGAGCACGCTCGCTACGAGCCCGATCAAGTCGGCACGTACTTCGCGGCCGCCACCCGCGCCGCCCTCGTCCTGGCCGAGTTCCGCGCCCCCTTCCGCGGCCGCAGCACCCCGGTCAACGCCTGGTGGGGCTCCTTCGACCTTGCCGTCAGCCTCTTCTCCGGCCGCCCCGCCGAGCCACCCTCCGACGACTTCATCATGCGCAACGCGATGGACTCGCAGGAGGTCGCCGTCGGTTGGTGGCCTGGAGACGCCAACTACGGCAAGGCGGCGTTCTACGCCTACGCTCACCCGGCTCCCGACGCCTTCCCCGACGCAGACGTCTCACCGAGTGGCGCCAGGTGGGACGGCGAGCTCGGCGAGTACGTCCTCGACTGGGACGATGCGATCGCCACTGGCGACCCGCACGCCGCCGCGCTCGAGTTCGCCCGCTCGGTCTTCGAGCACGCCTGCCTCGTCTGCGAGTGGAACCCGGAGCTGGCCGCCAGCGCCAAAGGCACCCCGCCGCCGGTCGTCTAAGAGAGGCTCGAAAGCGCCGTGGCGACGGCGAAGCCGAGAGTCGTCACCAGACCGGCGACCCGTCCCGACTCCTTGCTCGCCTCGGGGATCATCGAGTCGATCAGCATCACCAGCAGCGCTCCCGCGGCGAAGCCGTCGATGCCGGCGCGCAGCTCGCCCGAGGCAGCGTCGGCAAGGGCGTAGCCGGCGACGGTGGCGAGGGTGCAAATGGCAGCAACCGCCGCCCAGAGGGCCAGCACCTTGCGCCGGCTCGCCCCCGCGGCGCGCATGTCGCTGGCCGAGCCGATCGCCTCCGGCAGGTTGGAGACGAAGATCGCGACGAGCAGGCCGATGCCGACTCCCTCTCCCCCGGCCAGGCCGATCCCGAGCACGAGCTGCTCGGGAATGCCGTCGAGGAAGGCGCCGAGCGCCAACGCCGTGCCACCGCTGGAAGCGTCCGCGCCCGCTCGCCCCCCGCGCCCACGGCCGGTCGCGGTGCGGGCGGCGATCAGCCCGTCGCAGGTGAAGTAGGTGAGCGCGCCGACCCCGAGGCCGATCGCGGTCGAGCCGAGGCTGCCGATTTCGATCCCCTCCGCCGCGAGCTCGAAGCTGACCGCGCTGATCAGTGCCCCCGCGCCGAACGCCAGCACCAAGCCCACCTGCCGGTCCGGCCAAGACCGGGCAAAGGCGAGCAAGGCCCCCAGCAGCAACGAGGAAGCGGCCAGTGCACCCCATCCGAGGGCGGCAGTCATGTCCGGATCAATAGCGCAAGGCCCGGTCCGGTATCGCTCGTGACCACCGCCGGGTTGAGCGAAGTGCCCTCCGGGTAGCGTTCAAGCGATGGCGGTCTCACTCGAGGGCACGGTGGCGCTGGTGACAGGAGCCAGCAGCGGCATCGGCGAGGCGACCGCGCGGTCGCTGGCCGCGCAGGGCGCCAAGGTTGCGGTTACGGGACGGCGCCTGGAACGACTCGAGCGGCTTGCCAGCGACATCGGCGGCTCCGGTCGCACGGCGCTGGCGATCCAGTCCGACGTCACCGACCAGGAGCAGGCGATCGCCGCAGTCGACCGCACCGTCGACGAGCTCGGCCGGCTCGACATCCTCGTCAACAACGCCGGCCAGATGCTGCTGGGGCCGATCGAGGGCGCGCCCACCGAGGAGTGGGAGCGGATGATCGACATCAACCTCAAGGGCTTGATCAACACCACCCACGCCGCCGTCCCCCACCTGCTCGCCGCCGCCGAGGATTCCGCCCGCAACTGCGCCGACCTGGTCAACATCAGCTCGGTCGCCGGCCGCATCGCCCGCTCCGGCTCCGGCGTCTACAACCTGACCAAGCACGGCGTCGGCGCCTTCAGCGAGTCCTTCCGCCAGGAGTTCGCCTCGCGCCGGGTGCGCTCGACGATCATCGAGCCAGGCGCCGTCGCCACCGAGCTCACCGACCACATCCGCGACGGCGTGCGCGAGCAGGTGCGCGAACGCTTCGCCGACATGCAGATGCTCGAAGCCGAGGACGTCGCCGACGCGATCGCCTACGCCGTCACCCGCCCCCCGCACGTCTGCGTCAACGAGCTCCTGATCCGGCCCACCGAACAGGTGGGCTGAGGGCTACTCGCCGAGTCCGCCGAGAACGGCGAAGGGATTGCGTGGCCCCTCGCCGACGATCGTCTTCCAGGTCCCCTCGACTTTGACGGTGCTGCCCTCGGGGGCCTCGCCACGCAGGCGCTCGGCGAGCACTTTCGCGGTGTCTTCGTCGGTCGCGCCGATCAGGAGGAAGCGCCAGCGGTGGATCGCCGGCAGGCCCTCGGCCTCGAGCTGGTCGCAGAACCGCTCGGCCTCGCGCCGCGAGGGCAGGTCGACCCGGACCTCGTACTCGGGCTCGCCGGTTTCCTCGACCCGCTTGCGTTCGGCAGCGATCAGCTCTTCGTGCTCGGTCAGCTTGCCGGCGGCGCTTGCGGGCAGTGGCTTGTCCGGGTCCTCCCACTCGTCGGCTTCCGGATGCCAGCGCTTCAACTCGATCGTCGCGTTCCAGGCGTGCTCTTGGTCGAGCTCGGCGATCAGCTTGCGGGCCGCTTCCGCCTGCTCGCGTGAGCCCGCGTAGAGGAAGACGCGGGTGTCGTCGCGGCTGACGACGACCCGGTCGTGGAAGGCGTCGCTCAGGTCGTGTTCCAGCTCCCGGACATCGAGGCTGTCGAGCAGGGAATGCGGGTGGTCGACGTCGACCTGCAGGCGCCAGTCGTCGTTCACCGGGGGAACCCTAGTCGGAACCCAGGGCGTTCTTCTGGCTGCGCTCGAGCAGACCGCCCACCGCCCGCGCCAGCTGCTCGCCCTGAACGGTGAGGACGTACTCGGTGTGGGGCGGGCGGCCGGGGACGAGGCGGCGCTCGACGATCCGCGCCGCCTCGAGCTGCTCCAGCCGCTCGGAGAGCGTCGTCGGCGAGACGCCGGGCAGCGACTGGCGGAACTCGTTGAAGCGGACGGCGCCGCCGGCGGCGGCGTAGATCGTCGCCAGCGTCCAGCGGCGCTCGAGCAGCTTCGCTGCCGCCCGCACCTCGTTGGGCACGGGCGAGCAGCTACGACATCGCGGCGACACCGGCGCCCTTCGCGGCCGGCTCGAGCGCGTGCTCGAGCACTTCCTCGACGCTCATCACCGGGTGGAAGGTCATCTGCTCGCGCACCTCCTCCGGCACCTCGTCGAGGTCGCCGCGGTTGCGCTCGGGCAGGATCACCTCGGTCAGGCCCGCCGCGTGGGCGGCCAGCACCTTCTGCTTCAGGCCGCCGATCGGCAGCACCCTGCCCTGCAGGGTGACCTCGCCGGTCATGCCGACCGTGTGCTTGACCGGCCGCCCGGAGAGCAGCGAGGCCAGCGCCGTGGTCATCGCCGTGCCGGCGCTGGGGCCGTCCTTGGGGATCGCCCCGGCGGGCACGTGCAGGTGGAACTCGCGCTGGAAGCGCCCGGGGTCGATTCCCAGCGCCTCGCTGTGCGAGCGCACGTAGGAGAGCGCGATCCGCGCCGACTCCTTCATCACGTCGCCGAGCTGCCCGGTCAGGACCAGGCCCTTGTCGCCCTCCATCGCGGTCGCCTCGATGAAGAGGACGTCGCCGCCGGTGCCGGTCACCGCCAGCCCGGTCGAGACGCCCGGGATCGCGGTCCGCTCGACCGACTCCTGGAAGAAGCGCTGGCGCCCCAGCGCCTCGTGCAGGGCCTCGGCGTCGAGCACGATTGGCGTCGCCGCGTCGCCGGCGGCGATCCGCGTCGCCGCCCCGCGCAGCAGCTTGCCCAGTTCGCGCTCGAGCTGGCGCACGCCGGCCTCGCGGGTGTACTCGGAGATGACGCTGAGCAGGATCTCGTCGCCGACCTCGACCTCCTGCGGCTCCAGCCCGTTGCGCTTCAGCTGGCGCGGCAGCAGGTAGCCACGGGCGATCGCCTGCTTCTCCTCGGTGGTGTAGCCGTCGAAGGCGATCGTCTCCATCCGGTCCAGCAGCGGCGCCGGGATCGTGTCGAGGAGGTTGGCGGTGGCGATGAAGACGACCTCGGAGAGGTCGACCTCGACGTCGAGGTAGTGGTCGCGGAACGAGTGGTTCTGCGCCGGGTCGAGCACCTCGAGCAGGGCCGCCGAGGGGTCGCCGCGCCAGTCGGCGCCGACCTTGTCGACCTCGTCGAGCAGGATCACGGGGTTCATCGTCTCGGCGTCGCGCAGGGCGCGGACGATGCGGCCCGGCAGGGCGCCGATGTAGGTGCGGCGGTGGCCGCGAATCTCGGCCTCGTCGTGCAGGCCGCCGAGGCTGATGCGGACGAACTCGCGTCCCAGGGCGCGGGCGATCGACTCGCCGATCGAGGTCTTGCCGGTGCCGGGCGGCCCGACCAGGGTGAGGATGGCGCCGTTGGCGCGGCTGTCGTCCTCAACCCCGCGCTCCTCGCGCAGCTTGCGCACGGCGATGAACTCGGTGATCCGTTTCTTCACGTCCTCCAGCCCGGCGTGATCGGCGTCGAGCACCTCGCGCGTGTACGCGGGGTCGAGCCGCTCCTCGGAGCGCTTCGCCCAGGGGATCGCGATCAGCCAGTCGAGGTAGCTGCGGATCGTCGAGGACTCGGGCGACTGCTCGCCTTGGCGCTCGAGCCGGCGCAGCTCCTTCTCGGCCTGCTCGGCGACCGCCTCGGGCATCTCCGCCTCGGCGATCTTGCGCTCGTACTCGCCGATCAGGTCGGCCTCGTCCTCGCCCAGCTCCTTGCGGATCGACTCCATCTGCTTGCGCAGGAAGTACTCGCGCTGCTGCTTTTGGGCACCGGACTCGACGTCCTCGCGGATGCGGCTGCGCACCTGCAGCTCGGCCAGCCGCTCGCGCTGCAGCTCAACCGCCAGCTCCAACCGGGTGCTGACGTCGATCGCCTCCAGCAGCCGCAGCTTCTGCTCGTTGGAGATGTCGGGGCTGAGGCCGGTGGTGTCGGCCAGCGCGCCGGGCTCCTCGACCGAGCGCAAGAAGGCGGCAATCCGATCGTCGGCGCCGCGCAGCTCGAGGATCTCTTCGACCACGGCGCGGTACTCGCGCGCCAGCTCCTGGGTGTGCTCGTCGTCGGGGTGGCCGTCGTGGACCTCCTGCACCTCGATGCGGAGGGCGCCGTCGTCCCCCTCCTCGCCGGCGATCGCGGCGCCGGCCAGCCCGCGGTGCAGGCCGACAACGGTCGCGGCGGGACCGCCGAGGCGCGAGCGGCCGCTCTCGACCACCTCGGCGACGACGCCGACGCGGCCGTACTCACCGTCGCTGCGGGGCAGCAGGAAGACGCGCTCCTCCTCGCCAGTGTCGATCGGCAGGGTCGCGGAGACGCCGGGGAAAACGAGTGCATCGTCAAGCGGAATCAAGAGATAGGCCATAGCTCAGTCCAATTTCTGTAGTTAGTCCTATAAGAAGGATAGCGAGTGGGGTTCGCGGGCTTGATGGGCCGGCCCGGGAACCGTCTAGGCTTGGCGCCGTGGCACGTTTGGCACGCCGGATCCTCTCCGACTCCCAGCTCGAGACCCTCGCCGGCAAGGGGGAGGAGCGGACCGCGGAAGTCGGCGAGACGCTCTTCCAGGTGGGCGACGCGACCTACCCCTTCATCGCCGTGCGCGAGGGCGAGGTCTCGATCACCGACGCCGCCGGGCGCGAGATCGTCCGCCACGGCCCCTCCAGCTTCCTCGGCGAGATGAACCTGCTCTCCGGGCAGACCGTCTTCCTCACCGCGATCGTCACCCAGCCCCTGCGCTACGTCGCCGTCGATCGCGAAGTCCTGCGCCGCCTGCTCTTCGAGGACGGCTCTCTCTCCGACCTGCTGCTGACGGCCTTCATCGAACGGCGCGAGCTGCTGCAGCGCGAGGAAGGGGTCGGGATCGAGATCTTCGGCTCGCGCGACTCGGCCGAGACCCGCCGGCTGCTCGATTTCGTCAGGCGCCAGCGGCTGCCCAACACCTGGCATTCGCCGGAGGAGAGCGAGGAGGCAGCCGCCGCACTGGCTGACCTCGCCCCCGAGGAGCTGCCGCTGGTGCGCCTGCCGGGCGGCGCCGAGCTGCGCCGGCCCACCAACGGGCAGCTCTCGCGAGCACTCGGGATCGGTCGCGAGCTCGAGCGGCGCGAAGAGGTCGACCTCGTCGTCATCGGAGGCGGCCCGGCGGGCCTCGGCGCGGCGGTCTACGGAGCCTCGGAGGGACTCGACACGCTGGTGGTGGAGAGCACGGTGCTCGGCGGCCAGGCCGGCACCTCACGCCGGATCGAGAACTACCTGGGCTTCCCGGCCGGGATCAGCGGCAGCGAACTGACCAGCCGCGCGATCACCCAGGCGCGCAAGTTCGGTGCCCGCACCGCCACGCCCTACCGCGCCGCCGCGCTGGAGACCGACGGCGAGCGTCACCTGCTGCGGCTCGAGGAAGGCAACGAGATCCTCGCCCCGGCGATCCTGCTCGCGACGGGCGCCGAATACCGGCGGCTGCCGGTCGAGGGGCTCGACGAGTACGAGGGCTTCAGCGTCTTCTACGCCGCCGGCCCGCCCGAGGCGCAGCTCTGCGGCGGCCAGCGGGTCGGGGTCGTCGGCGGCGGCAACTCGGCGGCGCAGGCGGCGATCTGGCTCGCCCGCGGCGGCGCGCTGGTCACCCTCCTGCACCGCCGCGCCGACCTCAGCGAGACGATGTCCAGCTACCTGATCGAGGACCTGGATCGCTATGGCGTCGCCGTCCGCGATCGCAGCGAAATCACCGCCCTGCACGGCTCCGACGGCAAGCTCGAGGCGGTGACGCTGACCGACGGCGCGGAGCTGCCCTTCTCCCACCTCTTCCTCTTCCTCGGCGCCGTCCCCTGTACCGACTGGCTCGGCGAGGCGATCGCCCGAGACCCCAAGGGCTTCGTCCTCACCGGCGCCGAAGCTGGCGCCGACGGCCTGCTCGAGACCAGCGTCCCCGGCGTCTACGCGGCCGGCGACGTCCGCGCCGGCTCGATCAAGCGCTGCGCCACCGCGGTCGGCGAGGGCGCCGCCGTGGTCCGCTTCGTCCACGAGCGCCTCGCCGCGGCCACCGCGGCCTGAGCGAAGCGAGACTTGAACCACCTAGAGGTGGGTCAACTCTCGCTTGAGTGACCTTGAGTGGAGGGCGTCATCAGCGCCACCGGCAGCGCCAGGCCGGCTGAGCGGCGCAGGGTGGCGATGCGGCGGCCGGGCTGGACCGCGTCGCGAATCTCACTCGCGTCGTCACCGAGCTCGGCGACCGTCGCCTCGAGGTCTGGGGCGACGAAGGCAAGACCCCAGAAGAACGCCGGCTTGTTTCGTCCAGTCCGCTCGATCGCCTCAGGCGGCGCCTGCACCACCTCGAGGATCTCGGCACCGAGCCGGAAGAAGGCCTGTCGCGGCGCCCCCGCCGGCGTCGGCTCCTCGCGAATCCGCCTCAGATCCAGCCCCGCCCTCTTCAGCGCGGCGACGGTGCGATCGAGATCGGAGCTGATCGCGACGACGTGGTCGAGCGCGGTGACGCCGTTCGGGTGGGCCGGCCCGGCCTGCGGGAACGGGCGCTCCGAGCGGCTCGTCGGCAGACCGTCCAACTCGGTCGAAGCGAGGTCACGCAACGACCAGTCGATCAGGCCCTTGCCTGCGTCCCGGCCCACCAGGCGAATCCGCACCGCACCGACCACGCACTCCTCGCCTTCGAGCAGAAAGCCACACTCCCGCCAGGCCTCGGGATCGTCGGCGACCGTCAGCTCGTCGAGCGTCGGCGCTCCGCCAAGTCCTGAACGCATAGCCCCTCCTCTGCTGGTTGTCGCCCGCAGGCTAACCCGGTTCGGGCCTAGGTAACATGCTCAAAATGTTTAGAGCCATTCCTCCCCTGTCCTGGGCGAAGCTGATGGCACTGACTCTTGCCCTCGCGCTCTGCGCATCTGGCTGCGGCGGAAGCGGCCAGAGCGAGACGTCGGCGACCACGACCGCCGCGACGAATGGTGATGGGAGCCTGAGCAAGGCCGAGTTCGTGAAGAAGGCCAGCTCGATCTGCATCGAGACCAAGGAACGCTCCTCGGCCGCCTACCGGGCCTACAGCCAGGAAAACTCGATTCCCAGCTCCGGGCCCGGCCTGGAAGCGAAAGCGGCGGACCTGGTCGAAAGCGTCTTCGTGCCCCTCTACGAAAAGCAGATAAACGAGATCGGGGCGCTGGGCGCTCCCGCGGGCGAGCGAGCGCAAGTCGAGGCAATGTTGGTGGCGATGCGACAGGGGCTGGTCGCCGCCACCCGCGACCCGCTGGCCTTCATCCAGAGCGCCGCCGCGCTGGACCGTGCTTCGGAACTGGCCACCGCCCTGGGGCTGTCCGCCTGCGGCAACGGCAACGCCTGACGATCCGGACACCGCGCAGGCGGCACCCGGATCGTCGACGTGGCGGCTATTCGGCTTCGGCGGTGACCGCCCAGGAGCCGAAGAAGATGTAGTTCGCTTCGTGGGAGATATTCAATATCGCCCCCGCGCGACTCGCCCCTTCTTCGGGGAACGCCCCTGCCTGAACCGGCTTGAAGAAGCCTTCCGGCGTGGCTTCGTTGACGAATGCGGTGTAGAGACAGAGGAAGCCGGGTTCGGCCGTCGGCAGCCCTTCGACGATGCCCGGACAGCCTTCGACCCCGGTTTCCCCGGGTTCCACCAGCACCGGCTCCGGTGCCGTGGCGAGGGGAATCTGGAACGAGATCGGGAGCAGGCCCGAGCCCGGTTCGGCGCTCTCCCGCGCTCCCCAGCTGCCTGTCTCGGTCGCTTCGGGCGGCAGCACTTCGCTGAAGCCGGTTGCCCCGTTGCAGGCGGTCGTCGTGCCGCTGACCCCTTTGAATTCGGAGCCGCCGAGGTGATTGCAGACCGCGCTGCTCGTCGGGATCTGGCTGCTGGTCACGCTGGTCCCGTCTTTGCCGGCACCGCCGGCAGGCCCGGGGTCGCCCTTGGCCCCGGCGGGACCGACTGGGCCGGCGGGCCCGGTGGCACCCCGTGGCCCCCGCGGCCCCCTGGCTCCTTTCTTCGCCTTCGATGCGCTTGCCGAAGACCCCTTGCCGCCGGGGCCGCCGGTGGCGGCGAACGCCCCGCCGACCATGGCGAGCACCATTGCCGCGATTGCGACGGCCATCGCCGGACTGGGGCGCAGACGCCTCCCCTTGGTGTCGAACATCACTCCTCCCTTCCTCGTTTGGTTAGCTGCCTTCGCGCCTGGATCGGCGATCCGCGCAGTCGTTTCGAAGCAGTGGGCGCTGGCCGGAGCGGCGGCCGTTCTGACCGCTGAAGGCGACCTTCGCGCGTGAATCGCCCGCACAGAGGTCGCGACTGTTGACCAGGAGGCCCTTCTTGCCGCCCTGCATGGTCAGGACCGCCTTGGTGAACGGCGCGTCGGGCGTGGCGGCGAAGGTGGTCCTGATGCCGCCGTCGATCGAGTCGATGCGGCCGTCGAGCACAAACGGGACCTGCCCGCGGAGGTCGATCGCGAGGTCCGGCAATTCGTGGCTCGAGGAGCGCAGGTAGACGGGGCCCCGCAGCGGCTCGTCCAGCAGCGGCGTGGTCACCTGCGCGTGCCCGTACACGGATGCCGCCGGGCAGTTGTGGGCGGCGAACTGGACGCGGGTGCAGATCGTGCGGATGTGGGCCTGCTCGAGAAACTCCGAGCGCGGCAGGGTCACCTGCACCGAGGAGAGGTTCGCGTCTCCCGGGCGCGGTCGCAGGACCGCGCGCAGGCGCGGATGGGCACCGCGATTGGTCTTGCCTGAGAGGCTCAGCGAGAGCTTCGGGGCGAGGCCGAGATGACGGCAGCCGCCGACCTGGAAGGGAGTCGACGCGCTGGCGCTGGCGCCCAGCTCGGAGACGAGCGTCGCCCCGACCCGCGTCGCCCGGCAGTCGGTCGGGTTGAGCGCGAAACCGGGCGCGGTTACGACGCGAACGTCGCGGATGTCCAGCGGAATTCCCTGCAGGGCGCTCGGCAGCGGATCGGCGACGACGCTGACCTGGGCGCTTTCGGGGTCGACGAAGAGCGCCGCCCGCACGACGACGACGCCGAGGTCGAAGGGACCCGCAAGAGCCGGGGTGACGATGGCCAGGGAGAGCGGGGCGCCGCGGTAGGGGCCGGCGAGATAGACCTTCCCGGCCGGGACGAAGAAGGGGCTCGGTCCCGAGCCGGCGCCGGCGATCGCTTCGCCCACCTGGCTGGCCGCCGGGCAGGACGGTGCGCTGAGCTCGATCGCGCCCTGGCCGATGCCGCCGCGGGCGCCGGCCGCCGCGAGCGCCGCCTCGGGGCAGTAGGGGATGCCGGCGAGCCTGCCGGTCACGCCCCGCGGCATGGTCACGGTGAGCTGGCCGAAGCGCTGGCTGCCGTCCGGGCGCGCGAAGCGGGTCACGAGCGGACTGAAGTGGCCGGCTCGCGGGTTGCTGGCCCAGGCTTCGAAGCTGGGAGCGAACCCGGGGACCGGGCAGGGGGCGCCGGCCGGCCCGGAGTCGATCGCGAACGGGGCGCTGGGCTGTGCGATCTCATCCGGCGCCGGGTTGTCCGGATCGGCAGCAGACCAAGGGGAAAGCGCGGAGAGCACGTCGTGGCGGCCGCAGGTGGGCGGAGTGGTGAGGACGCCGCGGGCGCCGGACTTGAAGCGCAGCCGCGCGGTTTCGAAAGGCGCCTGCGGGCCTTCGTCGAAGCGCGCGACGATCCGGTGGGTGACGGGGTCGATGTCGATGCGCCCGGCGAGCTTGATCGTCACCCCCTGCCCGTGCGCGACCAGGTAGCCGGCAAGCAGGGTCCCGAAGGGATTGGCCACAGGCGTGGCGAGGTAGAGGGAGCCGCCGATCGGTTCGGGCAGCAGCGGCGTCTGGATTTCGAGGTTGCCGACCCTGGAGGACTCCGGGCAGCCCGGCGAGTCGTCGGCAAAGCGCTGCGGGCTCGCGGAGACGAGGCCCACCTCGGCCTCGCTGCAGGCACCGAGGCCTGCTGCGGCCGCCGGATTGAGGCTCAGCCCCTGTGGCAGCGTCACCGTCGCGCTCTTCAGGTGCGCCTCTGTCGATAGCAGAGGATTGGAGAGCCCTTGCTGGGGCAGCGACAGCTTGAAGTCGACGCCGCTGGGGCTTTCCGCTTCCCGCGTGGTCGGGGTGAAGGAGATCGCGGGGCTGAAGTCGAGCGCGCCGCAGCCGCTGACCGGGGGGAGCGAGGCGGTCGCCACCGAGGGCTGTGCGGGGAGCGCGTAGCTGGTGGCCACGATCCTCACCTGACGGGGGACGCCACAGCGAGTCGGGTTGACCATGAATGGTTTCGGAACCAGCCCACTCGGGCGTTTGCCACTGGGCGTTTCGGGCGCGCCGCCGTTGTGAACCGCCTCGTAGGGGGTGATCCGTTCGCCGTCGTGGCTTTTGTCGGCCGGAACGCCCCAGGTGGTCGTGGTCGCCGAGAGCAGCGGGATCAGCGAGCCGGCGCCTTCGATCGTGATCGTCGCTCCGTAGTCGCCTTCGGAGCGAATGTGGGCGTCGATGAAGACCGGGTAGACGTCGGCGATGAATCCCAGCCTCGCCACCGTGTCCCCCCCGGGCGACTCCATGTTGTAGACCGGCTCGGTGAAGGCGCTGTTGTTACCCGGCCCTTTGGTCAGGAGGACTTCGGTGATGCCGATCTGGGAGTCCTGCGGGCAACCCGTTTCGTTGCTTTTGTCTTCCGGGTCGGTGCCGACGAGCTGGGCGGCGCTGCACTTGGGCGCCGCGCTCGGGTTGGCGAGGAGGCCCGCGGGGAGTTCGACCGAGACGTCCTTGGTCGTGGCGGGCAGCGCCCCGCCTTTTTCGGTTTTGAAGGCAAAGGCGACGGTGAAGTCGGCGTGAGCGCCGGCGAGGTTGGAGGTCGCCGAGGCGCTTGCCGATTCGATGCCGTATTCGCTCGGGTCGGCCTGTGCCGCTCCGGTCAGCGCGAGAGAGGCGAGGCAGGCGACGAGCAGGGCGGCGAGGAAGTCCCTCATCGGGCTCCCCCTCCGCGGTGCCCGCGGCGCCGTCCCCCATGCCGCTTCCTCTTCTTCTTGTGCTTGCCCTTCTTCCTGACATGCGGGTGCACGTTGCCTTCGCCCTGGGGCACCGCGCTCGTCGCCCCCCCGGCGCCCGGCAGAGCCGGCGGGCCGGGCGTCGCGGCCTGGCAAGCGTCGCCTTCGCAGGCGGGGGGCGGTGGCGGTGGCTGGGGGAAGCCGCCGGCGACCCGCGCGTCGTAGATCGAAGGGGTGCTGTCGGTGTCCTGCGGCAGCAGCGCGTCGCCGCTCTGGAAGAAGACGTCGCTGCCGCTGGGCGTCATCGCGAAGAGGTAGTCGTCGCCGGCGCTGCGCCCGGAGGAGATCAGGTCGATGCAGCCGGCTTCGCGTTCGCAGCCGGCAGTGCCCTCACCGCGCCACTCATAGACGTCGATCTTGCGATCGGTGTCGCCGTTGACGAGCCGATCGGCGCTCTGGAAGAAGACCTTGCTGCCGTCTTCGGTGACGTTGGCGATGTGAACGAGCGCGTCGACCGGCGGGAAGGCGGCGAAAGCCGGGCCGGTGTTCGACTCGAGCTGGGCGTCGGAGGTCGCGGCGGAACCGGTCGGGTTGCAGGAAACGCAGGTGAGCTGGCCGCCGGGCGGCGCCGCGAGGTCGAAGCGATAGATCTCCGAGTACCCGGCGTTCGCGTAGCCGGTCAGCGGCGCGCGGGACTGGAAGACGAACGTCTCCCCGTCGGGGGTGCTGCGCGAGGGATCGACCGCGGGGCCGCTGTAGGGGCCGGGCGAGGGCCCGACGGCGTCGGAGACCCAGAGCCCGAGGCCTTCCACCCTCGCCCCCCCGGCGTTGCCTTCTCTGCCGTCGACGTCACCCGGTTCGAGCGTCGCGATGAAATGCGCGGCCGAGCCGTCCCAGGCATAGAGGTTGTCTTTGCCCAGCTGGCCGAGTTTCCCGTCGAGTTTTTTCGGCGAGACGAAGAAGACGTGCGAACCGTCGTCGGAGACATTGACCAGGACGGATTCCGTGCCCCCGACGCTGGTGCTTTCGCCGCTGGCGGTGTCGAAGACGACGATCCCGCCGCGCGTCGGCCCTGGCCCGGCAATCGGTTCCTTCAGGTAGACGAGCCTGCTGCCGTCGGCCGAGAAGCCGCCGAAGACCGCGTTGCCCGAGGTGACCGGCACGGTTTCCGCGTCGTCGAGGCGCGCGTACGTGGCGCCTTTGACCTTGAAGGCGACCGCCGTCCCATCCGCCGAGGCGCCGAGATAGGTGGCTCCTTCGCCGGCTTTGAGCTGCACCTCGCCGGGCAGCAGCGAAACGACATGCGTCGTGCCGTCGGCGGTGCGGTCATAGATCGCGGCGGTCCCGGTCGGCGGCGCGTTCGGCTCGAGCTGCTTGGCGGGGGCGAGGTTGTCCGTGTTGGTTTCGAAGATGACGTGGGCGCCGTCGCCACTGATCCAGCGCCCGTGCGCGAGCGGTTCGGTGCCCAGGCTGCCGCAACCGATCGCTTCGAAGGCTCCACCCGGTTCGGGACTGCAGGCGGAGTCGATCGCGCCCGCCTCGCGGCGAACGTAGGTCGTGCCGAGCGCAGCGCTGCCGGCGAAGCTGCCCTGGCTTCCGCGCGCTTCCCAGAACGAGAGGCGGTGGTCGGCCGAGACCCCGCCCTCCATCGGTTCGCGGGCCTGCGCTCCAGAGAGTCCCGTGAAGTGGCTTTGCCAGCCGCCGGGGCCGCGCACGGCCTCGAAGGTGTCGTGGAAGCCGCCCCCGCCGATCCCCGGCAGCGCGCCGCCCTCGGTCCCGAAGAGGAGGCTGTTTCCGTCAGCCGAGGAGAGGGGCGTGTCGAACCCATTGAAGCCGGCCCCGAGTTCCGCCATCGTCGGGATTCGCCCGTTGGTCTGCGGCGGGGTGACCAGCTCGTAGGCGCGGCCGTCCGGCAGGCCCACGCGCGGCGGCGGATAGGTCGCGAAGGCCGCGTCCTCACCGACCCCTCCGGGCAGTCCTTCGCCCGTCGTCGTGCACGCGTCGGCCGGTTCCAGCGGGTCACAGTGGTTGGTCGCGGTCAGCCGGAAGCGGTAGCGGTTGCCGGCGGTGAGGCCGGTGACCGGAGCCGAGACCGGTACCGGGAAGGCGCCGGCGGCGAGCTCACCGTCGGGAACCGGCGCTCGCTGCGCGTTGGCATAGCCGTTCTGCTGGAACTCGGCTTCGCTGACGTATTCGAAGGCGTAGGCGGTCGCCGAGGCGTTTGGGTTCACTTCGGCTTCGAGCGTCGCCGAGCTGGCGGTGATCGCCGCGGCGACCTGACCCGAGACGACCGGGGCAGAGACTTCAGGCGTGGGCGCGAAGGCATAGAGATGGGGATTGGTGGTGAAGATCCCGGAGGTGACGAACACGTAGCCGCCATTCGGGCTTTCGTAGCCCACTTCGCCTTCGGTCATCGGGTCGTCGACGGCGATGTCGGCGAAGGGCTGCGGCTCCCGCAGGGCCGGGGGTTTCGGCAGCTGGCCGACGAAGGAGCCGTCGCTGTGGAATTGGTCGACGGCTTTGTGCCCTTCGGTGTCGTCGACGTAGAAGTCGCAGTTGGCCTGGTCGACGGCGATGCCGGAGTTGCCGAAGATGAAGCCGAAGCTGCCCGCCGGAGTGTTGGAGCCGTCGAGTTCCAGCTTCTTGACGCCGGTGGTCCCGTCGAAGGCGAAGACCCGGGCGTTTTCGGGCAGGCCCGGATGTTCGGTGATCGTCGTGCCGGTGGCGTAGACGTCGTGGTTGGCGCCGCAGACGTCGATTCCGGTCAGGGTCTCGGCTTCGTCAAGGCCGATCTCTTCCCGGATCGGCGTCAGCCCATCGGCGGCGGAGTCATACTCCATGATCCTGGTCTGCCGGGTGAAGAAGAGGTGGTCGTCGGATGGGTCGACCGCAACCGCCCACGCCCCTTCGGTGGCGCCGACCTTTTCGAACACCGTCGACTTCGAGTAGGTCACGCCGGGTGCCGGCGGAAAGGAGCTCGGCGCGAAACGCACCACGCCCTGGTTGGCGTACTCGACCGCGTAGAGATTGCCCACGGAGTCGACCGCCAGGCTGCAGGGCTGTGCTTCATCTTTGATCCCGATCAGGTAGTCGCCCTGCGGGCTGAAGACGTCGATGCGCCCGTTGGTGCCGGTTTCGGTGGCGAGGGCGGAGCTGGCGACGTAGATGTCACCGTAGCGGTCAACCGCTACGCCACACGGGTTGTCGAAGGCGCGTGGGGGATGATCCGTGCCGGGGGTGCCTGGACAGGGCCCAGGATCGGGAACGCTGTCAGAGGACGACGTCGAGCAGTCCCCCGTCAGCGAGAGCACGGGGTCGAAGAGGTGTGTATCTGCGGCGCTCGCGGGTGCCGCACCCCAGGCCAGAAGGCCAACCAGCAGCGCGGTCGTGCCGACGCACGCGAACCTGATCGCGACCGAAGATCGGAACCCCAAAGCTGCACCCCCTCTCCCTGGCGTAGGCACCGCGGCAGCCGTGACCGCGGGCAACGGTGAGCAGATTAGATACTCCATTCGTACCTGTCAAGACTCCCGACCATTCCTTTTTCCCTAACTGTCGGCAGCCGTCGATCGAGGCGGAGGACCGCGCCAAAGCGCGGCCCTCCGATTCCTCTCGAGGTGCATTCACTGCACCGCAGTGCATGCACTCATTGCGTCATTTTAATAATGTGATCCAGGCGGGACCTTTGTGTTCTTCGAGCAGTGTGCCGCTGCTGTTGTATAAGTCGACACCGATCACTTTGTAGTTTGCGGTCCATTTACCGGTGGAGCCACAGAAGAAGGCATTGCCACCGGTCTGTTTGAGTTCCTCTTCTTCGGCTTTGAATTCCGCGCCTTCGGCCGTATTCACCCCTAACAGGGTGACTCCGGTGCCTTCGAATTTGCAGGTCACGCCGAACGTGCATCCTGAGAGTTCAGCCCCACCGCTACTGCTCAGGACATAGTCTTCCCCGCTGCCGGACAGTTTTGCCGTGTACGGGAGACCGAGCGTTTTCACCGTGGAGCATGGAGTGCAGCTTCCGGTGAAGGTCAGATTCGTGATTTGGCCATTGAGAACTGTTTTATCTTCTTCGCTGGTTTTGAACTGCGACAGAGAGGTGTTGCATTTCTCCGTCAGGGTTCCTTTGAGGATCGGGTTTTTGGCTTCTGTTAAGACGCCAATCGATCCACCGCTCGGAACGTGGAAAAGACTCCCGCTTGCACATAAGATGGGAGTGTTTGTTTTACAGAGACCAATGAGTGGGTCTTCCGGCGTCGCCGACGCCACGGCGGTCATCGCGAACATGCTCACCGCCATCGCGAGCAGGGCAAAGCCGAACTTCTGGGTCCGTTTCACTTTGTCTCCTTTAGCCCGGTGAATACCTTCCCGGGCGGTTGAATTACGGTACGCGGCGATCTCCCAGGGTGGGTAGGAGCCTGATGAATCGACCTCCCACCGTCGTTACCGACGAAGTGGCCCAGCTGGACCGCCCGCCGCCCGGTGGATCGTCCGCTTGGCCCTTTTTAGCACAGCCGGTACCAAATGATCAAACATATTTAGATTAATTAGCCAATTTGTCGAAGCGGCCTTTTTACCCACGGCGTCGAGCTCTAAACCAGCATTTGGGAACAAAGCGGGAGGCCCATCCTCGACCGTACGCTTCCGTGGCGAATCACACATATGGACGCACTAGTGTGTTTACATTGTCGGGCGCCGCTGCCATAAGAAAAAGGTGTTAGGACAACAAAAGGTGTTAGGACAACTATTCCGTTGACCTCGAATCGGCGAGCAGCCGATCGAGGGTGATACCGCTTGTGACCGACTCAGGGCGTTCGGCGACAACATCCGAACCGGACTCCGCCTCGTCGTCGCGGCGCTTGATCAGCAGCCACTGGGGCTTCTCGCCGCCGCGGCCGGTGCGTTGGAGGGCGAAGCCGCCGCGCAGCTTCTCGCCGTGGAGGACGAAGACGGCGTGGCCACGCTCGAGCGCCTCGGGCCAGGGGACGCGGCCGCCCTGCTCGTAAGTGCCACGGTCCCAGACGATCACGCCGCCGCCATCGGTCGGGCCCTCGAAGTCGTTGTGGGACATCGCGTGGTCCTCGACCTGGACCGCGAGCCGTTTCACCGCCGGGTCCATCGTCGGGCCCTTGGGCACGGCCCAGGAGCGCATCGCGCCCTCGACCTCCAGCCGCAGGTCGAAGTGATGCGCCGTCGCCGCGTGCTCCTGGACGACGAAGACGCCGGCGCTGACGCCGCGGACCGCAAACTGCTCGTGACCCTCGACCTTGACCTCCTCGACGTCGACCGAGGCCACCCGCGCACCGCGCGGCCCCTCCCCCAGGAACTCGAGCAGCTCGCCCACCGCTCCCTCCGCACCCTCGGCGTGGACCAGCACGCTGCCGTCCTCGGCGTTGCGGACCCAGCCCAGCACCCCGAGACGATCCGCGGCGCGCACCGTCGCGTCGCGGAAACCGACTCCCTGGACCGCGCCGCGGACCGTCGCACGCACGGCTCTTTGGCCCTTTCGCACAGCCATCCGCGCCATTCTCCTCCACCCCGGCCCAGATTGGGGAAAGTGCTTGAACCCGCTCTGGAGCGCTGTTACCGTCAGGTTATCGATCGATCGGTAAGCAAGAGCCACCCTGACACCGGAGCCCGTATCCGCGACGCCGCGGTCCGCCTCTTTGCCGCCCGGGGCTACGCGGCCACGGGCATCCGGGAGATCGCCGACGAGGCCGGCGTCACCACCGCCGCCCTCTACCACCACATGGGCAGCAAGCAGGACCTCCTGCTGACGATCATGCGCGACGCGATGCACGAGATGGTCGCCGGCGCCCGCAAAGCGCTGGCCGCGGCCACCACCCCACCCGAGGAACTCGCCGGCATCGCTCGCGCCCACGTCACCTACAACGGCGAGAACCTCCTCGACGCCTACGTCGGCGACGCCGAGATCCGCTCGCTCGACCCGCCCAATCGCGCCCGCATCGTCAAGATCCGCGACGAATACGAGGCGCTCTGGGCCGAGGTGATCGCCCGCGGCGTCGAGAGCGGCGACTTTCACATCGCCCAGCAGAAACTGTTCCGCATCGCCGCGATCCAGATGTGCAACGGCGTCACCTACTGGTTCCGTCCCTCGGGCCCCACCCCGCTCGCCGTGATCGCCGACGAGATGGCCGGGTTCGCGCTGGCGATGGCCGGCTCCGAGCACCGGCCGCAGCTCGCCTCGCACCCGGCGCCAAAAGCCACCCAGGGAGAGGGCGGCTGAGATGGCCGGCCTCCGCGTCTACGCCTTCCACGGCGGCGGCGAGATCGCCGACATGTCCGTCTTCGACCCCTTCCACCCCGAAGTCGGGACGAAGGTCGAGATTCCCTACTTCTTCTACGTCGTCACCCACCCGGAGGGCAATGTCCTCTTCGACACCGGCGGCCACCCGGCCCTGATCGACGATCCCCGGGGCCGGCTGGGCGAGGCCGCCGATGCCTTCGAGGTGACGATGGAGGAGGGAGACGACGTCGTCAGCCAGCTCGGCTCGGCCGGCTTCGCGCCGGCCGACGTCGAGCACGTCGTCCTCTCGCACCTGCACTACGACCATGCCGGCGGGATCGAGTTCTTCCCCGACTCGACCTTCTACGCCCAGCGCCGCGAGCTCGAGTTCGCCCACTGGCCGCCGGTCTACCAGCGCGAGATCTACCTGCCGGCCGACTTCGACCACCCGGTCGAGTGGGTCGAGCTGGAAGGCGAGCGCGACCTCTTCGGCGACGGCCGGGTCGTCATCTTCCCCACCCCCGGCCACACCGCCGGGCACCAATCGATGTTGGTTCAGCTCGACGGCGGGCGGACGCTGATCCTCGTCGCCGACGCCGCCTACATCCCGCGCAACATCGAGGAGAACGTCCTGCCGGGCATCGTCTGGAGCCCCGACGCGATGGTCGCTAGCTGGCAGCGAATCCGCGAGCTGGCGCAGCGCCACGGCGCCGAGCTGATCTTCACCCACGACCTCGAGTGGCCACAGAAGACCGTGGTCGCGCCGGAGCGCTGGTACGAGTGACCCCGGCGCCGGCGAATCGCCTCGAGGCCACCTGGCCGCCGCTCGATTCAGCCGTCGCCGACCTGCCCGCCGACATCATCACGCTCGCCCGCGAGGCGCTGGACCGCGAGCCCGGCAAGCCGGCCTTCATCTTCGAGGACGGAACCGTCGTCAGCCGCGAGCGCTTCCGCGACGCGGTCGAGGGCTTCGCCGGTTACCTACGCGAGCGGATCGAGCCCGGCGACCGCGTCCTGATCATGCTCGAGAACCGGACCGAGTTCATGGTCGCCTGGCTGGCGGCCAACGCCTGCGAAGCGAGCCTCGTCTCCGTCAACACCTCCGCCGGCGAGCACGACGCGGGCCACATCGTCCGCGACTCGGCCGCCAAGCTGGCGATCTGCGGCGCCGAGCACGAGCAGCTGATCCGCTCGGTGATCGACCCCGCCGCGACCGAGGTGGTCGTCGTCAGCGGCGCCGAGCCCTGCGGCCTGGCGCACTGTGTGGCCGAGTCCGGCCCGCTGCCGCTGGCCGAGGTGCAGGTCGACCCCGACGCGATCACCAACGTCTATTACACCTCGGGCACGACCGGCCCGCCGAAGGGCTGCATGGTCGCCCACGACTACTGGATCCGCTTCGTCGAGCTCTACCTCGGCCTCTACGGCCTCGACCAAGACGACCGCCTGCTCTGCTGCCTGCAGTTCTTCTACAACGACCCACCCTGGCTGTTCCTCTCCTCGCTGCACGCGGGCGCGCCGCTGGTGACGATGCGCCGCTTCAGCGTCTCGCGCTTCTGGTCGGTGGTGGTCGAGCATCAGGTGACGCGGCTCTTTGCCCTCGCCTCGATCCCGGCCCTGCTGCTGAAGGCCGAGCCGGGCGAGGAGGAGCGCCGCCAGCAGGTCGAGTTCGCCTTCCACATCGGCATCCCGGCCCAGCTCCACGCCGAGTTCATCGAGCGCTGGGGCTTCCCCTGGGTCGAGGGCTACGGCCTGACCGAGTCCGGCCTGGTCGTGGCGATGCCGCTCGATCACGCCGGGGAGATGACCGGCTCGGGCTCGATCGGCCTGCCCTGCCCCGGCGTCAGCGTTCGCCTCGTCGACGACGAGGGTCGCGAGGTCGGCCCCGAGGAGCCCGGCGAGATCCTGATCAAGGCACCGGGAATGATGCGCGGCTACCTGAACCGGCCGGAGGCGACGGCCGAGACGCTTGTCGACGGCTGGCTCCACAGCGGCGACCTGGCTCGCCGCGACGAGGCCGGCTACCTCTACTTCCTCGGACGCAAGAAGGACATCGTGCGGCGGGCCGGCGAGAACGTCGCTGCGGCCGAGGTCGAGAACGTCCTGCGCTCCCACCCGTCGGTGCTCGAGGCAGCGGTGGTGGCGGTGCCAGACGAGTTGCGAGGCGAGGAGGTCAAGGCGTACGTGGCGTTCGTCGACGATGCGAGCGCTGTCACGCCGGCGGCTTTGGTCGATTTCTGCCGCGACCGCCTCGCCAAGCACAAGGTCCCCCGCTACATCGAGCGCCGCACGGAGCCGTTCCCGCGGACACCCTCGATGCGGGTGAAGAAGAGCGCGCTGATCGCGGAAGTCGAGGACCCCTTCGCCCTCGCCTGGGATCGCGACAAAGAGCTTCCCGACTGGAACAAGACCGAGTCGAAAGAGAGGTAAGGGTCACCATGGAGTCGACGTCCAACCGCATTTCCACCCTGCGCGGGGGCTCAACGGGCCTGGGAGGCGCAGTCGTGCAATCGGCGGCGTTGATCGGGCCAGCGGCGGGGGCCACGGCCGGATTCGTCTTCATCGCCAGCGAGAGCGGCTTCGCCTCGCCCTTCGCGATGCTCGTCGGAATGCTGTTCTCGCTCTGCCTCGCCGTGATCATCGGCGAGTTCGCCCGCAAGCTGCCGGCGGCGGGCTCCTTCTACACCTACCTCTCCCACGCCTTCGGGCCGAAGGTCGGCTTCGTCACGGGGGTGATGCTGTTCGGCGCCTACGTCCTGCTGCTGCCCTTCCAGCTCTGCTTCTTCTCGACCTTCGTCAGCGAATACCTCGAAGGGCAGGGAGTGACGATCGCCTGGCAATGGCTCGCCGCGGCGCTGATCGTCTTCTCCGCGGTGATCACCACCGTCGGCCTGACCCCCTCGCTGCGGGTCGGGCTCTTCTTCCTCGGCTTCGAGATCCTCGTCTTCGGCCTGATCGCCCTGATCGTCCTCTTCAACGGCGGCGCCGACGGGCTCAGCCTCAAGCCCTTCGACCCCTCCGAAAGCGCCCTCGGCTTCTCGGGGGTGATCTATGGCCTCGTCTTCGCGATCTTCGCCTTCGTCGGCTTCGAGTCGGCGACCACCCTGGGCGAGGAGGCGCACGAACCGCGCAAGACGATCCCGCGGGCGGTGCTGGTGACGACGCTCGCGGTCGGCGCCTTCTACGTGCTGCTGATCTACTCCGGCGTGGTCGGCTTCGGCCTCACCGAAGCGGGCCTGGAAGCGCTGCAGAGCGACGGCACTCCCTTCGACACCCTGGCCCGCACTTTCTCCGGCCCCTTCCTCGGCACGCTCTCGATCATCGCCGTGATGACCAGCTTCATCGCGCTCAACATCGTCACGGTGACGGCGGCCTCGCGGATGATCTTCTCGATGGGTCGCGACCGGATGCTGCCGGCCTGGTTCGACCACGTCAACGAGAAGGGCGCCCCGGGACGGGCGATCGTCACCGTCGCCGTCGCCTTCCTCGCCATCACGCTGATCCTCGGCTCGATCTACGCGCCGGGAGAACTGGCCTCCTGGGCCGCCTACATCGCGACCCTCTTCTTCATCGCCGCCTACGCCCTGCTCGGGGTCGGCGTGGTCAAGTACTACTACGAGCAGCACCGGTCCGAGTTCTCGATCGGGCGGCACCTGATCGTGCCGGCCATCGGCCTCGTCGGCGTCGGCATCGTCACCTACGGCAACGTCCACCCGACCCCGCCCTCACCGCTGCGCTACTTCATCTGGGCGACCCTGGCGACGATCGCCGTCGCCGTCGCGATCGCCCTGATCCTGGAGCGGCGCAACCCGGCGCGCCTGGTCGAGGCCGGGCAGCTGTTCGCGGCGGCGACGCCCGAGGAGGCCGACGTGCGCAGCGACGTGCCGCCCTACATACCCGACCACGACCCAAATTCCGGCAAGCGCCACCAGGCCCGCGGCGTGCACGGACATGGCTGAGGGGAACGGGTGATGCCTGTCACCGAGGAAAGAGCCGAGGGAGTCGGGACGGTGACCCTGAGCCGTCCCGACGCCCTCAACGCGATGGACACCGAGACCTATCGCGAGCTGACCGCGGCGCTGCGCCGGCTCGAGGGGGACCCGGACGTCCGCGTCGGCATCGTCACCGGAGCCGGCGGGCGCGCCTTCTCCGCCGGTGCCGACCTGAAGGAGATGCACGCCGGGGCGCCGGAGCGGACGTCCTGGGAGCCCTGGCGCCCGGAGCGCTGGGACCTCGGCCTGACGATCTCCAAGCCGCTGATCGCGGCGATCGACGGCTACGCGGTCGCCGGCGGTCTCGAGCTCGCCCTCTTCTGCGACATCCGCCTCGCCACGCCCGCCTCGCAGTTCGGCGCGCCTGAGGTCAAGTGGAACCTCCTCCACGGCTTCGGCGCGCTGCGACTGCCGGCGGTGGTCGGGCTCGGCAACGCGATGCGGCTGCTGCTCAGCGGCGAGTTCATCGACGCCGAGGAGGCGCTGCGCATCGGCCTGGTCAACGAGCTGGTCGAGCCGGACGAGCTGATGCCCGCGGCGCGCGAGCTGGCGGCGACGATCGGATCGCGCGCCCCAGACGCGGTGGCGATGACGAAAGAGCTGGCCTTGCGCGGCCTCGGCGCGCCGCTGGAGCAGAGCATGCGCCTCTACCACTCCTACATGGAGGCGCTCGAGGGCTCGGAAGAGCAGCTCGAGCGCACCGGCGAGTTCGGCGGCGACGGCGACCGCGACGGGAAAGCGAGGGTCTGAGGTGGCGGAGCCGATCATCGACTTCCGGGTCAAGTTGCCGACCCGCGATACGCGCGAGCAGCCGCAGCCGCCCGTGCCGGAGGAGTACCTGCATTACGACGAGGTCTACGAGGGCTTCCTGCAAAACCTCGACTGCACGGTCGAGGACTGGCTCGAGGAAGCCGGGCGCTGCGGCGTCGACCTCGGCGTGATGCAGGCCGAGGTCGAGTGGGCGAACCCCTTGGACCTGAACGATCGCCTGGCGACAGTTGTCCGCGACAACGCGGACCGCGTCGCCTGCGGCTTCGGTTGCGTCGATCCCCGCGACACGATGGGCGCCGTCGAAGAGGTCGACCGGGCGATCCTCGATCTCAAGCTCAGCGGGATCGTCTTCGAGCCCGGCTTCCTCGGCATCTCGCCGACCGACCGACGCTGTTACCCGGTCTACGCCCGCTGCGCCCAGCTCGGCGTGCCGGTCGGGCTCCACACCGGGATCAACTTCTCCTCGCACGGCCCGCTCGAGTTCGAGCGCCCGGTGCTGATCGACCGCATCGCCTGCGACTTCCCCCAGCTGACCCTGATCTGCCACCACGGCGGCTGGCCCTGGCCGCACGAGGCGGCCGCAGTCGCCTGGAAGCACAAGAACGTCTACCTCGAGTTCGGCGCGATCGCCCCCCGTTACATGGCGCCAGGCGCCGGCGGCGGCTGGGGCGACATCGCCCACATGATGGACACGGTGCTGCGCGAGCAGGTGCT
>DASZQM010000012.1:0-2903 GCA_035549645.1 Solirubrobacterales bacterium | reverse complement strand
GCCAGCCCCGGCGGCGAGGTGCTGCCGCTCAGCGGCAACTTCCGCTCACGTCCCGAGGTGATCGGCGCCGTCAACGCGATCGGCGAGCGGCTCCTGCCCGATTACACGCCGCTGCGCGTCGGCGCGGTGCCCGCCCAGCCGCAGCCACCCGGAGAAGGCCCCGCGGTCGAGCTCCTGCTCACCGCCAAGGAGGGCTGGGACGCGGACGGGATCGAGCTCGATCCGGTCACCGACGGGCGCACGCCCCTCAACCAGCTGGCCGAGGCCCGCTTTCTCGCCGCGCGCCTGCGCGAGCTCGCCGACCAGGGCGTCGAGCGCGGCGAGATGGTCGTGCTGCTGCGCGCCTTCACCCGCCTCGATGCCTACGAGGACTCGCTCGAGCGAGCCGGCCTGCGCCCCTACGTGGTCGGCGGCCGCGGCTACTGGTCCCAGCAGCAGGTCGCCGACGTCTGCGCCCTGCTGGCGACGATCGCCAACCCGCTCGACGACCAGGCGCTGCTCGGAGCGCTCGCCTCGCCGGCCTGCGGCGTCGTTCCCGACACGCTCTGGCTGCTGCGCGCCGCGGTGGGCAGGGGTCGGCACCTCTGGCCGGCCGTAGCGCAGGCGGCGGGGCAGGGCGAGGAGGAGGGCGTGGACCCCGAGCGCCTGGCTCAAATCCCCGCCGAGGAGCTCGCGCGACTGCGCGCCTTCGCCGAGACGCTGGCCGAGTTGCGCCGCCGCGCCGCCGCGCTCCCCCTCGCCGAGCTGATCGATGCGGCCGTGACCGAGACCGGCTACGACCTGGCGGTGCTGATGCGGCCGGCTGGCGAGAGCCGCTTCGCCAACGTGCGCAAGCTGATGCGCCTCGCCGCCGAGTTCGAGGCGGCCGAGGGACGCGACCTGCGCGGCCTGCTCGACTTCCTCGCCGCCCGCGCCGAGGCCGACGCCGACGCGCAGGCGGCGACGGCGGTCGAGGGCCACGACGGCGTGCGGATCATGACCATCCACAGCGCCAAGGGGCTCGAGTTCGGCGTGGTCGCGATCCCCCATCTCTCGCGGGGCCTGCTGCCCGCCGTGCGCACGCCGATGCTGACGATCGGGCACGAGCCCGAGCAGCCGCGGGTCGGCATGCAGCTGCGCCGGCTGGGGGCGCGGGGGGTCGACCTCTACGCCCAGCGGGAGCTCTGTGAGGAGGACCAGCGGCGGCAGGCGGAAGAGGAGCTGCGCCTTTTCCACGTCGGCGCCACACGCGCCCAGGAGCGGCTCCTGCTGAGTGGCGTCGTCGCTCCCTCGCCGCCATCCCGAGAGAGCCACGGACGAGCCGTGGTCGAGCGAATCGTCGCCGCCTTCGAGATCGATCGCGAGCGCGACTCCACCGTCGCCATCCCAGCCCCCGAGTCGCGGCCGGGAATGGACGCGACGTTCGAGCCCTCGCAGATCCCCGTCCGCCTCAACCTCGCTTCGCCCGAGCAGGCGACACGCCTCACCTCCCTGCGACGGGAAGCCGAGGGGGCGCGGGAGCTCGGCGCGGGGCCGGCGCCCCTGGTGGCGCTGCCGACGCCGGCGGAGCCGACGCGGGGAGCGCTCTCCTACACCGCGATCTCCTCCCACGGCGATGGCCCGGCGGAGCTGTTTGCCGATCGCGCCACCGAGGCCCCGAGCGATCAACCCGCCGCGGGCGGAGGCGTCGTGCGCGGCCGCGCCGTCCACGCGCTGCTCGAGTGGAGCCAGGCGAATGGGTGGCGCGAGCCCGGGCCAGATCTGATCGCCCGCGTCGCCGCATCGGGCGAGGTCGGCGCCGCGACATCTCTGCCGGAGGAGGAGCTGATCGCCCCCGTGCGCTCCTGGCTCGACTCGCGCTTCTTCGCCGAGCGAGTCCGTCACGCCGAGCGCAGCCGGGTCGAGGTGCCGTTGCTGATCGAGGTCGCCGGGACCGTGCTGCGCGGCTCGATCGACCTCCTGGTCGAGGGCGAGGGCGCCCCACCGCTGATCGTCGACTACAAGACCGATCGCCTCGACGGTGCGACCCCCGCCGAGCTGGCCTCTCGCTACGAAGTCCAGCAGGCGATCTACGCCCTGGCGGTCGCCGAGGCGCGCGACGTGGAGGAGGTCGAGCTCGCCTACGTCTTCCTCGAGCGCGCTGGGGAACCGGTCATCGCCCGCCGGGGACCGAGCGAGCTGGTGGCTGCCCGGATACAGCTCGAAACCGAGATCGAGCGGCTCCGCGACGCCGCCGCTTAAGCCTCGCCGCCGGTGGCCGCGAGTCTCTCGGCCAGCTCGTCGAGCTTCAGCTCCTTGAGGCCCTCGCCGACCGCGTCGAGCTCACCGCTGCAGTAGGTGACGAGGTCACGGCCCTCGCGGCAGAGCTCGAGGGTCTCGCGCAGGCCGGCCTGACCGGAATCGAGCCGGTCGATGATCTGCTCCAGGCGCTCGACGGCGTCCTCGTAGCTGTTGGGTGGCTGGGTCAGTCCGCGTCCTCGATCCTGGCGCCGACGCTGCCATCGGCGAAGCGCAGTCTGACGCGCTCGGCGGCTGCCGCCGCGGCACGGTCGCTCAGCGGCTCCCCGGCCTCGTCCTCGACCAAGGCGTAGCCGCGGGCGAGGGTGTGCTCCGGTTCGTGGGCACGCAGGGCGACTTCGGCGCGGTGCAGGGCGGTGCGCCGACGCTCCATTTCGGCGCCGGCGGCGCGGCGGGCGGCGCGCTCGAGCACCACCCCGGCGACCCGCCGCTGGAAGCCGAGCCGCCCGGCAAGGCCGCGTTCGGAGGCGGCGCGGATCTCCCGCGTCTTCTGGTTGAGCGAGAGCCGCTCGCGCCGCAGCGCTCGGGCCGGCCCGCGAGCGAGGGCGATCAGGTGCGGCGTGCGAGCCCGAACGGACCCCTCCGCCGCCCGCCGCAATGCGGCCAGGCTGCGGCGCAGCTCAGTC
>DASZQM010000011.1:0-4961 GCA_035549645.1 Solirubrobacterales bacterium | reverse complement strand
GCCGATCGTCGGCCTGCTCAGCGCGTCGTCATCGAAGCCGATTCCCTTCATGTAGGCGCGCGAGTGCGCCCGGTCGGGCCCGTCGAAGACGACGCTCGAGCGTGGGCGGGGCAGGTTGGTGGTCGTGGCGCCGTTTGAGCTCATGGCCGGAATCTACCGAGCCTCGTTGGGCGATTACCCCGGCGATAGCCCCGGTAATGCTTCATCGAAGCCCGAAGACGTCGACCGGGCCCGGGCCGCCGCCGATTTCCCGCAGGCCGCGAGCCACGGCATCGGAGGCGACCTCTCGCGCTTTTCGCGCGGCCTCGAGCGGCGTCTCCCCGCGCGCGAGAAACGCTGCGAGAGCCGACGAGTGCGTACACCCAGAGCCGTGTGCGGCACCGTCGGGGTGGCGCTCCCCCGGAATCTCCGCCGCTTCCCGCCCGTCGAAGAAGAGGTCGACGGTGCGCTCGCTGTGCCCGCCGGTGACCACGACCGCCCGGGGGCCAAGGGCGACGATCTCCCGCGCCAGGTCCTCCTGGGACTCGTGCTCGGCCGCGTCGGCCAGCACACGGGCCTCAGGGATGTTGGGCGTGATCACGGTGGCGAGCGGGAGCAGGCGAACGATCAAGGCTTCGCGGGCGTCGGGATCGAGCAGAACGGCGCCACTCTCAGAAACCATGACCGGATCGACGACGACCGGCACCTCCTCGACCAGCAGAGAAAGTGCAGCAACGACGGCCTCGATCGTCTCGGCGTTCCCGAGCATGCCCACCTTCACCGCGTCGATTCCGATGTCATCGGCAACTGCGCCGATCTGGGCGATGACCATTTCCGGCGAGACGGGCTCGATCGCCTCGACCCCCACCGTGTTCTGAGCGGTGATCGCGGTGATCGCGGTCATGCCATGCACCCCGCAACGGGCAAAGGCCTTGAGGTCGGCCTGGATGCCGGCGCCGCCGCCGGAGTCCGAGCCGGCGATCGAGAGCACGGCCGGTATGCGCTCAGCGTCCATTGGGCGCAGCCTAGACACCCGGCACCGCCAGCAGCGTGCGCGAGTAGGAGCCGACGAGCGAGCACGAGAGGTAGCCGAGCGCCTCGAGCGTGGCAAGGGCGGACGCCGCTTCGGCGCCGGTCAGGTCGAGAGCCACGGCAACCGCATCGCACGTCTCCTCGCCCCGCTCGACCGCGATCAGGACCTCGCGCAGCTCGGCCTCGAGCGGCGGGCCGCTCCGCTCGGCCCTGCGCACCCCCGGCCCGAGCATCGCGTCGAGCACGTCCTGGGCCTCGCGAACGAGGCAGGCGCCGCCGGCGAGGAGGTCGTTGGTGCCGGCCGAGCCGCGCGCCGTGACCGGCCCGGGAACCGCTCCCAGGTCACGCCCCAGATCGGCCGCGAGGTCCGCTGTGATCAGCGAGCCGGAGCGCCGCGCCGCCTCGACGACGACGGTCATCCCCGCCATCGCCGCCATGATCCGGTTGCGCGCCGGAAAGGTCCAGCGCCAGACGCCCGTCCCCGGCGGCAGCTCGGAGATGACCAGGCCGCGCTCGCAGATTCGCCGCCAGAGCGAACGGTGGGATCCCGGGTAGGCGATGTCGGCCCCGCAGCCGAGGACGGCGACGGTCCTGCCACCTTCGAGCGCGCCGCGATGGGCGCAGGCGTCGATCCCGAAGGCGAGGCCGCTGACGACGACCAGATCGGCCGCGGCGAGCTCCCGGCCCAGCTCGCGAGCGACTCCGCGGCCGTAGGTGCTGGCCCGCCTGGCGCCGACCACCGTCACGGCACCGTCGGGCTCCAGGCGCTCCAAGAGGGCGGGATCGCCGCGGCCGATCAGTGCCCAGGGCGCGTCGGCAGCGTCATGGAGGCCGCTGGGAAAGCGAGAGTCGTGACGGCAGCAGGCCCAGCACTGGGCCGCGAGCAGATCGGCGCGAAGGGTCTCCTCGGGCACGGCCTCGACCTGGGCCAGCACCTGCGCCGCCACCTTTGGCGCCGCGGCCTCGGCCAGATCCTCGTTGGAGAGACGCAGCAATTCGGGCGAGCGCGACCCCACGGCACCGGTGGCAATTCGTTCGATGTAGGGAGCCAGATGGGCGAGCAGGCGTGAGCGCCGCAGGCAGTCCGGGCAGGCGGTCGGCTCCTTCACTCGGCGTCCCTCCGGCGCAGTTGCAGAGCCTGCGCCATCTGCTCACGGCCGATCTCCTCTTCGCCGGCAAGATCGGCGACCGTGCGGGCGAGGCGCAGGACGCGATCGTGCGCGCGCCCGCTGAGGCGGTGACGGGAGTAGGCCTCGGCCAGGAGGGTCGCGGCTTCCTCGGTCAAGACCGATTCGCGCAGCTCGGCCGGGGTCATCTCCGCGTTGCAGCGCCCCGCTCCGAGGCGGCGTTCCTGGCGCCCCCGCGCTGCCGTGACCCGCTCGCGCACAGCCGCCGAGGACTCCCCCGGCGGACCAGCGATCTCATCTGCGGTGGGCTGCCGGATCGCCGCCAGGACATCGATCCGATCGGCGAGCGCACCGCTCAGGCGCGCCTGGTAGCGCTGCGCGGCCAGCGGCGCACAGGTGCACTCCGGGTCGGTCTCGCCGCGCCCGCAGGGACAGGGATTCGCCGCGGCGACGAGCATGAAGCGACAGGGCAGGCGTCGCCAGGCACCCGCCCGGGCGACCGAGACCCAGCCGCTCTCCAGCGGTGTTCGCAATGCCTCGAGCGTGTCGCGGCGAAACTCGCAGAGCTCGTCGAGAAAGAGGACGCCACGGTGAGAAAGCGTCGCCTCGCCGGGACCGGGTGGATTGCCACCGCCGATCAGTCCCGCAGGGCTGATCGTGTGATGCGGAGCGCGGAACGGCCGGCCCTGTGGCCCTTCGGCGCCAAGGCGACCGCAAGCGCTGGCGATCCGTGCCACCTCGAGCGCCTCGCCGGGCGCCATCGCCGGCAGGATCGAGGGCAGCCTGCTCGCGGCCAGCGACTTGCCGGCGCCGGGCGGACCGACCATCAGCAAGCTATGACCGCCGGCCGCCGCGATCTCAAGGGCGTAGCGAAGGTGTCGCTGGCCGCGCAGATCGGCGAGGTCTGGAGCGTGGGTGGACGCGTCGGCCCGGAGCGGCATCGGTTGAGGCGTCGGCGGCGACCAGTCACCCTCGACGAAAGCGGCGACCTGACCCAGGCTCTCCAGGCAGACCACCTCGAGCCCGTCGACCAGAGCGGCCTCCGCACCGTTCTCCGCCGGCACGAGCAGTCGCTCCACCCCTCGCCCCCGGGCAGCCTCCGCGATCGCCAGCACGCCGGGGACCGGTCGCACCGATCCGTCGAGGGCGAGCTCGCCGGCCATCGCCACCGGTGCGAGGCGATCCAGGTCGAGCTGCTCGGAGGCGACGAGCAGGGCGGCCGCGATCGCCAGGTCGAGCCCCGGTCCCGCCTTGCGCAGGCTGGCCGGTGCCAGGTTGGCGACGATCCGGCGCAACGGGAACTCGAAGCCGCAGTTGACGATCGCGGCGCGGACGCGCTCGCGCGCCTCGCGCACGGCCGCGTCCGGCAGCCCGACCATCGAGAAGGCGGGCAACCCCTTGTGGACGTCGACCTCGACCCGCACCGAGGTGGCGGAGATGCCGTCGAGGGTGAATGTCTGCGCCGTGGCAAGCACTGACCGCGACGCTACGGAGGCCGGATCGACGCGTGGTGCGCTGATCGAGCCAAAAGAATCGCGCCTTTCCCAAGCGGGGCGCGCGCCCCCGGAAAGCACCCCTTGACGGCCCTATCGTCGCCGCAGATGACCGCCCAGAGACAGCGCATCGGCCGCGCCGCCGAGGACCTCGTCGCCACCCGCCTCACCCGCGCCGACTGGGAGATCGTCGAGCGCAACGCCCGCACCCGCTACGGCGAGCTCGACATCGTCGCCCTCGACGGCAGCACGCTCGTCTTCGTCGAGGTCAAGGCCGGACGCGAGAACGCCCATTTTGGCCCCGAGCGCCCGGTCCTCGCGGTCGACCAGCGCAAGCAGCAGCGCATCCGCCGTCTCGCCACGGCGTGGATGAGCGAACGGCGGGGCACCCTCCGCTACGGGGATATCCGCTTCGACGCAGTCGGCGTCACCTTCACCCGCGCCGGCCGCGTCACCGACGTCGAGCACATCGAGGGCGCCTTCTAGCCCGCCAGCTCCAACTGGGAGTAGGCCACCGACTGGAACGAACGGCGGTGCAGCGGCGAGATGCCGATGCGCTCGATCGCCTCGCGGTGCTCGGGGGTCGAGTAGCCGACGTGCTCCTCGAAGCCCCAGCCGGGGTGGCGCTCGGCGGCGAGGCGCATGTAGCGGTCGCGGGTGACCTTGGCGATCACCGAGGCGGCGGCGATCGCGGCGCTGGTGCCGTCGCCTTCGATCACGGCGCGGTGGGGCACGCTGCACCGGCGCAGCGAAAAGCCATCGACCAGACAGGTTGCCCCCGCCCCCGGCTGCAGCCGTTCGAGCGCGCAGGAGAGCGCTTCGATGTTGGTCACGTGCAGGCCGCGTTCGTCGATGCCGCGAGCGCTGCGGACGACGACGCTGACCCGCTCGGCGGCGCGCAGGACGCAGGGAAAGACTTCCGCCCGCTTCTCCTCGTGCATCTGCTTGGAGTCGTGCAGGCCGGCGAGGGCACGCCGGTCGCTGTGCGAAAGCGCCTCGTAATCGATCAGGACCGCGGCGGCGACCAGCGGCCCGGCCAGGCAGCCCCGTCCCGCCTCGTCGGCCCCGGCGACCAGGCGCGTGCCGAGCCCGCGGTCGAAGGCGAAGAGTCGGCGCGTGCGCGCCAGTCGCCGTTTGTGCAGCTTGCCCTTGGCCGGGGCCGGCTTAGAGGATGCCGATGCGGTCTGGTGGCCAGTAGGTGGCAAAGGCCTTGCCGATGATCCATCCCTTGGGGACGGGTCCCCAGAAGCGGCTGTCGTCGCTTTCGCCACGGTTGTCGCCCATCATGAAGTAGTGGCCGGGTGGAATCTTGATCTGTTTGGGCAAATTG
>DASZQM010000010.1:0-4143 GCA_035549645.1 Solirubrobacterales bacterium | reverse complement strand
TTCGGCGTGCGGCTGGAGAGGTCGATCCCGAGCTCGTTCATCGCCGCGACCACCTCGGGATGCACCCGCTCGCCCGGCGTCGTGCCGGCGGAGCGGGCCTCGTGCCGGCCTTCCGCGGCGCGTTCGAAGAGCGCCTGGCTCATCTGCGAGCGGCCGGCGTTGTGGAGGCAAACGAAAAGAGCGTTGGGCATGTGGTCTCCGGTCGGGTCAGAGGGTGGACAGCGGCACGCCGATCGCGTCGAGGCGCCGGGTGAGCCCGCCGAGGGCGAAGTTGCGGATCTCCTCGGCATCGGCACCGAGGGCGTTCCAGTCCGTGCCCTCGCGTTCGGGCGGCGTCAGCGACTCGGCGACGGCCGGCAGCAGCTCGCGCAGGGTCGCCCGCACCACCTCGCCGAGAGCGGGGTCGGCGGCGACGGCCTGGCGCAGGTACCAGGTGCCGAAGCCGATGTGGCGGTGCTCGTCGTGGTGGATCTTCGAGTAGCCGGCGACGAACCCCGGCAGCAGCTCCTCCCGTTCCAGGTAGCCGGCGACGAAGTTGAAGGAGGTTAGGCCGAGCGTCCCCTCGAGGATCTGGTGGTAGAGGGTGACGAAGCGGACCTTGGCCCCGGCGTCGGTGGGGTTGGCGACCAGACGTTCGTGGGACTCGACCAGCGCGACGTCGAAGATCCGGCGGAAGGCCGACGAGATCTGCTCGCGCGCCCGCTCGACGTGAGCGGCGATCGAGGCCGGGTCGGCGACGACCTCGTCCTGAAAGCGCGCGTAGAACTGCATGTGACGGGCCTCGTCGACCTGCTGCGTGGCAAGGAAGGTCGCTTCCTCCTCGCTGCCGTAGGCGCCGACCAGGCCGGAGAACTTGGTCGTGATCCGCTCCTCGGCGACCATCAGCGAGGAGAGCACCCAGAAGATCAGGCCGCGGTCCTCGCCGCTCAGCGTCCCCCACTGCACCGCGTCGGCAGCGAGCTCGATCTCGAACGGGCTCCACTGCCCTTCCTCCCAGTGGCGGTAGAGGTCCTGCGGGCCGAAGAGGTTGACCTCGCTCATGTCGCCTCAGGCTTGCGGGCGCGGATGATCGCCGAGACGGCGTGGTCGTGGACCCGGTGGGTCTCGGCGATCTCGACCTCGACGAGCCCGGCGGCGGCGAGCGCCGCTTCGAACTCGGCCTTGGTCAGCGCACCGGCGATGCATCTGGTCCACTGCGCGATGTCAGCCCGGGTGGCCTCGTCCATGCTCTCCTCGGCGACGACGTCGGAGACCGCAAGGCGCCCGCCCGGCCTCAGCACCCGCGCCGCCTCGGCCAGCACCCGCGGCTTGTCGCCGGAAAGGTTGATCACGCAGTTGGAGATCACCACGTCGACCGAGTCGGCCGGCAGCGGGATCGCCTCGATCTCCCCGCGCAGCCACTCGACGTTCTCGACCCCGGCCTTGCGCTGGTTCTCCCGTGCCAGCGCCAGCATCTCGTCGGTCATGTCGAGGCCGTACGCCTTGCCGGCCGGGCCGACACGGCGGGCCGAAACCAGCACGTCGATCCCGCCGCCGGAGCCGAGGTCGAGGACGACCTCCCCCGGGGAGAGGGCGGCTACGGCGGTGGGGTTGCCGCAGCCGAACGAAACCATCGTCTCCTGGTCTTCGGCCGTGATGCTGGCGGCGGCCGAGGCGTAGCGGGTTCGCACCGCCTCGCGAATCTCCTCGGCGTCGTAAGCACGACCCGCCGAACAACCGCAGCTGGATGACTCCGGCGAGCAGCAGCCGTCCTTCTCGGCAGGCTCGCAGCAGGTGGCCTGAGCCTCGGTCGAGCAGCACTCGCTGCTCGCGATCTGCTCTAGCTCAGCCATTGCGCCAGCTCCTCGAGGGCCTCGGGGATCACGTAGTAGTAGGCCCAGAGGCCCTCGCGCTCGGAGCCGACGATGCCGGCCTCGCGCAGCTTTTTCAGGTGATGGGAGACGGTCGGCTGGGAGAGGTCGAAGAGCGGCACCAGCTCGCAGACGCAGACTTTGCCGGCGTGCTTGCGCAGCACGTCGACCAGCTGCAGGCGCACCGGATCGCCGAGCGCCTTCGCCACCACCGCCATCCGCTCCGCCTCCTGGCGGGCGACGTCCGGATAGACGACCGGCTCGCAACAGGGCTCGCCCGGAGGGCGCTTGGTCTTCGGCTCCAGCTCCAAATCGATAGCCATCTATTTACATATATCTATTGAAATCGCATCTGTCAATGCATAGGATCGCGGCCGCATGGAGGCAACCCTGTGACCGAAGCCCCTCTCGCCCGTCGCCTCTTTGCCGAGTTCCTCGGCTCCGCCTTCCTGGCAGCGACCGTCGTCGGCTCGGGGATCGCCGCCGCCCAGCTCTCCCCGGGCGACGTCGGCCTGCAGCTGCTCGAGAACTCGGCGGCGACGGCGGCCGGGCTCTTCACCTTCATCCTCATGTTCGGCCCGGTTTCCGGCGCCCACTTCAACCCGGTCGTCTCCCTGGTCGACGCCTCCTTCGGCGGCCTGCGCTGGCGCCACGCCTTCGCCTACATCCCCGCCCAGGTCGCCGGCTGCATCGCCGGGGCGGTGGCGGCGAACCTGATGTTCTCGCTCAGCGCGATCTCGATCTCGACCCACCACCGCGCCTCGGGCGCCCACCTCTTCGCCGAGGTCATCGCCACTCTCGGCCTGCTGCTCGTGATCTTCTCCCTCGCCCGCACCCGCCGCGGCAACCTCGCACCCGCCGCAGTGGGCGCCTACATCGGCGCCGCCTACTGGTTCACCAGCTCGACCAGCTTCGCCAACCCCGCGATCGACATCGGCCGCATGTTCTCCGACACCTTCGCCGGCATCGCCCCCGCCTCGGTCCCGTCCTTCATCGCCTTCCAGCTCGTCGGCGGCGCCGTCGCGATCGTCGTGATCCGCACTCTCTACCCCGACCTCAGCCCCGAAGACGCGGCGGAGATCCTGCTGCCGCACGACGTCGAAGACGGCCGAGCACCGGACGCCCCGCCTGGCAGCTCGATGCTAAGCGGCTGACCGAGTCGCGCGCCTCAGGCTTTGTGATGCGGGTGCGTTTTTTTCACCTTCACGCATCTCGGCTTGCCTTTGACGGTCTTCTTCTTGAAGCCCTTCTTGCACTTCAGCGGCTTCGGTGTCGGCTGTGGCGCTGGCGCCGATGCCGGAGGCGCGGTGGAGTCGGCGCTGCTGCCGGCGGCGTTGTTTCCGCCACCCGTGCCCGGCTGTTCGCCTCCGCCTCCTTTTTCTTCTTCTTCGCCCGGAGGTTCTTCTTCTTCGCCCGGAGGTTCTTCTTCTTCGGGTTCTTCGTCGCCCACCTGCGTCTCGACCGCTCCCGCGTCGCATTTGACCTTCCCGCTCGCGCCCGGGCGCGGCAGGCCGCGCTGGTCTTCATGGACGAGGCAAGAGGCCGCCGCAACCGCACCTATCGCCGAGCCGCCCGCGCCTGGCAGCACCGTTTCGGTCGGACCGCCGTTGTCGGCGAGCGCGCCGAGCAGCGGGTCCGCCACTTTGCCAGGGCAGGTGGTGTCGTTCCAGGTCACGTTGCCGCCCTGGTCGACGATGTCGGTGTAGGTCGGTAGGTAGCGCTGGAAGCAATTGGCATCGCCCGCGAGATTGCTGCCGTTGTTGGCGACGATCGAGTTCTTCTCGTATACGCCAGCGCCGGCTGGGTCATATCGGCCGCCCGTGTCGATGCCCGCACCCACACCGCGCCCGCCAGGAGAGCCGACGCTGATCGGATCCGGAGACCCGCCGCCAAGGCCGCCCGCCCCGAGGCCGTTGCCGGCGATGGTCACGTGCATCAGCGTCATTTCGGAGCCGCTCTTGGCGCCGTGGGCCCAGATCCCACCCCCGTCGCCGCCCCAACCGCCGATGCCACCGCCCAGCGTGCTTTCAGCCCCGCCGCCGCCACCGCCGCCGGTGCCACCGTCGCCGGTCAGGTTGCCGTAGATCGTCACGTTGGTCAGGTGCACCGGTGCACCGGCAACGAGCACGCTCAGCAGGCCGCCGCCCCGGCCGCCGCCGCCACCGGTGCCGGCCCGGCCGCTGGTCCTGAAGGTCCCGTCTTTCTTTTTGCCGCCGTACCCAGCTACGCCACCGTTGCCGCCGGCGCCGGTGACGTTGCCGCTGATAGTCGAGTTGAAGATCGTCAGGGAGCC
>DASZQM010000009.1:0-21006 GCA_035549645.1 Solirubrobacterales bacterium | reverse complement strand
GCAGGGTTTGACTTCTCAGGCAATTAGTTCCTTCCCGATCTCATAGAAAACCCCGACCGACTGGGCATTGGCCACCCAGGGTCGGGGCGGAAACGCGAGTTGACATAAGGATACCAGTTCGGACCCTTCGGCAGCCCTCCGAAACGAGATAAACTCCTGCAAATCAGACATATTTGAAATCACTCTTCGCCATTTGCGACACGGAAGCGCAAAGTTCGCGGGGCTCGCTCTCCAAGCTGCTCTCGCAGCCGCTCCAGGAGCTCACCCTGGATCAAATCCAACTCCTGCGCCCAGACGGAATCCGTGCAGCTCACCGTCACCTCGCCCCCGCGTTCTGAGACCGGCGTGGCGACCGCGGCGATGCGCTCGCCGACCGCCGCGGGCCAGCTCGCCTGCAGGGTGGCCAACGGTGTCTTCGGCGCCGCCTGCTCCAGCGCCGCGCGCAAGGCCGAGGACGCCGGACGGGGAGCGCGGCGGCTACTCATGCCGCGGCGGCCTCTTCGAGGATGGGCATGCGGACCACGCGGCCCATTCCGCCGGCCGGCAGCGAGTCCTCGGCGGCTGCCGAGATCAGCGCTTGCCCACCCCGGCCGAGGCGCTCGACCAGGCGACCACGCCGCTCGGGGTCGAGCTCGCTCATCACGTCGTCGAGGAGCAGCAGCGGCACCACCTGACGGGCCGCGAGGAGCGCTTCGCGCTCGGCGAACAGGAGGGCCAGCAGTCCAGCGCGTTGCTGTCCCTGCGAGCCATAGCGTCGCAAGGAGCGCCCCGCCGCCTCGACCTTGAGCTCGTCGAGATGCGGGCCCCAGGAGGTGCGGCCCAGACGGAGATCCGCCTCGCGCCGCTCGCCCAGGCCGATGCGAAGCTCGTCGACCGAGCCGCTCGCCCGCGGCGCGTACTCGAGCTCTCCGCCGCCAGCAAGGCCGAGGTCGGCAGCGGCGTCGGCGAACGGCGTGCGCAGCTCCGCCGCGGCCGCGCTGCGCGCCTCGATCAACTCGCCGGCGACGGCGGCAAAGGTCGCGTCCCAGGTGTCGAGCTGCGACGGGTTGCCGTGCCCCGCGGCGAGGCGGGCGACCATCGCGTTGCGCTGGGCGAGGACCTGGCCGAAGCGCTGGCGCAATCCGGACCTGCTCGGCCAGCGCGCTGCGATGAAGCCGTCGAGGTGGGCGCGACGCTCGGAGGGCGGGCCCTTGATCAGGCTCAGACGGTCCGGCGAGAAGACGGCGACGGGCGGGCGGCTGCGAGTCAGGGTGGCGACGTCGGCGGGGCTGCCGTCGAGAAGGTGGCGGCGCCCATCGGTCCTGCTGACCGAGGCGAGCAGAGTGCGCTCGATCCCATCGGCGTCGCGGATCGTCGCTTCGGCACGCGCGAATGAGCCGCCAAAGGGAATCAGGTCGCGGCGGTCTGAGGTCCGAAACGAGCGGCCGGTCAGGGCGAAGTAGAGCGCCTCGAGCAGATTGGTCTTGCCGACGCCGTTGGGCCCGACGAGGCTGAGGATCCCGGGTTCCAGCTCGATCCGCGCCTGGGCCAGGCTGCGTAGCGGCTTCGCTTCGAGGGCGGTGACGAGCACCGTCCCCCGCCTCAGACGTTGAGGCGAATCGGCATCACCAGGTAGCGGAAGTCTTCGTTGTCGACCGGCTGCAGCAGCCCCGGCCGCAGCGGTGAGATCAGCCGCAGCAAGACCTCGTCGCCCTCGACGCTTTCGATCCCCTCGCGCAGGAACTCGGGGTTGAAGCCGATCTCCAGGGGCTCGCCCTCGAAAGCAGCGGGCATCGTCTCTTCAGCGTCTCCCACGTCGGGGGTCGAGGCGGCGATCGTCAGCTCGCCCGGCCTGAACGAGAGGCGAAGCGGCGCGTTGCGCTGTGCCAGCTGGCTGATCCGCCGCGTGACGTCGAGCAGCTCCGGACGGGGCAGGCGAACGTCATGCTCGTAGGACTCCGGCAGGAGCTGTCGAAAATTGGGGAACTGTCCCTCGATCAGCCTCGTATTGAGGACGATCTCCCCTGCCTTGAAGATGGCCTGGTTGCGCTGCAGCGCAACCGAAACCGACTCGACGCCGTCGGCCGCCACGATCCGGCCCAGCTCGCGCAGAGCCTTGGCCGGGATGTTGGCCTCGAGCTCGCCGCCGATCGCGCTGTCGAGCTCGGTCCGCTTGACCGCGAGCCGGTAGGAGTCGGTGGCGACCATCGTCATCTCCGAGCCGCTGGCGCTGACGAGGACTCCGGTCAGGACCGGCCGCATGTCGTCCCGCGAAGCGGCGCGGGCTACCAGCTCCACGGTGGCGGCGAGGGCGGCAGCTGGGATCGAAAGTGGCTCACCCTCCTCCTCGGGGAAAGCGGGAAAGTCCTCGCTGGGCAGAGTCCGCAGGTGGAAGCTGGAGCCGCCGCTGCGGATCTCGACGTCGCGCTCGCTCTCGCGCAACTCGATCTCCACCGCCTGGTCTCCGAGCGAACGGGAGACCTCCGCGAGGAGGCGTCCCGGCAGCAGAACCGAGCCTTCGCCATCGACATCAGCCGCGAGCTTCGTCTTCAGCCCCATCTCGAGATCGGTCGCACAGAGACTGACGCCCTCGCTGCCGACACTGAGCAGGATGCCGGAGAGCGATTGGGTGGCGGCGCGGGTTGAAACGGCTCGCGAGACCACCGAGAGCTTGGCGACGAGCTCGTCCCGTTTGGTTGTCAGCTTCAAATGACCGATGCTTTCTTGAGTTGAGTTAGGACTTGTGGAAAGGCAGTAAACCGCGACGGACTCCGCATCAGCGAGCCGTTTCCGGGCTGTGCATGAGTCTGTGGGAAAGCATTGATTCTTACAGCGCCGTCGGCTGTCAGGGTCGGCCTGTGGACTGGTTGTGGATCTCGGAGCGCATCTCCTGAACCCGCGCCGCAAATGCCTGGTCCGTGGCGAGCCGCGCTTCGACCCGGCGAATCGAGTTGAGCACGGTGGAGTGGTCACGCCCGCCGTAGAGGCGCCCGATCTGTGGCAGCGAGAGATCGGTGAGCTCGCGCGTGAGGTAGATCGCCACCTGGCGGGCGTGCAATGGCGTCGCGGCGCGGCTCGAGCCGACGAACTCGCCGCGCGAGACGCCGAAGGCGGCCGCGACCCGCTCCTGAATCTCTTCGACCGGTGTGCTTTCGGGTGCCCGGACGGCTTTTGGGATGACTGCGTCGATCAACTCGGCGCTGAGCGGCTTGGCGGTCAGCGAGGCGTGGGCGATCACGCGGGTCAGCCCCCCGTGCAGCTGGCGCATGTTGACGTCGATCCGGCGAGCGAGCTCGGTCAGCACGTCAGCCTCCGTGTCGACTCCGGCCTCACGCACGAGCCGGCGCAGGACGGTGAGGCGGGTCGCCAGGTTGGGCGGATCCACCGGCACCGTCAGCCCCCACTCGAATCTGTCGCGCAGGCGGGACTCGAGCGAGGAGAGCTCGCTGGGGATGCGGTCGGCTGAGAGGACGAGCTGGCTGCCCCCTTCGTAGAGCGCGTTGAAGGTGTGGAAGAACTCGTCCTCGGTGTGGCGCTTGCCCTCGAGGAACTGGACGTCGTCGACCAGCAGCACGTCGAGATCGCGGTAGCGTCGCTTGAACTCCTCGGCGCCGGCGGTTCGCAGGGCCGTGACGAACTCGTTGGTGAAGCGCTCGGCAGTTGTGTAGCGGACGTTGAGGGCCGGTGCGGAAGAGGCGAGATAGTTGGCGATCGCGACCAGGAGGTGCGTCTTTCCGAGCCCGGGGGGACCGTGCAGGAAGAGCGGGTTGTAGGCCTCCGAGGGCGCCTCGGCCACAGCCAGGGCAGCAGCGTGGGCGACGCGGTTCCCCTCGCCGATGACGAAGCGGTCGAAGGTGTAGTTGACGTTGAGGTCGCGGCCGGCAGCGCCGCTCTCCGCAGTGCCCGCCGCTTCTCCCTCGGCGACGAGGCTGACGTCGGTGATGCCCGAGCCGGTGGCGCCCAAGGCCTCCCGGATCAGTCCCGCGTAACGGCGCTCGGTCCAGGCCCGGATGCTCTCGGGCGCGGCCAGGAGCAGCGTCTCCGCCCGAACGCCGGCGAGTTGCAACGGCTCCAGCCAGAGCTGGAAGGTCGATGCCGGGACCGACGCCCGCAAGCGCTCTTGCACGTCCTTCCAGAGAGAGTCGAGATCATGTTTCGCCGCGTCATCTTGCACCGACGGCCGACCATAGCGACGCCCTGACGGACCGAATTGGCGCGCTCCGCAAATGCCGCAGAAATGATTTCGGCGGCGTACAGGCCGACCTGGCGACGCGTCCGTATACTGCGACGCCCGATGAAGCGCACCTATCAGCCGAAGAAGCGGAAGCGGGCCAAGACGCACGGGTTCCGGGCGCGGATGAGCACCCGCGGCGGCCGGGCGATCCTCAAGCGCCGGCGTCGCAAAGGCCGGAAGCGCCTCACCCCGTAGATGGCGGCAAAGCGACGCCGCCTCTCGCGCAGCGGCGAGTTCGACCGCGTCTATCGCGACGGTTCCTCACATGCGACCCGCTATCTCGTTCTCTACAGCTTCCCCCGCAAGGATGAGGGCGAGGAGGAGGACGTGAGACTGGGCGTCTCGGTCAACCGCAAAGTCGGCGGCGCCGTTGACCGCAATCGCGTCAAGCGGGTGCTGAGAGAGACGTTCTGGAGCCTCTCGGATCAGCTGCCGGCCCAGCACGACTTCGTCCTCGTCGCCCGCCCCGAGATCGGCGATTTGATCGAGCGTGACGGATCGAGTGGGGTGCAAACTTGCCTGGAAGAGGCTCTGACGGCCTCCGCCGGAAAGAAGCGTTCCACGTGAAACGCCTCCTGCTGGCCCTGATCAGGGGCTACCAGCGCTGGATCTCACCGGCCTTCCCCCGCCGCTGCCGCTACGAGCCCACCTGCTCGACGTATGCCCTCCAGTCGGTCAGTCGCTTCGGTCCGGTGCGGGGAACGCTCCTGGCCTCCTGGCGCATCCTGCGCTGCAACCCGTTTAGCCACGGCGGCTTCGATCCCGTGCCAGAGCGCTTCACGCTGCGCACCGGACCGGTCGATCCCGCCGCATACCACCACCATCGCGAGGCCCACCCGTGATCCCCGCCGCCAACATCCTGCAGCCGCTGATCGACGTCGCCAACGCGGTTCTGCAGTTCTTCCACGACAACGCCGGGCTCAGCTGGGGGATGTCGATCATCGCCCTCACCATCTGCACCCGGGCGCTGCTGATTCCGCTCACCTATCGCCAGCTCAAGGGGATGCGCGCCCTGCAGGCTCTGCAGCCGCAGATCAAAGAAATCCAGGCGAAGTACAAAAACGATCGCCAGCGCATGCAGCAGGAGATGATGCGCTTCTACCAGGAGAACAAAGTCAACCCCTTTGCCTCCTGCATACCGCTGCTCGCTCAGCTGCCGGTCTTCATCACCCTCTTCTACGTCCTGCGCCACGAGCTTCCGTCCGACATCGGCTGTGAAGCCGGCCACTGCGGCAGCGAAGCCTCCTTCCTCTTCATCAACGACCTGACGGCGAAGGCGCACGGTGCCGAACTGATCGTGCTGCTCGTTCTCTACGTCGGGACCCAGCTGATCTCGGGCTTGGTCATGTCGGTCACCGCCGACAAAAGCCAGCGCACGATGATGGCTGTCCTTCCTTTCATCTTCGTTCCCTTCGTGATCAACTTCCCGGCCGGCCTGGTCCTCTACTGGATCACGACCAACTTCTGGACGATCGGTCAGCAGTACGTGATCCAGCGCGTGATCCCGGCCCCTCACGTCGCCACTCCGGAGGAAGTGCAGGCCGCGAAGCCGCCCCCTCCCCCGCCGAAGAAGAAGAAGAAGCGGCGCTAGGGCGCCTTCTCGCTCGGCTGGGATAGGGTGCGGGGCGTGGGCGAGATCGCTGATTGGCCGCAGGAGCCTGCCGAGCGCGTTCGGGAGCTGGTCGAGGAGGTGCTCGACGAGCTCGATCTCGATGGCGAGGTGGAGATCGTCGAGGACGACGACCGGATCACGGCCTCGATCGAGGGCGATGACGACTACGGACTGCTGATCGGCAAGCGAGGGCAGACGATCGACGCGCTGCAGCTGATCGCCTACCAGGCGGCCTTTCGGGGATTGCGGGACCGCAAGCGGGTCGTCGTCGACGCGGCGGGATATCGCGACCGACGCCGGGAAACCCTCACCGCCCGCGCCGACCGGGCCGCCGAGCAGGCGCTGAGCGGCAATCACTCGGTCGAGATGGATCCGATGAGCGCGCAGGAGCGCCGGGTCGTGCACGAGCACCTGAAGGAGCGGTCGGGGGTCGAGACGTTCAGCGAAGGGGACGAGCCACGGAGATGCGTGGTCGTTGCCCCCTTGGTGTCTGAGTAGCGAAGCGATTCCGGTAGGGGTTTCGCTTAACTTTTTCGAGCCGCGTTGCGGCTACCGATGATGGCTGGCGGCGAAAAAGTGCAAGACGCTTCACCCCTACCGGAATCGCTTCTCGACGAGGCGCAACGGGCGACGATCGCGCAGATCCTCGAGCTTCTTCGGGATGAGCGAGCTTCGGTGAGCTCGGTCGTCGAGCCTGGGCGGGCTTGGAAGGTGCACGTCGCGGATAGCCTCAGCGGGCTTGAGTTCGGGGCGGTGCGGGAGGCTGCGCGGATTGCGGATATTGGCTCTGGGGCTGGGTTTCCGGGGATCGTGCTGGCGGTTGCGCTGCCCGAGTCCGAAGTGGATCTGATCGAGTCGGTGGGGCGGAAGTGCGCCTTCATGGAGCGAGCGATCGAGGCCGCGGGGATCGCCAACGCGCGGGTGCTCAACGCTCGATCCGAGGACCTCGCGAAAGAGGGGGCCGGCCGAGAGAGCTACGACGTCGTCACTGCGCGGGCAGTAGGGCGACTCTCGACGCTCGCCGAGCTGGCCTCGCCGTTGCTGAAGGACGACGGTTCCCTCGTCGCCTGGAAGGGCAAGCGCGATGCTGAGGAAGAGGCACAGCTCGAGCGTGCGTCTAGCTCGCTGGCGATGGTGCCGCAGGAGATCCGGCATGTTGGCCCGTTTGCCGGCAGTGAGCACCGCCATCTCCACCTGGTTCGCAAGGCCGGACCCACTCCCAAGGACCTTCCGCGTCGTCCGGGAATGGCCAAGAAGCGCCCACGCGGCGATCACTAGGCTGGGCTGGGATGGGCGTCGTTTACGCAATCGCGAACCAGAAGGGCGGTGTCGGCAAGACGACGACCGCGGTCAACGTGGCCGCCTGTGTTGCTGCAGGGGGCGCTCAGACCCTGTTGGTCGATCTCGACCCGCAGTGCAATGCGACCGTCGCGCTCGGTGGCGAGCGCGACATGCACCCTTCTTCCTACGACTGCCTCATCGGGGAGGTCTCGGTCGCCGAGGCGGCTCGCCCGGCCGGCCCCGACAACCTCTGGCTGGTGCCGGCCAACAAGGACCTCGCCGGCGCCGCGGTCGAGCTGCCGCGGATGGAGGGTTCGGAGACGCGGCTCCGCGAGAGTCTCGGGCCGGTGCGCGAGCGCTTTGCCTACACCCTCTTGGACTGCCCTCCCGCTCTCGGCCCGGTCAGCGTCAACGCGCTCACCGCGGCCGACCGGGTGGTGGTGCCGGTCCAGGCCGAGTACCTGGCCCTCGAGGGCCTGGTCCAGTTCCTCGACACGCTGGCGATGATCCGCCGCGAGCTCAACCCGGCGCTGGAGGTGTCGGGCCTCCTGGTCACCATGCATGACGAGCGCACCCGCTTGGCGCAGGACGTCGAGCGCGAACTGCGCCAGCACTTCCCCGAGATGGTCTTCGACACGGTCATACCGCGCAGCGTCAGGGTCGCGGAGGCGCCAAGCTACGGCCTGCCCGTGATCGACCACTCGCCCAACTCGCGCGGCTCCGAGGCCTACCGCGCCCTCGCCGAGGAGCTGGCTCAGCGTGGCTAGCACCGCCAAGCGGGCCAAGCGCGGCCTCGGCAGCGGCCTCTCGGCGATCCTGCCCGAATCGACTGCGGAGCAGGCGGGCGAGCTGCGCGAGCTGCCGATCGAGCTGATCAAGCCCAACCCAAACCAGCCGCGGACCAAGATCGACCCCGAGGCCCTTTCCGGCCTCGCCTCTTCGATCGAGGCCAACGGCGTGGTGCAGCCGCTCCTCGTCCGTCCCCTCCCCGACGGCAGCTACGAGCTGATCGCGGGCGAGCGCCGCTGGCGTGCTGCTCAGGAGGCCGGTCTCGCCAAGGTGCCGGCGGTGATCCGCGACCAGGAGCTGGCCGAGCGCCTGCAGGTGGCCCTGATCGAGAACATGGTCCGCGAGGATCTCAACCCCGTCGACGAGGCCCGCGCCTGCGCCGCCCTGGTCGACGAGCTCGGCCTTTCCCGCGAGGAGCTCGCTCGCCGCGTCGGCCGGAGCCGTCCTGCCGTCTCCAACCTGATCCGGCTGCTCGACCTGCCAGACGAGGCGCTCGAGCTGCTGGAGTCCGGCGAGCTGAGCGAAGGTCACGGCAAGGCCCTGCTCGCGGCCGAGGGCAACGACGTCCGCCGCCGCCTCGCTCGCGACGCCGCCCGCGGCGGCTGGTCGGTCCGGGAGACCGAGAACAGGGCTAAGCTGGCTGGCCAGCCAAAGAGGGAGAAGAGCGGTGGGGTCAGGCTGACGGCGGAGGAGGCCGATGCCCTGCGCGGTGCCGAGGACAAGCTCGAGTCGGCGATAGGCCACGAGGTGAAGCTGCGGCCGCGGGGGGGAGGGCTGGCGCTGGAGATCCGCTTCGAGGATCTCGACGACGCGCTCGACCTGGCGCGCTCCCTGAAGCGCTCTTGAGCCAGGAGTACCCCGCTATCATCGGCGAGGCTCCGGGCGATTAGCTCAGTTGGTTAGAGCGCGTCTCTGATAAGGACGAGGTCCCTGGTTCGAATCCAGGATCGCCCACTCGTGCAGCAGATGCAGATCTATGGCGTCAGTTTCGACATGGTCGGCAAGCAGCCGATCGTCTTGTTGAAGACCGTCGACAGCAACAAGTTCCTGCCGATCTGGATCGGGCACCCGGAGGCGGCGGCGATCCTGATGAAGCTGCAGGGGGCCTCGACGCCGCGGCCGATGACCCACGACCTGCTCTCCGACATGCTCGAGCAGCTCGACGCGAAATGCGAGCGAGTCTCGGTCACCGAGCTGCGCGACAACACCTTCTACGCCTCGATCACGGTCTCGATCAACGGCACCGAGCTGGAGATCGACTCGCGTCCCTCCGACGCACTCGCCCTCGCTGTGCGGGTCTCGGCTCCGATCTTCGCCGACGAGGACGTGATCGAGGAGTCGGCGATCGAGTTCGAGCACGACGTCGAGGACACCGAGGAGGTCGTCGACAAATTCAAAGAGTTCCTCGACGAGGTCTCGCCCGACGACTTCGCCCAGGGCGGCGACTCTTAACGCTTCCTGGCCGCGTCAGGCGCCGGCCGGCGCCAGCGCGAGGTCGAGGATCTTCTCGACCAGCTGCTCGAAGGTCATCCCCGCCGCCTCCGCGGCCTGGGGCAGCAGGCTGGTATCGGTCAGGCCCGGGATCGCATTGACCTCGAGGACCTGCGGGCCGTCGTCGGCGAGGATCAGGTCGACGCGGGAGAAGCCCGAGCAGCCCAGCGCCGAGTAAGCGTTCAGCGCCGCCTCGGTGACCGCCGCCGCATCGCCGCCGCTCAGCTCGGCAGGGCAGACGAAGGAGGTGCGGCCGATCTCGTAGCGCGCCTCGAAGTCGTAGACGTCGCCGGACTGGGGAATCGCCTCGACCACCGGCAGCGGCTCGTCGCCGAGCACGCTGACCGCCAGCTCGCGTCCGTCGACGAAGCGCTCGAGCAGGACGCGGTCGTCGTAGCTGAAGGCCGAGACCAGCGCCTCCGGCACGTCGAACCAGTTCTCGGCGAATTTGATCCCCAGCGCCGAGCCACCGCGGCTGGGCTTGACGACGAGGGGGAAGCCGAGTCGTTCCTCGAGGCCACCCAGGGCGTCGGCTGCACCCAGCTCACGGAAGGCGGTCTCGTTGAAGGCGAACCAGTCGGGCGTCGGCACGCCGGCCGAGCGGAACTCGTGCTTGGCGAGCACCTTGTCCATGCAGCGGCTGCAGGCAGCGACGCCGGGCCCGGTGAAGGGGATGCCGAGGATTTCGAGCAGCTCCTGCGCCGTGCCGTCCTCGCCGCCCGGTCCGTGCATGGCGACGAAGGCGACGTCGGGCTGCTCCGCGGCCAGGCGCTTGACCATCTCGCCGTCGGCCTCGAGCGGCAGCACCTGGTGCCCGAGCCGCTCCAGCGCGTCTTCGACGCGGGCCCCGGAGCGCAGCGACACACCGCGCTCCAGCGAGCGACCGCCTTTCAGCACCGCGACCCTCAAGCGCCCTCCGCCTTGCGAAAGGGCACTACGTTCTCGGCGCCTTCCGGCTCCGTCTGTCCTTTGGCCGCCTCGGGCGTCGGAGGCCGTTCACCGGTCAGCGCTCCGTACAGCTCGACCTGGGCCTCGATCGCCTTGCCGATGCGGCGGATGCCCTCGCGGATCTCGTCCTCGTCGCCGGCGGAGAAATTGAGCCGCATCGAGTTGCGACCGCGCCCGTCGACGAAGGCGGCCTGGCCGGGGACGAAGGCGACGTCCTCGCGCAGAGCGCGGGCGAGCAGGTCGCTGGTGTCGATGTAGGGGGGAAGGGTGGCCCAGATGAAGAGACCCCCCTCGGGCTCGGTCCAGCTCGCCTGGGGCGGGAAGTAGCGGCCCAGGGCCTCGACCATCGCGTCGCGACGGCTGCGGTAGATGTCCCCGAGGCTGGCGATGTACTCGCGCCAGCGGCCTTCGGCGAAGTACTCGCGGACGAAGTACTGGGTCAGGGTCGAGGTGCAGAGGTCGGAGGCCTGCTTGCCGAGCACGACCTTCTCCATCACCGGCGGCGGGGCGACGGCCCAGCCAAGCCGGATTCCCGGCGAGAGGATCTTCGAGAAGGTGCCGATGTAGAGGACGAAGTCGCCGCCGTCGAGCTGGTAGAGCGGCGGCAGCGCCTCACCGCCGAAGCGGAGCAGGCCGTAGGGGTTGTCCTCGATGACCAGCAGCTCGCGCTGACGGGCGATCTCGACGAGCCGGCGGCGCCGCTCCAGCGACATCGTCACGCCGGCCGGGTTCTGGAAGGTCGGCACGGAGTAGATGAACTTCGGGCGGCGTCCTTCGAGGTCGAGACGCTCGAGCGTGTCCTCGAGTTCGGCGATGCGCATCCCCTCGCCGTCGCACTCGATCTGAATCGTCTCGGCCTGGTAGCTGCAGAAGACCGGGATCGCGCCCGGGTAGGTCGGCGCCTCGCAGATCACCGCGTCGCCGGGGTCGACCAGCGCCTTGCAAAGCAGGTCGATCGCCTGCTGGCCGCCGGTGGTGACGATGACGTCGTCGGGGTCGGGAAGCATCCCCTCGGCCCCCATCACCTCGACGATGCAGTCGACGGTCTCGCGGAACCCCTCCGTCGGCCCGTACTGCAGCGCCTCCGCCGCCGACTCCTGGGCGATCCGCGTCATCTGGGCGGCGAAGGTCTGCGGCGGGAAGGTCGAGGTGTCGGGTAGGCCGCCGGCAAGCGAGATCACCTCGGGGCGCGCCGTGATCGCCATCAGGTCTCGCATCGCCGAGGAGCGCATCACTCGGGTCCGCTCGGCGAAGAGGCCGGCGTAGCGCTCCAGGTCGCTGCTGCTGGCGTGGGCGCGACGCCGGTGGGGCGGCTCGGACATGGGAATAGTGTGCCGAATCCGCACCTGGGCGCCGGGGGAGCTAGGTTTTCGGCGTGGGATCTTTCTCTGGAATCTGCCTCGAGCTCGGCCTCGGCCTGGCGATCGGCATGCTCGCCGGCACCACCGGCACGCACGGTGCCGCCCGCGGCCGGATGACGATCCTCGCCGGTGTGATCGCGCTCGTGATCGGGGCTCTGCTTTCGGGGAGCGCTGACGTCAACACCGCCGCCGGGGCCTTCTTCTGCCTCGTCGGAGCGGTCTTCGCCTGCATCGTGGTCAGCGACGTGGTCAGCTCGGCGGGCCGCCGCGAGGGCAGCGGCGCCGGGGCGCTCGGCTTCCTGGTCTCGCTTGCCGCCCTGATCGTCCTCGCGATCGCGATCCTGATCTCCCCGGCGATCCTCCTGGTCGTCGTTGCGCTGGCGGCGCTCGGCATCTCCAGGCGCCGGCGCGCTCAGCGCAAACACGCCGGCCTCCGCGTCCTCCGTTAGCCCCAGACCGGGCCGAGCCGCCCGGTTGAGGATGATGCGTCGGTGCCCGCCAAGAAGCTGATCCTCAGCTACGTCGACTCGCTGCGCACCGACATGCTGGAGCGCACCGTCGCCGCCGGCAGGGCGCCGACCTTCGGTGCCCTGATCGAGCGCGGGGTGCTGATTCCAGACTGCGTCTCCAGCTTTCCCTCGGTGACTCCGGTCGCCAGCGCCGAGCTGGTCACCGGCGCCGGCTCGGACGGGCACTGGATCAGCGGCATGAACTGGTACCACCGGCTCGAGCGGCGCTACGTCGAGTACGGCTCCTCGCTCGAGGCGACCCGCGCCTTCGGGGTCTTCCGCTCGCTCTACGACCTCGTCTACAACATGAACCTAGCCCACCTCAACGGCGGGATCGAGACGCTCTTCGAGCAGCTCGACGATGCCGGCCTGCGCACCGCCTGCACGCCGTTCCTGATCTACCGGGGCCGCCATCGCCACCCGGTCTCGCTCGACGGCCTGCTGCGTCGCGCGGTCGATGCGACCCGGCTCAAATTTCACCACCACACCTGGGGCCCGGGCGAGCTCTTCTACGGCGACCTCTACGCCAGCCGCGAGGTCCCATGCCGCTCGACCTCGATTCCCGGCAACCGCGACGGCTACTCCGCCTGCTGCTCCTCCGAGCTGGCCAAGTCCGACGGCTTCGACTTCCTGCTCTTCTCGCTTCCCGACAACGACAACTACTCGCATCGGTTTGGGCCCGAGGCGACCGAAGAGTCGATCGCCAAGGCAGATCACTGCTTCGGCAAATTGGTCGATGCCTGTGGCGGGCTCGATCCCTTCCTCGACGAGCACGCCGTGATCGTCGTCGCCGACCACGCCCAGACCGACGTCCATCGCGGCCTGCCCCTCGCCGAGCTGCTCGGCCGCGAGTGGTCCGTGCTGCAGCCCTCCGAGTCGCGCTCGGCGCCACCGGCCCAGCTCGCGGTAAGCCCGACCGGCCGCGCCGCCCACGTCTACCTGCTCGAGGGCGGGGGAGAGGCCGCCGATCCGCGAGCTGTGCGCACCGCGCTCGGGACGATCGAGGGGATCGACCTGGTCTGTTACCTCGAGGACCAGCGAGGCGAGACCCTGCTGCGCAAGAACCCGGGCCCACCTGGCGCAGGCGCTGTGGCCGTGGTCGAACGTGGCGAAAGGCGCTTGCGCTTTCGTCCCGACCTGGGCGGCGACGCAAGCGCGAGCGACTCCACCCGCGTAGCGGATCTGCGCGGGGGCCGCTGGCGGATCGAGGGCGAGGCCGAGGTGCTCGAGGCCAGCGTCGAGGACGGCCGCCTGCGCAGCGAGACCTACCCGGATCCGCTCGCCCGCGTCTGGGCGGCGCTCAGCGGCCCGCACGCGGGCGACTTCGTCGTCTCGCTGCAGCCGGGCTTCGAGGCCCTCGACTGGGGTGGGGTCAGCCACGCCGGCGGCGGCAGCCATGGCTCGCTGCACGCCGGCGATTCGCTCGGCCCGCTGCTCTTCGTCGGCTGCGGCCCGGCATCGCCGGGCGAGCGCGAGCAGTGGACGCTCAGCGACGTCGCCCCGGCAGTTCGGCGCCACTTCGGCCTATGAGGTGGCTCGCCGCGGCTCTGGCGGCGGCGCTCCTGCTGCCTGCGAGCGCGGCGGCTGCGGATGCACAAATCACTGCGAGCGAAGCGGCCGCGATTGCCGCGCACGACTCGAAGGTGCTCCGGGAGAAGCGGGAGAACGGCGAGCTCAGCCGCGCGGTGAACAAGGTCGACGGCAGGTGGGAGGTCGCCTACTTCGCCGACGAAAAGGAGGTCGCGCTGGTCGTCGTCGACCCGCTGACCGGCCTCGTGCGCGAGTCGTGGACCGGCTATCAGGTGGCCTGGAAAATGGCGCGCGGCTACTCCGGCGCCTTCGGCCGCAAGCTAAACGCGCCCTACGTCTTCCTGCCCCTCTGCGCGATCTTCCTGCTCGGCCTGGTGGACTGGCGCCGCCGGTTGCGCATCGCCAACCTCGACCTGGTGATGCTGCTCAGCTTCGGCATCTCCAACTTCTTCTTCAACCGCGCCGAGATCGGAGTCTCGGTTCCCCTGCAGTACGTGCCGCTCGCCTACCTCTTCGCCCGCGCCCTCTGGATCGGGCTGCGGGGTGGGGGCGGAGGTCTCCGACCGCGCTGGCCCGCCGCCTGGCTGCTGGTCGCGGCACTCTTCCTGATGGGCTTCCGGGTCGGGCTCGACATGACCGACTCGGGCGTGATCGACGTCGGCTACGCCAGCGAGGTCGGCGCCAGCCGCATCGTCCACGGCGAACCGGTCTACGACAACTTCCCCGAAGGCGTCGCTCAGGGCGACACCTATGGCCCCTTCAACTACCTCGCCTACGTTCCCTTCGAGCGCATCTGGCCCTGGTCGGGAACCTGGAACGACCTCCCCGCCGCCCACGGCGCCGCGGTCTTCTTCGACCTCGCCACCTTTGCCCTCCTGCTTCTCCTGGGCCGCCGCATCCGCCCCGGCCCCGCCGGCACCAAGCTGGCCGCCACCCTCGCCTTCGCCTGGGCCGCCTACCCCTACACCGCCTACACCCTGCTCTCCAACTCCAACGACACCTTGGTGGCGATGCTGTTGGTCGCCACCCTCCTGGCCCTAGCCCGTCCCGCCACCAGAGGCGTGATCTCAGCCCTGGCAACCCTCACCAAGTTCGCCCCCACCGTCCTCCTCCCAATGCTTGCCACCTACGGCGAGAGACGCCGCCGCTTCGCCATCGCCTTTGCGCTGACGGCCGGCGCCCTCCTCCTCTGGCCCGCAATCGATCCGGGCCTCCCAACCGTCTACGACCGCACCCTCGCCTACCAATCCAGCCGCAGCTCCCCCTTCAGCATCTGGGGCCAGGTCCCCTCTCTAGAGCCCCTGCGCATCGCCCTTCTAATAGCGGTCGCCCTAATGGCTTTGGCCTTCGCCTTCCGCCCCAAGGAAAAGAAGCTCTTCCAAGTAGCGGCGCTGGGGGCCGCCCTCCTGATTGGCGTTCAGCTGACGATGCACCACTGGTTCTACCTCTACATCGTCTGGTTCCTCCCCCTACTCCTCGTGGCGATGTCCGTCCCTGAGAGAGGAGCCGGTGCACCCCCGAACGGCTTGTACTTTTTCGGCAATCCCTCGCGGCGACAGCAACTGCCTCTCCACCGAAAATGTTGAGTGAGGGGGTGTACCGGCTCCTCCCCCGGCAACGAACTCCTTACGAAGCAGGCGCCGGAACCATCACCGGCGTGATCGAATCAGCGAGCCCTTCGTCGTTGACCTCAACCACAGCCCCCATCACCCAAACGTCCTCCTCAGCCGTCTCGAACTTCACCGGCATCTGAGTGATCATCGACTCGAGGATGATCTCGGGCTTCACCCCGAGCACGCTGGTTCGCGACCCGGTCATCCCGACGTCGGAGATGAACGCCGTCCCCTGCGGCAGCACCCGCGCGTCGGCGGTCGGCACGTGGGTGTGGGTGCCGAGCACGCCGGCGACCCGGCCGTCGAGGTGCCAGCCCATCGCCACCTTCTCGCTGGTCACCTCGGCGTGGAAGTCGACGACGACGAAGTCGCACTCGATTTTCTCGAGGATGCTGTCGACCTCGTGGAAGGGCGAACGCGCAACGCGCAGCCCAACCGCGCCGCTGAGGTTGATCACTCCGGCCCGCAGCCCGCCCGCCTCGACCACGGTGTAGCCCCGGCCCGGGTTGGCGTAGGGATAGTTGGCGGGGCGGATCACCCGGTCGCTGCGGTTGAGGTAGCCGTAGACGCTGCGGTGGCGGTAGACGTGATTGCCGGTGGTGATCACGTCGGCGCCGGCATCGAACAGCGCCGTCGCCGTCTTCTCGGTGATGCCGATGCCGCCGGCGGAGTTCTCGCCGTTGACGACGACCAGCTCCGGCGCGTGGCGTTCGCGCAGCTCGGGCATCGCGGCGGCCAGACCGCGCCGCCCGGGGCCGCCGACCACGTCGCCGATGAAGAGGACCTTCATGGTCGCCTGACCCTATCCGCGAAATTGCGAAAGGGTGTAGAGGGTGAATGAGCGCAGCGACGTCCTCGAGCGCGCCTTGGGCTATCCGTACTCGGCGCCGTGGGAGCCCTTCGTCCAGCTCCGGCACGAGACGCTCGACGTCGACGAGATCGAGATCGACCGCGATGAGCGGACCGCGATGCTCGCCTACGGCTCCAACGCCGCACCCGAGGTGCTCGCCCGCAAGCTGGCGCTGAGCGACCAGCCCGTGCTCGTTCTGCCCGCCTGGCTCGACGACTTCGACGTGGTCTACTCGGCCCACATCTCTCCCTACGGCGCCGTGCCCGCCAGCCTGCAGCGCAGCCCCGGCACGCGGGTGAGGGTCCACCTCGTTTACATGACCAGCGCCCAGGTCGGACTCGTCTCGGCGACCGAGCCCAACTACGAATCGGCGTTGCTGGACGGCGCTGTCTGCCATCTCGACGATGGCGAGACGATCGTCGGGCCGGCCGCCTACCTCAGCCGCCACGGCTGCCTGCTCAGCGACGAGACCGAGCTGGCCCTCTCCGCGGTGGAGGCGACGAGCCGTTCCCTGCCCGCGTTCAGCGAGGGCGAGGTGCTGGAGCGATTGCGGGCGCTCTTCTGTCCCGACGAGAGCCTCGAGACCTTCGTCCTCGCCAACGTCACCGACCCCGCGCTCTCGCAGGTCCGTTCGGCCCGCCTCCCTCGCCGTCCGCTCGCGCCCGCCTGAATCAGACCGCGCTGAAGCGGCGCAGGGCGAAGCGGGCGAGGAGGCCGTAGGCGACGATCAGGGCGCCGAGGTGGAGCAGGGCCGCGCCGAGGTCCGGACCGCTTGGGTCGAGGGCGGCGGTCATCGCCTGCAGCGCCGGCTTGAAGGGAAAGAGCGCCGTGATCACGTCGATCGCCCCGTTCAGTGCCGGCCCGACGGTGCCCGCCGGGATCAGCGAGAGGAAGGCGACCGGCAGGGTCACCATGAAGGCCAGCAGCGAGACGGCCCGCACCTCGCGCGCCGCCGCTCCGAGCGCCGCCCCCGCCGCTCCGAGCCCGGCCGCCCCGACGACGATCGCCAGCAGCCAAAGGCCGAAGCGATCCCAGTGCAGGGGGACGAAGAGCGCCAGTCCGGTCAGCATCAGCAGCGTCACCACCAGGCCGACCCCGACCCCGAGCAGGACCTTCTCGGTCAGCAGCGCCGAGCGCGAGACCAGCCCCCGGGTGAGCCGCGGGAAGGCGTTCTCCTCCCGCTCCAGCGCCAGCGACCCGGCAACCAGAAGGACCGTGACGAAAGCGAGCGTGAAGGTGGCGGCGACCGCGATCGCGAAGACTTCGAGTGGGGGAGAGGAGCCGTTGACCACTTCCTTGTCGACGGCGATCGGCTGGCTGAGACGGGTGAGCAGCGTCGCCGCGGTGCCGAGGTTGCTGCGGGTGAGGGCGGTGAAGCTCAGGACTTCGTCGAGTGATTTCCGCAGCGGTCCCGCCGGCATCGTCCCTCGCACGCCGCGGAGGATCCGTGCGGTGTTGCCGAGGCCGAGGATCGGGATCGCCTGGCCGAGCACGGAGAACTGGCCGCCGTTGAGCACGAGCCCGATGAATTTGCCGCCTTCACCGGCGATCCGCCGGGCGATGACCAGGTTGGCCTGGGTGAGCAGCGAGTCGATCCGGTCGTTGACCAGGCGTGCCTTGACCGGGTCGTCTTCGTTGACGATCACTTCGACTTCCGGCGTGCTCGGCACCGGTGTCGAGAGCGAGTTGATCTTGTCGACGAGATCCGCCGGCAGGATCAGGGCGGCGAGGACGTCACCCGAGCTGACCTCGTCCCGTGCTTCGGCGCGGTCCTTGACGTCGACGCATTCGACTCGCTGGCAGATGCGGTCGCCGACGCCGATCTTCGGCAGCTCCTTTTCGCCGACGCTGACCCGGGCGTCGCTCGGGACTTCGTTGAGGAAGGCGACCCGCGGCTTGTCGGGCGAGCGCGAGATCGCGAAGCCGACGAGGACGGCGATCAGGATTGGATAGGCGACCAGGAGAACGGCCTGCAGCGGCGAGCGGCGCAGTACCTGCAGGTCCTTGAGCAATAGCCAGCGCATCCGTCAGTGCCCGCGGTGGTGGAGGAAGGCGACGAAGGCGGTCTCGAAGTCCTGCTCGGCGGCCTCGGGCGCCTCCTGCCTGACCGCGGCGCGCAGCTCCTCGGCCGCGCCGTCGAAGAGCGCCTCGCCATCGGCGAGGACGAAGAGGCGGCGCCCGTAGCGCTCCGCCTCCTGGATGTCGTGGGTGGAGAAGACGACCGTCGTCCCCCGCTCGGCCGCGAGGGCGACGACGAACTCCCAGAGCCGCGCCCGCTGCCGCGGGTCGAGGCCGACGCTGGGCTCGTCGAGCAGCAGCACCGAAGGCTGCGCCAGTAGGCCGATCGCGATGTTGATCCGCTGCTGGTTGCCACCGGAAAGCCGCGCGACGATCTCCCCCCGGCGCTCGGCCAGCCCGGTCAGCTCCAGCATCTCCGCGGTCGAGCGCCGTGGGTCCACGTGCTTCTCGAGCCGCGCGAACAGCAGCAGGTTCTCCTCCACGGTCAAACGCCGGTAGAGGGCGGCCTGCTGCGGCACCCAGCCGACCTCGCCCCGCGGCACCTTGACTTCCCCGGCGTCGGGTTTGGCGATTCCAGCGAGGATTGACAACAGCGTCGTCTTCCCTGCTCCGTTCGGCCCAATGATCGCCACGAGCTCCCCGGCTCCTGCGCTCAGGTCGACTCCCCGCAACGCCTCGCGGTCCCCATAGCGCTTGACCAGCCCCCGCGCCTCCATGGGCCGAAAGCTATCCGCAGAGGGTGGTGGGGATTGTTATCGGCGGCTTGAGAGAGGGAAGGTGAGGCCCTCGAACGGGCGGATACTCAAAACGTCGGCCTAATTAGGCCGACGTTTGTCCGGGCGAGGGCCTCACCTTCCCTCCCCTAAACTCGCGTCTAATGCCTTTCCCCTCCACCCGCATGCGGCGCCTGCGCCGCACGGAGGCTCTGCGCAGTCTGGTTCGTGAGACAGAGCTTTCCGCCCGACACCTGATCCAGCCCCTCTTCGTCGTCGCCGGCGAGAACGTGCGCGAGGGGGTCGACTCGATGCCGGGCGTCGAGCGCTTCTCGATCTCCGAGCTGGTCGCCGAGGCGACCGAGATCGCCAGCGCCGGCATCGCCTCGGTGCTGCTCTTCGGCGTGCCGGCGAGCAAGGACGAGTCGGGCTCGGGCGCCTACGACGACGAGGGCGTCGTGCAGATGGCGGTGCGGGCGCTGAAGGAGGCCCACCCGGACCTGACCGTGATCACCGACGTCTGCCTCTGCGAGTACACGTCGCACGGCCACTGCGGTTTCGTCCGCGACGGTGAGGTCGACAACGACATCACGGTCGAGCTGCTGGCCAAGGTCGCGATCTCCCACGCCGAGGCCGGGGCCGATGCGGTCGCACCCAGCGACATGATGGACGGCCGGGTCGGCACGATCCGCCACCAGCTCGACGAGGAGGGCCACTCGGGGGTGCCGATCATCGCCTACAGCGCCAAGTACTCGTCAGCTTTCTATGGGCCCTTCCGCGACGCGGCCGAGTCGACGCCGGAGTTCGGCGACCGCCGCGGCTACCAGATGGATCCCGCCAATGCCGCCGAAGCGGTGCGCGAGGCTGAGCTCGACCTCGAAGAGGGCGCCGACATGCTGATGGTGAAGCCGGCGACGCCCTACCTCGACGTCGTGCGTCGCGTCAAGGACGCGACTGGAGCCCCGATCGCCGCCTACCACGTCTCCGGCGAGTACTCGATGCTCAAGGCGGCGGCCGAACAGGGCTGGATCGACGAGCGCGCCGCGGTGCTGGAGACGCTGACCTCGATCCGCCGCGCCGGCGCCGACGCGATCGTCACCTACTACGCCAAGGAGGCCGCCGCATGGCTTCGGTAAAGGTTCCGCAGTCGAAGGCACGATCGCGCAAGGACGGCTCGGCGATCCCGCTCGACGAGACCGACAAGCGGCTGATGAACCTGCTGCAGTCGAGCTTCCCGCTCGACCCCGAGCCCTTCGCCCTGGTCGCCTCGGAGGCCGAGTTGGAGCTCGACGACGTCCTCGCCCGCACCAACCGCCTGCTCGAGGGCCGGATCATCCGCGAGATCACGCCGATCTTCGACACCCGCGCGCTTGGCTACGAGTCGATGCTGGTCGCCGCCAAGGTCGACTCCGAGCACCCGCAGCGGGCGGCGCAGGTCGTCAACTCCCATCCGGGCGTCTCGCACAACTACCTGCGCACCCACGACTTCAACCTCTGGTTCACGATCGCCACCCCGCCCGACTCCGAGCTCGGCCTCGCCGGCACGCTCGAGGTGCTGATGCGCGAGACCGGCGCCGAGTCGATGCGCGAGCTGCCGACCCTGACCCTGTTCAAGATCAACATGAACCTGGAGATGGAGAAGGGCACCGAGACGCTGGCGAGTGCGGTCGAGGCCGCGCCGCCGCGCGAGCTCGAGGCGCAGCCATACGACGAGCGCGACATCGCCGTGATTCGCGCCCTGCAGGGGCCGATGGAAGCGGTCGAGCGCCCTTATGACACGGCGGCCGCCGAGGTCGGGATGAGCACCGAGGCCCTGCTCGAGCACCTCGGCACGATGGTCGACCGCAAGCTGCTGCGCCGCGTCGCCGCGATCCTCTTCCACCGCCGCGCCGGCTTCTCGGCCAACGGCATGGGCGTCTGGAAGGTGCCCGAGGACGAGATCATGACCACCGGCGCCCGCATGGCCTCCTTCCGCGGCATCTCCCACTGCTACCAGCGCCCCACATACGAGGACTGGCCTTACAGCGTCTTCACCATGGCCCACGGCCGCTCGAAGGAGGAGTGCGACGCGATCCTC
>DASZQM010000008.1:0-5475 GCA_035549645.1 Solirubrobacterales bacterium | reverse complement strand
GGACGTTCTCGGCGGCGACGACGCGGATGCAGTCGGCCGGGCAGGCGGCGGCGCAGAGCGAGCAGCCGACGCACTTCTCCAGCCCGGTGTCCTCGAACTTGTGCAGCTTGTGGCGGCCGCGGAAGCGCGGGTAGACCGGCGTCTTCTCCTCCGGATACTCGATCGTCAGCGGCCCCTCGATCAGCCGCGCCATCGTCGTCTTCAGCCCGCGCAGGGTCTCGCCGAAGGCGCGGTAGGCGCCGCCGACGCCGCCCGGCTCGGGGCCGCGCTGCACCTCGACGACGCTGTCGTCCTTCAGGTAGGGGAACTCGCCGCTCACGTCGTCACCACCAGTACCGCCGTGACCAGCACGTTCAGAGTCGCCAGCGGCAGCAGGATCTTCCAGCCGAGGCTCATCAGCTGGTCGTAGCGCAGCCGCGGCAGCGTCGCCCGCACCCAGATGAAGACGATGACGAGGGCGAGCATCTTGAGCAGCATCCAGATCGGGTCGAGGAAGCTGGGGCCGGGGCCCATCCAACCGCCGAGGAACATCGCCACGGCGACGCCGGAGACGACCAGGATCTCCATGTATTCGACGAGCAGGAAGCTGCCGAAGCGCATGCCGCCGTACTCGGTCATGAAGCCCTGCACCAGCTCGGCGTCGGCCTCGGGCATGTCGAACGGGGTGCGGTTGGTCTCGGCGAAGCCGGCCAGCATGAAGATGATGAAGCCGACGAACTGGGGCACGATGTACCAGAGCTGGCCCTGGGCCTCGACGATGTCGACCAGCGAGAGCGAGCCGCCCATCATGATCACGCCGAGCAGGGCGAGGCCCATCGAGACCTCGTAGGAGATCAGCTGGGCGGCGCCGCGCATCGCCCCGAGCAAGCTGTACTTCGAGCCCGAGGACCAGCCGCCGAGCAGCACGCCGTAGAAAGCGATCGAGCCGACGGCGAAGAAGTAGAGGATGCCGATCGGCACGTCGATGCCGTAGAAGCCGACCCCGCCCTGGACGTCGCCCCAGGGGATGATCGCCAGCGCCAGCACGCCGGAGAGCACCGGCAGCAGCGGCCCGAGGATGAAGAGCGTGCCGATCGCGTTGGCCGGCCGGAACGCCTCCTTGGAGATCAGCTTGCCGACGTCGGCAAGCGGCTGCAGCAACCCGTACGGCCCGACTCGGTTGGGCCCGTAGCGATGCTGGAAGCGCCCGATCAGCTTGCGCTCGAGCACCGTCATCAGCGGCAGGATCCCGAAGATCACGGCGAAGATGACGATGCTCTTGACCACCATGATCCAGGTGGCTTCGACGAACTGGGTATCGGCGACCGGCAGCATCTAGGCGGCGGGAATCTTCTCGATTTGGACGGAGACGGGCGAACCGTTGAGCAGTGCGTTGGCGTTGCCGTCGGCTACGCCCTCGATCAGGAAGCAGACGCCCGCGGGCACGCGCTCCTTGATCGTGACCCTGGCGCGAACACTGGTGCCGTTTTGGGAGACAGAGACCTCGTCGCCCGAGCCCAAGCCAAGACGCTCGGCATCGGCCAGGGACAGGGCTACCTGCTGCTGCGGTTGCAGGAACTTCAGGGGTGGGTTCAGCTCGGTGATGGGGCCGACCCACAAATCCCGATACGTCGAGAGCGCGAGGCTTGAGTTCGAAGCGGGGGAGGCGTCCGATGCCGGTTCGGCGGACGCGACTCCGCGAGCTGCGTCAGTGGCCTCCGTGCTGCCTGTAGGCGCTCCGCGCTGAGTGTCCGGCGAACCGGCATCGGACGCCTTTCCGGGCTCCGGCGCGGCACTTCGCGCGTCCGTCTCTTGCCAGCGGATGCCGCGACCAGCGATGTCGGCGTCCGTGATTCCGGCGTAGAAGGGAACCTCGGCGGCCAGGGCGGCGAAAGCAGAGGGTTGGGACGAGATGCCGGTGTCGTGACCCAAAGCCAGTGAAAGCTCCGCCAGGACGCCCCAGTTGGGACGGATGTCCCCTGGCCTTGAAGCGCTCGGGCGGACGCGTTGCAAGCGGCCGTCCGGATGGCTCACGGTGCCGTCTTTCTCGGCGTGGGTCTCGAGCGGGAAGACGACGTCGGCCATGGTGGTGGTGGGGGTCTCGAAGGTTGAGAAGCAGACGACGTGGTCGGCAGCGGCCAACGCTGCTTTCCAGGCTTCGGTGTCGGGGAAGTCGCGGAGGGGGTCGACGCCGAAGAGGACGACCGTCTTCAGCTCACCCGACTCCAGGGCGGCGCGGATCTCCTCGGTGGACCTGCCGGTGGCGGTCTCGCTGAAGCCCGGGCCGGCGTCGGGGAGGCAGCCGGCCTCGCGCAGGCCGCGGGCGTTGGTGAAGTCGGGGATCTCGAGCAGGCCGGAGGCGTCCTTGCCGGCGAGGTCGAGGGCAGCGGCTAGGTCGAGGAGGGACTCGACGGCCCCTTCCTCGCGGCCGAGCCGGTCGCCCCAGATGACGACGACGGACTCGGCGGCCTTCAGGGTCGCCGCCAAGTCCGAGTGCTCACCGGGGTTGCCCAGCTCGCTCGTCAGTCCGGCGAGGAACCGGCCGGCCTGACCCGGGGCGTAGCGCTCGACTGCGACCGCGCCACCGTCGAGCGTGGTCGGGGCCTCGGTCGCGACCGCCAGCTTGCTGCCGTTGCGGCGGATTGCCTTGCGGATGCGGAGGTCCAGGATCGGGCTCGAGTGGAGGGGCTCGGTGCCGATGACGAGGATCGCGTCGGCCGTGTCGATGTCTCGCACCCTGGCCGAGATCTCGGGCTGGGCGAGGCGGACGAGTGCCTCGCGGCCGGCGCCGCGCGAGGGGCGCGAGTCGATGTGGGGTGAGCCGAGCGCCTCGCGCATGATGCGCTGGAGCAGGTAGCCCTCCTCGTTGGAGGCGTCGCCGACGATCGCCGCGCTCGCCGCGCCGCCTTGCTTCAAGGCCGCCGCCGCTTTGGCGATCGCCTCGGCCCACTCGACCTCGACGCCGCCGCGCAGCTTCGGGCCACGCACGCGCTCGGCCGCGTCGAACATCTCGAAGCCGTAGCGGCCGCGGTCGCAGAGCCAGCCGTCGTCGACGTCGGGGTTGTCGCGGGCGATCACCCGCTTCACCAGCTCGTCGCGGACGGTGAAGCTGACGTTGCACTGGCTCGGGCAGAGGGTGCAGACCGAGCCGGCCTGCTCGATGTCCCAGGGCCGGGCGCGGAAGCGGTAGGTGTAGTTGGTCAGCGCCCCGACCGGGCAGAGGTCGGTGATGTTGCCGTGGAAGGGGCCGACGTAGGGCCGGTCGTCGAAGGTGCCGACGAAGGTGCGGTCGCCGCGCTCGAGCAGCTGCAGCTCCGCGTCCTCGGAGACCTCCTGGCTGAAGCGCACGCAGCGGTAGCAGAGGATGCAGCGCTCGCGGTCGATCGCGACCAGCGGCGAGAGTTCGATCGGCTTCTCGAAGTGCCGCTTGTTGTCCGTGAAGCGGCTCTTCTCCGGTCCCCAGCCGTAGGAGATGTCCTGCAGCGGGCACTCGCCGCCCTTGTCGCAGACCGGGCAGTCGAGCGGGTGGTTGACGAGCAGGAACTCGACCACGGCGCTCTGCGCGTGCTTGACCTGGTCGGTCCGCGTGTGGACGACCATGCCGTCGCGGACCGGGGTCGAGCAGGAGGTCTGCAGCTTCGGGATCCCCTCGATCTCGACCAGGCACATGCGGCAGGCGCCGACCGGCTCGCCGAGCTTCGGCTCGTAACAGAAGACCGGGATCTCGACGTCGCCTCGCTTGGCCGCGTCGTGGAGCATCTCGCCCTCGGTCGCGCTCACCTCGCGCCCGTCGATGACCAGGGTGATCTCTTTGCCGCCAGGGCTCATGTGCTCGCTCCCAAAGTCTCGGCCGGTCCTTGCACGACCGGGATTCGCTCGGCCACCGCAGGCTCGCCTTCGCTTGCCGCGGCGATCACGTCTTCGAACTCCTCGCGGAACTTGCGCACCATCGCCCCGACCGGCATCGCCATCGAGTCGCCGAGCACGCAGAGGCAGTGGCCGATGATGTTCTCCTGCACCGAGGCGACGATGTCGAGGTCCATCGGCGTCGCCTCGCCGCGCACCACCCGTTCCAGCATCTTCACCGTCCAGTTGGTGCCCTCGCGGCAGGGGGTGCACTTGCCGCAGGACTCGTGGTGGTAGAAGCGCGCCGTGCGCAGCGCCATGTGCGGGATCGAGACCTGGTCGTCGGCGACGATGATCGAGCCCGAGCCGAGCATCGAGCCCGCCTCGGCCATCGCCTCGAAGCTGTAGGGGAGGTCGAGCCCTTCCTCGGCCTTGAGCACGGGGGAGGAGGAGCCGCCGGGGTAGAAGGCCTTGACTTCGCGCCCCTCCAGCGGCCCGCCGGCCAGGTCCATGATCAGCTCGCGCGTCGGCACGCCCAGCTCGACCTCGTAGTTGCCGGGGCGCCGCACGCAGCCCGAGATCGAGACGACCTTGGTCCCGGGCGACTGCTCGGTGCCGAAGCCCTTGAACCACTCGGCCCCGTGCTTGACGATGTTCGGCACGTTGGAGAGCGTCTCGACGTTGTTGATCAGCGTCGGCCCGCCGTAGAGGCCCTGCACGGCCGGGAAGGGCGGCTTCAGCCGCGGGTTGCCGCGCTTGCCCTCGAGCGCGTCGAGCAGCGCCGTCTCCTCGCCGCAGATGTAGGCGCCGGCGCCGCGGTGGACGACCAGCTCCAGCTTGCAGCGGGTGCCGAGGATGTCCTCGCCCAGGTAGCCCGCCTCATACGCTTCGGCGACCGCGGCGTCGAGCACGTCGGCCTGCGAGTCGTACTCGCCGCGGATGAAGATGAAGGCGTGGCCGGCGCCGGCGGCGAGGGCGGCGATCGCGATCCCCTCGATCAGCTGATGCGGGTTGCGCTGCATCAGCTCGCGGTCCTTGAAGGCGCCGGGCTCGGACTCGTCGGCGTTGCAGCAGAGGTACTTGTCCATCTCGCCGCGGGGCAGGAAGGAGGCCTTCTTGCCCATCGAGAAGCCGGCGCCGCCGCGCCCGCGCAGGCCCGAGTCTTCGAGCTCTTTGAGTACCTCCTCGGCCTCCATCTCCTTGTAGGCCTTGACCAGCGCCTCGTAGCCGCCGTAGCTCTTGTAGCCCTCGAGCGTGCGCAGCTTCGGGTCTTCGGCGTTCTTCAGCAGGACGCGCGTCTCAGGCATCGGAGCCTCCGGGCAGCGGCCGCTTCTCCAGCGCCTTCTCCGGCAGCACCTCTTCGCCCGCGCGCAGCTGGTCGATCGCGGTCTGCGCCTCGGCCGCCTCGAGCGGGCCGAAGTAGCGCTCGTCGATCGAGGCCATCGGCGCGATGTCGCAGGCGCCGAGGCACTCGAAGCCGGTGACGAAGAAGCGCTCGTCGTCCTCGCCGGCAGCGGCCTTGAAGGCGTCGAGCAGCTCGTCGCCGCCGCGCATCCAGCAGCTGATGTTGGTGCAGACGGCGACCTTGTGGGTGCCGACCGGATCGGTGTGCAGGAGGTCGTAGAAGCTCGCCACCGACTCCAGGTAGGC
>DASZQM010000007.1:0-1642 GCA_035549645.1 Solirubrobacterales bacterium | reverse complement strand
GCGCGGATCACGGCGAGCCGCTCGGCGTCGGTCGGCTGCGCCTTCTCCTTCGCGGGGGGCATCTCCCCGAGCGTGAGCTGGTCGATGATGTCCTTGGCCGTGATCAACGCCTCCTCGCTGGCGAGCGGGAGCTTGAAGGTGTCGAATTCGCGGTCGCCCTTCTGCGTCTTGGTGTCGTGGCACTTCAGGCAGTACTTGCCCGCGAACTGGGCGAACGCCTTCTGCGCGGCCGAGTCCGCCGCGCGGGCGCACGGCGCGGCCAGGGCGAGCCCGAGGCCCAGCGAACGCAGGAGACGGGCGCGCATCGGCGGGCGAAACGTGGCGGAGCCCACCTTAGACGAGGCCGAACCGGCCGGTGCTCGATCCGAACGAGTCGATCTCGACGCCCATCTTCTGGGCGAGGTCGACGTAAAGATTGCAGAGCGGCACCTTGTTCGGGCCCGACGACGGGAGCTGCTTGAACTCGCCGTGCTTGTAGCCGCCGCCGGCGAGGATGATCGGGAGCTCCTGGTTCTTATGCGTATTGGCATCGCCGATACCGCTGCCGAAGAGCACCGCGGTCGAGTCGAGCAGCGTCCGTTCGCCATCCTGCATGCTGGAGAGGCGGTTGACGAATTTCCCGAACTGCTCGATCTGGTAGGTCTCGAGCCGGATCAGGAGCTTGATGGTCTCCTCGTCGTGGTTGTGGTGCGAGAGGGTGTGGTGGGACTTGTCGATGCCCAGGTGCGTGGGGTTGAAATCGCCGCCGATCTCCAGCGTGGCGATGCGCGTCGAGTCGGTCTGGAGCGCCAGCGCGATCAGCTCATAGAGCATCGGCAGGTCTTCGACCCGATTCTTGTTGGTCGGGCGGTCGAGCGGCGCCTGCGGCTTGGGCAGGCTCGTCCAGCGCTCGCGGAGTTCGAGGCGTTTCTCGACGTCGCGGATCGAGGTGAAGTACTCGTCGAGCTTGTCCTTGTCCTCGCGGTTGACCTGGCGCGAGAGGCGATTGGCCTCGCCGAGGACGGTGTCGAGAATGGAGCCCTGCAGGCGGTTCTCCTGGTTGCGGCGCGCCAGGCGCTCCGGCGAGTCGCTGACGAAGAGCCGGTCGAAGAGCTCGGCCGGGCCGGAGATGGGCGGCACGCGCACGCTGGCCTTGGTCCAGGCGATCTGGCAGCCGCCATGGATGCCGCTCTCGGAGCCGACCGTGAGGGAGGGGAAGCGCGTCTGGTGGCCGATCTCGTCGGCCATGTACTGGTCGATCGTGATGTTGCCCATCGGGCGGCTCTGCGCCTCGGAGTTGAGGACGCCGGAGAGGAAGGAGTGGACCGCGAAGTGCCCGCCCTTCACGCCGTGGTCGAGCCCGCGGTACACCGTCATGTGCTTGCGCACGTCCCACAGCGGCTTGAGCAGCGTGGTCTGCTCGTAGGCCGCGCCGGTCGTCTCGGGGAAAAATTGCTTTGTCTGGTACCCCAGCAGGTTGCCGATCGCGACGAAGCGCCGCGAACCGGTGCCCGCCCCCTTGGCTGCCTGCACGGCGGAATTGCTCCCGCCCACGGCGCTGGCCAGGAGCGACGGCAGCGCGGGGAGCGCCAAGGCTGCACTGAACGATTTGAGGATGAAACGACGCCGATTCATGGGGTAGCCTTCTCCAGGGGATTGCAGT
>DASZQM010000006.1:0-4271 GCA_035549645.1 Solirubrobacterales bacterium | reverse complement strand
CGGCGCCTCGCTCGCGAGCCGGGCGCGGAGCTGATCCTGGTCGCCCGTCGCGAGGACCGGTTGCGAGCCCTCGCCGAGTCGCTGCCGTGCAAGGCGAGCTACGTCGCGGCCGACCTGACCGAGGACGACGCTCCCCAGCGTGTGCTGGCCCATGTCGAGGCGCAGGGAGGACGGCTGACGCTGCTGGTCAACAACGCCGGCGCCTCCTGGCGCGGCACCTTCGCCGAGGGCGGCCACGCAAACGTCCAGCGGCACATGGCGCTGAACTTCGACGCCGTCGTGCGGCTGACCGAGGCGCTCTTGCCGGCCCTGCGGAGCTCGGCGCCGAGCGCGATCGTCAACGTGGCAAGCACCGCCGGCCGTGTCGCCCGTGCCCGCACCGGCTCCTACTCGGCGAGCAAGTTCGCCCTGATCGGCTGGACCGACGCGCTCTACTCGGAGGAGCGGGCCCATGGCGTCCACGTCGGCATGGTTCTACCCGGCTTCATCGCCACCGAGGGCTTCCCCGCCACCGAGCTGCGCCAGAAAGCCCTCACCCGCTGGGTCGTCTCCAAGCCGGAGAAGGTTGCCGAGGCGATCTTCGAGGCCGGCCCGGGTGGCAAGGCGGAGCGCTACGTGCCGCGCGGCTATGCCCTCGCGGCGGTGGCGCGGATCCTCGCGCCGAGCCTGGTGCGCCGCGTGCTCGCGGGCGACGCCGCCGGCTCGCTGACGACGAGCACCGGCGCCGAAGCAGCCGAGTAGCGCTCACCCGACGGCGCCCGGCCGCTACTGGACGAAGCGGGATTTGGTCAGCCGGCAGTAGTGGAACCTGAAGACGAAGCCGACGTTGTTGGCGGCATTGCTGGCTCGTTCGACCCGGATCTGTTCGTGCGCTGCCTTGATCCGGTTGCCTTCCTGCAGCGCCACGCCGAGCTTGCGCAGCTTTTCCCGCACCACGTTGAGCTGCTTGAACCACTTGAGCAGGCGTTCGTTGTCCGCTGCCGGCCGCGCCACCGCGGCGAGCTTCCCCACGGCCTTGCCGAAGACGGCTGAGGCATGGATGAACTGCGCACCCGCTTCCTTCATCGTGGCTGGGTCGGAGCTCCTCGCCTTGGTCTGCACGTTCTTCAGGATCCGCATGTTCGCTTCCGTGTTGGCCTGACAGATCGGCTCGACCAGTTCGACGTACTGCTGGCGCGTCGGTTCTTCGGCGCGCGCCGCGGAAGCCAGGCCCAATGCCAGGACGACCACCACGGCAACAGCTGTTCGGACCCCCTTCATTCCCTGTCAGGCAAGTTACAGATGGCGTCCCTCGCCCTTTGTTGAGCGGGGGAGAAGGCACGGCCCCAGGCCTTCTTCTCTAGGATTCGCCGCCGTGATCAGCACCAACGAATTCCGCAACGGGTCCCACATCGAGATCGACGGAAAGATCTTCCGCATCATCGAGTTCCAGCACGTCAAGCCGGGCAAGGGCGGTGCTTTCGTGCGCACCAAGCTGCGCCGGATCGACGATGGCTCGGTGCAGGACAAGACCTTTCGGGCGGGGGAGAAGTTCCGCCCGGTGCGCACCGAGTCGCGCAAGATGCAGTACCTCTACGACTCGGGCGACGCAGCGGTCTTCATGGACAGTCGCGACTACGAGCAGATCGAGATCTCGCGCGAGATTGCGGGCGAGGCGATGCAGTGGGTGCTGCCCAACGCCGAGGTCGACGTCCTCTTCGTCGACGAGCGGCCCAGCGACGTGCAGGTCGCCAGCGCGATCGACATGAAGGTGACGCAGACCGAGCCCGGCGTGAAGGGCGATACCGCCTCCGGCGGTGGCAGCAAGCCGGCCACGCTCGAGTCGGGAGTCGTCGTCCAGGTGCCCCTCTTCATCGAGGAGGGCGAGTCGATTCGCGTCGACACTCGCAGCGGCGAGTACGTCTCCCGCGCCTGAGCCCGAGCCGGATCGGACAAATACCTCGCAAGGGGTGGTACATGGCGCTCAACTGTGGTACTTGTTGGGAGCCTTCAGGGAACTTCTGAAGGCTTACGGGAGGAAAGCTCGTGGCTGGCGGGGTGAGCAACCGCCTGCGGCAGTGGCTCTCTCGTCCATCGAGCAAAAGAGGAGATCCAGTCATGCAAAAGCACAGCAGGAGGGCGGCGCGTGCGCTACTCCTTGTGGCCGCGGCGCTGATGTTGAGTGCCGTCTTCGCCGGGTCGGCGACGGCCAGCCCCGTCTGGAAGTTCAACGGGGAAGAACTCAAAGGCACCGAGACGATGGTCGGAGGGGCCCAGAAAAGCGGTCTCACCGCCTGGGGGATGACGACCACCTGCGACAACTTCCTCTACAAATTCGAAATCTGGAACAGCAGCGGGACCGGCAAAGGCAACGTCACCGAACTCCCTCTGTACAACTGCTACACCGACACCACCTGCACGGTGGAAGCGATCGAAGCGGAATCGTTCCCCTGGCCCGCCTCGCTGACCACGATCAGCGGCAGCAACTACATGACGGTCAAAGGGGTGAACGTCTGGATTCTCTACGGCGGCTGGTTCTGCCCGCTCTGGGGCGTCTGGGCTCACGTCACCGGCTCGGCCGGCGGCCTGATCACCAACGCGACCGAAAGCGCCACGTTCAGCGCCTCGAGCTTCAAAGCGACCGGCTCTGAACTCAACGCGCTGGGCTCCTCGGTCGAATGGAACGGCTTCTTCCCAGCCGAATCGTTCCAATGGCACAGGGAACAGGCACTGAGCGTTTCCTGAGGACGTTCGCGAAGGCGGTGAGCGCCGGGCCCATCCTGGCGCTCACCGTCGTCGCAGTGCTGCTCGCGGGTTGCGGGGGAGGCTCCTCCGGCAGCTCGAGTACGACGGTGGCCGCGGGCGCGGGCGCCGAATCGGCGTCCTCGGAAGCAGCCGGTTCCGGCGGGGCCAATTCCGGCGGCGTGGCTGAACAGGGCGCCGGGGCCGGGTCGACCGGCGGTGCGGCTGGAGGCGAAGGCTCTGACGGCTCCAGCGCTCAGGCCTCGCCCGGGCAGTCGCCTTCTTCCGGCAGGCACGGCCCGCCCGTGCCGATGCCCGAAGGCGAACCAGAGCCCGGCATCACCCCTCAGCAGCGGCGCGAAGCGACGGTGGCCAGCATGCGCCTGGAAAGCCCGTCGGTGACACCGTCCAGCAACGGTCCCGCACTGCTGCCTGCGCAGTACAGCTCCTGCGAAGGGCAGCACTCCTCGCCGGCCCTGCGCTGGCAGGGCGTGCCGGAGGGAACCGCCGAACTGGTTCTCTTCATGATGAACCTGCGGCCGGCGCAGGGAACGCTCGTCTTCGACTGGGCCGTGGCCGGAATCAGCCCGAAGCTGGAAGAAATCAAGGCCGGGCAGTTGCCAAAGGGGGCCGTCGTCGGCCTCAACAGCTTAGGGATAAAGCACTACGAACTCTGCTCGGAAGGACGCGGCGAAACATACATATTCGCCCTCTTCGCCCTACCGAAGAAGCTTTCGCCCCGCGATGGCTTCGATGCGCTCGCCCTGCGCAAGGAAGTAACCGAAATATCTGGCAACGTCGGTCTCCTCGCCGTTACCGCCGTGGGCGGCTGAGGCGCGGGGCGCCGCCGCGACCACAGGCGGGTGCCGGCTCGGCCCCCGACCGCCCGAAGCGGCAGAATGGCGACATGCGCCGTTCCGACCAGCGCCGCGACGCGGTGTTCGCCTGCTACCAGCGCGACGTCACCGGCCGGCCCCTGGAGGAGCTGGTCGCCGAGTCGCGGCCGTTCACCCGTGAGCTGGCGGCTGGCGTAGAGGCCCATCGCGACGAGCTCGACGCGCAGATCGCCGCCCACGCCAAGGGCTGGGAGCTGGAGCGGATTGCGCCGCTGGAGCGCAACGTGATGCGGGTGGCGCTGTATGAGATCGAGCATTCCGACGACGTGCCGACCGAGGTCGCGATCGACGAGGCGATCGAGATCGCCAAGGAGTACTGCGGCGCCGATGCGCCCGGCTTCGTCAACGGCGTGCTCGGCGCGGTCGCCCGCGAGCGTGAGGGGACGCCGACGTGAGTGCCGCCGGAGGCGAGTCGTGAGCCGCCTGCGTGAGATCGCCGAGCGGCTCGGCGCGATCGCCCGCGAGCTGGAGGGCGACGCCGACGACGCCCGCGCCGCCGAGCTGGCCCAGGAGGCGGCCGAGCTCTCCGCCGAGGCGGTCGAGGAGACCAACCGCAGCCTGCGCGAGTCGGAGGATTGAGCTACCCGGAGGAGTTGCGCGAGCTGGTCGACGCCGAGCTCGGAGCCCTCGGCCCCGTCGGCGCCCTGGCCGGCG
>DASZQM010000005.1:0-2751 GCA_035549645.1 Solirubrobacterales bacterium | reverse complement strand
ATGGCGGCCTTGGAGAACCTGACGACACGGTTGGAGGGCTCGATCGTCACGCTCGAGCCGATGCGCCCCGAGCACGCGGAGGAGCTCTGGGCGGCGGCGCAGGCACCGGAGATCTGGGCCTGGCTGGCCAATCTGAACGAGCGCGAGCGCTTCGACCACTGGCTCGAGCTCAGCTTCGAGGCAGCCGCGGCCGGTCGCGAGGGCCCGTTCGCCACTCGCGACGCCGAGAGCGGCGCGATCATCGGCAGCAGCCGCTTCCTCAAAGTCCGCCCCGCCGACCGCGTGGTCGAGATTGGCTGGACCTGGCTCAACCCGCGCGCTTGGCGCAGCGGCGCCAACGTCGAGGCGAAGCTGTTGATGATGGGTCACGCCTTCGAGACGCTGGGGTGCGTGCGGGTCGAGTTCAAGACCGACGCCCGCAACGAGCGTTCGCGCAACGCCCTGGCGGCGCTCCCCGCCCGCTTCGAGGGCATCCTGCGCAACCACATGATCGTCCCCGACGTCGGCCAGCGCGACTCCGCCTACTTCAGCGTCATCCCCAGCGAGTGGCCGGCGGTGCGGCGTAACCTGGAGCGGCGGCTCGGGCGTGGCGCGGGCGAAAAGTGCTCCGATACGACAAGGGAAGCGAGCGGCCCGGCCGGCCTCTCCCTGCGCCGCTCCAACGACCCCGCCGAGCTCGACCAGCTCGAGCCGCTCTGGAACGCCCTGCAGCACCACCACGTCGAGGTCACCCCGGACCTCGGCCCGCGCACCCGCGAGCGCACCGACCAGGAGGCCTGGCGAATCCGCCGGGCAAAGTACGAGCGCTGGCTCGCCGATCCCGACTCCTTCTTCGTCGTCGCCGCACTCGACGGCGAGCCCGCCGGCTACGCCTTCGTCACCGTCGGCATGCCCTACGCCTCCTGGGACGCGGGCGAGCGCCTGGCCGACCTCGAGACCCTCTCGGTTCTCCCCGAGCACCGCTCCGCCGGCGTCGGCGCCGCCCTGCTCGACGCCGTCTGGGAGCGCCTCGCCGAGCTCGACGTCACCGATATGCAGATCGTCACCACCTCGACCAACATCGGCGCCAAGCGCTTCTACGAGCGCCACGGCTTCAGCCACCGGCTCGACGTCTACTACGGCAAGTCGCCCTTGGCCGGGCGCGACGAGCGCTAACCTGCGACCGAGCCGAGCGCCTCGTCGATGAAGGGGCCGAGCAGCTCGCCGGCCTTGGCCGCGGTCGTCTCGGGATCCTCGCTGGGGGCGGTGATGTAGGAGATCGCGAGACGGACGAGGGACTCGGCGAGCAGCCTCACCTTGGCTGGCGGCGCCTGCGGCCAGCCGTCTTCGATCGTCGCCGTCAGCCGGGCCGTCGCCCACTGCACGACCGGCATGCCCTGGGTGGTGACGAAGGGCAGCATGCCGCCGGTGCCGTCGTCGCTGAGCAGGATGCGGACCAGCGGGTCCTCGCCGGCCGAGCTGAGGAAGAGTTCCAGCGCCGCGCCGACCGCGGCGCGCGGGTCGTCGAGGTGCTCGCGCACCGCCGCGTCGACCCCGTCGAGGAAGCGCTCGCCCTCGTGGATGACGAAGGCCTGGCCGAACTCGGCGCGGTTGCCGAACTCCTTGTAGAGGGTCTGGCGGCTGACGCCGGCGGCCGCGGCGATGTCCGACATCGTGATCTCCGACCAGGCCTTGCTCTCCAGCTGGTCGCGGGCGGCGCCGAAGAGCGTCTCGCGCAGCAGCTGCCGCGCCGCTTCCGGATAGGGCGTGCGGGTGGACACCGCTGGGATCGTGCCAGCGGGGGCGGTCACTCGGCCGCGCCCCCCTCGCCGGCGGGCTCGAAGTCGACCTTGTCGCGGACGCCGCAGTCGGGGCAGGCCCAGTCGTCCGGCACCTCGCTCCACGGCGTCCCCGCCGGGAAGCCCTCGCGCGGGTGCCCCTCGGCCTCGTCGTAGACGTAACCGCAGCCGGGACAGCGCCAGCGACTCACGACGCCGCCGCCCCGTTGCCGTAGCGGGCGAGAATGCGCTTGCGCGCCCGCGGCTGGATGTTGGCGCGGCTGATGTCGCCACCGTAGTGGTCGACCAGGATCGGGTCCATCACCCGCCGCCAGAGCGGGGGAATCCAGGCGAGCACGATCATTCCGGCGTAGCCGGTGGGCAGCTGCGGGGCTTCGTCGACGTGACGCAGCGCCTGGTAGCGGCGGGTCGGGTTGGCGTGATGGTCGGAGTGACGCTGAAGGTGGTAGAGCAGGACGTTGGAGGCGACGTTGTTGCTGTTCCAGCTGTGCTCGGGGCGGCAGCGCTCGTAGCGCCCGTCCTCTTTGCGCTGGCGCAACAGCCCGTAGTGCTCGAGGTAGTTGACGACCTCGAGCAGCGAGAAGCCGAGGATCGCCTGCAGCACGAGGTAGGGCAGGACGACCGGTCCGAAGACGATCGTCAGCACGGCGAAGAGGCCGACCGTCATCGCCCAGGCGCCGAGGATGTCGTTGTGCAGGCTCCAGTGCGACTTGCCGAGTCGGTCGAGGCGGGCGGCCTCGATTCCCCAGGCCGAGGTGAGGCTGCCCTTGACCGTGCGCGGCAGGAAAGCCCAGAAGCTCTCCCCCAGCCGCGAGCTGGCCGGGTCCTCGGGGGTGGCGACGCGGACGTGGTGGCCGCGGTTGTGCTCGATGAAGAAGTGGCCGTAGCCGGTCTGGGCGAGGGCGACGCGGCTCAGCCACTTCTCCATGCTGTCGCGCTTGTGGCCGAGCTCGTGGGCGGTGTTGATCGCGAT
>DASZQM010000004.1:0-3995 GCA_035549645.1 Solirubrobacterales bacterium | reverse complement strand
GGCGGCGAAGCGGAAGCTCACCGCCGAGGACTTCGACGCCGAGCAGCGTCAGCTGCTGGGCCTCGTCGCCGACGGCGTCGTGCAGCGCTACTCGTAGGACCGGTCGCCGCTAGCGGAAGTCGTCGGCGGTGATCAGATCGGCGTCGAGGGCGGCGCTGAAGGTGTCGACGACGAACTGCATGTTCTCGTGCTCAAGCGCCTTGAGGACGTCGCAGAGGGCGCGGGTGCCGAGGTCGAGCTCCTCGTCGAATGCGTCGATCGCGGCTTCGGCGTGGACCTCCTCGCTGCTCCAGTCGCACTCGGGGCAGCGGCGCCAGAGACGCCAGTGACCGCGGTCGCCGGCCTGCTCCCAGCAGGTGGGCTGGACCAGAGTCGATTCGCAGTGCGGGCAGACGTGCAGGGCGACGGTGGTATCTGTCCGGCTGGCGCTCGCGTCTCTCATGCCTGCACTATCGAACCCGCGAAACGATCGCTCCATCCGCACTTTCGCGTAAAGAAGCGAGAAAGCACGATTACCGGGTAGGCCGCAGCCCCAATTAGATGTGAGGCGAAATGTGATCCGATCGGGTGGGACGGTCGTTACCATGGGGCAATGCCAAACATTGGACCCATGGAGCTCGCGATCGTCCTGATCATCGCGCTTGTCGTCTTCGGCCCCAAACGCTTGCCGGAGCTGGGCAAATCGCTCGGCAAAGGAATCCGCGAGTTCCGTGGATCGGTCAGTGGTGAGAGTCACGACGAGCCGGTGCGGCCGGAGGCAATCGAGCCGCCACAAGCCCCCGTCGAACCACCGAAGCCCCCTGTTGGCAGGGGAGCCGAGGAGGGTGAGACGGTCGCTCACGATCGCCCCTAAGAAGTAACCATGGCCCGGATGAGGCCGGTCTCCCACGAGGATCAGCTGACCCTCGTCGAGCATCTCGACGAGCTGCGCACCCGCATCGTCATCTGCCTCGTCGTCGTCGGCGTCGCGCTCGCGCTCTGCTTCTGGCAGAACCACCTGCTGCTCGAAATTGCGGCCGGCCCGCTACCCGACAACCACAAGAAGCTGATCACCTTCGGCGTCGCCGAGCCCTTCACGATCACCTTCACGGTTGCGGCCTACGGCGCCCTGGTGCTCTCGATGCCGGTGCTGCTCTACCAGCTCTACGCCTACGTGCTGCCCGCCTTCAGCGAGCGCGAGCGCCGTGTCGTCCTGCCGATCCTGCTGCTCGCCCCGGTGCTCTTCCTCGCCGGCATCGCCTTCGCCTACTTCGTCGTGATGCCGGCCGCGGTCAAGTTCCTGCTCGGGTTCAACGAAAGCCAGTTCAACATCCAGGTCCGCGCCCGCGACTACTACAGCTTCTTCTCGACCACGATGCTCGCCGGCGGCGTCGTCTTCCAGCTGCCGCTGGTGATCCTCGCGGTCACCAGGCTCGGCATCGCCAGCGTCGACCAGATCGCCGGCAACCGCCGCTACGCCTACCTGATCATCGCGATCGTCGCCGCCGCCCTGCCCGGGGTGGACCCCGTCTCGATGCTGCTGGAGATGGTTCCCCTGCTTGTTCTGTTCGAGTTGAGTATCTTGATCGCTCGTGCTTTCGGTACGCCGAAGGCCGTGGGAGGCATGGCAAGGCCCTCGACTCAGGAACGGTGAGAGCAGGTGGCAGAAGGCGAGCGACGGATGCTGTTCGACATCCGGGGACGGCGGAAGCACGTCGTCCGGGTCGTCTACGCGATCCTCGCGCTGCTGATGGGTGCCTCCCTCTTCCTCGTCGTCGGGCCCTTCAACATCGGCAACCTGATCGGCAACGGCAGCACCACCTCGGCTGGCAAGGTGCTGCAGGAACAGGCGGAAAAGACCGAAGAAAAGCTGCGGCGGGAACCCGAAAACGAAGTCCTGCTGGTCTCTCTGACCAAGTCGCGGCTCTCGGCCGCCAACAGCCTCACGGAAACCAATCCCGAAACCGGGGAAGCGATCTACACCCCGGAAGGCCGCCAGGAACTGCAGCGGGGGATCGAAGCCTGGAACGCCTACCTGAAGCAGGCCAAAGAACCGAAGGCCTCGGTGGCGGTGCTGGTCTCCCAGGGCTACTTCGGCCTCGCCCAGACCTCTCCCTCGTTCGAAGAAGCGATCGAAAACGTCGAAGGGGCGGCCAAGACTCAGCGGATTGCCGCCGAAGCTCAGCCGACGATCAACTCGCTGACGACGCTCGGCATCTACGAGTACTACGCGGGCAACTTCGCCGCCGGCGACAAAGCCACCAAGGAAGCCGAAGCGAAGGCCACGAGCAAGACCCAGCAAAAAGAAATCGCCAAACGGATGGCGCAGGCCCGCAAGAGCGGCGAAGCGATCGAAGCGCAGAAGAAAGAAATCGAAAAAGAAGAAAAGAAACGGGGCAAAGAACGCCTCGAAAATCCCCTCGGCGGCCTCTCGGGCGGCACCGGCGGTCTCGGCGGATAAGCGCGCGGGTAGCGGTCAAGCGCCGTGCAGGAAGATGGGCCGTGCTGGGCTCGAACCAGCGACCTTGAGATTAAGAGTCTCCTGCTCTACCAACTGAGCTAACGGCCCGGGGCAGGCAAGTATAGGAAGAGGCGCCTTCTGGCAGTTCCTCCTAGGGGGCTACGGTGCAGGCCTTTTCGACGCTGCCGTCGATGACGAAGCCGCCGGCGAGGGTGAAGCGGCCGTGGGTGCGGAAGATGCCGTCGCCGCAGCGGGCCGAGATGTAGCTGCGTTCTTTCCCGCCGGAGCGGTAGCGCTTGCCGACCGTGGCGTCGATGTGGACGAGCGAGCCGCGCCCGCCGGCGATCGGCGGCACGTCGACGGTGGCCCGGTAGCGGTAGAGCCCGGGGCGTTTTTCGATCGGGATCGTGATCACGATGGTCTGCGGCGCGGGCAGCGTCGGCCGCGCGTGCAGGATCACCGTCGGCTTGCCTTCCAGCCGCGGCCCGTTGAAGAGCGTGATCGGCGAGCTCGCGGGCAGCGGCGGTTCGCCTTCGAGGTCGATCAGGGCGGTGGCGCTGCCGGTGCCGACGATCGCCTTGGGGCAGCGGGCGCGCGCTTCCTGGGGCGTCGCTTCCTGCAGCACCGATGGCTGGCAGACGGGCAGGCCGGCCGTGGTGAGGCGACCGTCGCGGTCGAATTCGAGGACGAGCTGCTGCAGCGGCGCCGGCACGCCGCCCCCGACCAGCTTGAGATCGGCGTGACCCTCGAACTTGATCGGTTCGTAGGTGCGGCGGGGGAGGACGTTGGGCTGGTAGCCGCCGTCCGCGGTCAGGACCAGGTTGCCGACCTTGACCAGGGCAGCGTTTGCCCCGCCCGCAAAGAGCACGCAGCAGATCAATCCCCCGACTGCCAGAAGACGCTTCAAAAGATCTCCTCCAGAGACCAGGCTAGCGCGCCGTCGGCGCCGGTCCCACTCGTGCGCCTTAACACAGTCTTCTGCAACCGTTCCCCCACGCGGCCGTCCGGCCCGCCAAACTATGCCGCGTGCCTGTGAGGAGGAGCAGGGGGCGGAGCGAAGGCTCGCGCGCCGATCGCGATGGCGAGAAGCAGAAGCGCGCGCCGCTGATGCTGCGCCATCCCAAGCGGACGCTGCTCGCCGGCCTGATCGTGGTCGCCTTCCTCTCGATCTTCGGCTTCAGCCTCGAGGAACGGCTCAACCCGAGCACGATCGAAATCAGCGGCACGAAGACGGCGCACGCGACCGAAATGCTGAACGAATACTTCGGCGAATCGGCTCCCTTCGTCGTCTTCCTGCAAGGACCGCCGAAGGCGCTCGACGAACAGGGGCCGGCGCTGATCCGGGCGCTGCGCCGCGACCCGAAGGTGACGACGCTCTCGCCCTGGGACGAAGGGGCGGTCAGCCGCCTGCGCCCCTCGCCCGGCCGCGCCTTCATCCTGCTCGACTTCCACGTCGGCAACAACGAAGCGGTCGACGACAAGGTGCCGCTGCTCAACGAAACGCTCGAAGAGCAGATCCACGCGCCGGTCAAAGGCACCCAAACCGGCGTCGCCA
>DASZQM010000003.1:0-7322 GCA_035549645.1 Solirubrobacterales bacterium | reverse complement strand
GCCCGACGGCGAGCTGTTCGCCCGCTACCGCGTCGCGCCTTAAGCCTCGAAAGGCGAAAAAGACGCTAAGCGCTAGCGTTCGAGCGGCCCAGCCCCGAGGAGAGGACCCCGATGGACTTCAAGCCCAGCCCCCAGGTCGAGACCCTGCGCGAGCGCATCCTCGACTTCATGGACGCGGAGATCTACCCGCAGGAGCGGGAGATCATGGAAGCGCTCGACGCCGAGGTGGGGCCGGGCGTCCCCTACCCGAAGATCCTGGTCGAGGTGCGCGAGAAGGCGAAGTCGGAGGGCCTCTGGAACCTCTTCATGCCGGACGAGCGCTACGGGCCGGGGCTGACCAACTGGGAGTACGGGCTGCTCTGCGAGGAGATGGGTCGCAGCCCTGCGGCGGCGCCGATGGCCTTCAACTGCGCCGCGCCCGACACCGGCAACATGGAGATCCTCGCCGAGCACGGCTCCGACGAGCAGCGCCAGAGGTGGCTGGAGCCGCTGCTCGAGGGCCAGATCCGCTCCTGCTTCTCGATGACCGAGCCCGAGGTGTCGGGCTCGGACCCGACCCTGCTGCAAGCTCGCGCCGAGCGCGACGGCGACGAGTGGGTGATCAACGGGCACAAGTGGTTCACCTCGGGCGCGGTCGGGGCCGAGCTGGCGATCGCGATGGTCGTCACCGACCCCGAGGCCAACCCCTACGCCCGCGCCTCGATGATCTGCGTGCCGACCGACAACCCGGGCTTCAACCTGGTGCGCCCGATCCCGGTGATGGGCCACGACGGCGGCCCCGGCCACTGCGAGATCCGCTACGAAGACTGCCGCGTGCCGGCCGCCAACCTGCTCGGCGGCCAGGGCATGGGCTTCGTCGTCGCCCAGGACCGGCTCGGCCCCGGCCGCATCCACCACTGCATGCGGGCGATCGGCACCGCCGAGCGGGCACTGGAGATGATGTGCCACCGCGCCAACGAGCGCCAGGCCTTCGGCGGTCCGCTGGGCGAGAAGCAGTTCGTCCAGGAGGCGATCGCCTCCTCGCGGATGGAGATCGACCAGGCCCGCCTGCTCACCCTCTACGCCGCCTGGAAGATGGACACCGAGGGCAAGCGCGCCGCCCGCCAGGCGATCTCGGCGATCAAGGTCGTCGCCGCAAACATCGTCATGGACGTCCTCGACCGCGCGATCCAGGTCCACGGCTCGCTCGGCATGACCGACGACACCCCCCTCGCCGCCCTCTGGCGCTTCAGCCGCATGCTGCGCCTGGCAGACGGGCCCGACGAGGTCCACAAGATGGTCCTCGCCCGCCGCGAGCTCAACCGCTGGGCCAAACGCGCCGAGGCCGAGGCGGCGGGCGAACTCGATCCCAAGCACGCCCGCCGCGCTATTTAGTCTCGTATTTAGCTAGATACCTAGCTAGAAGAATGCTACGGTTTGGTCCGTGGCAGAGATCGGTATGCATGAGGCCAAGAGCACTCTCTCGAAACTGGTCGAGCGGGTCGAAGGTGGCGAGGAGATCGTGATTACGCGGAGAGGGGCACCGGCGGCGCGACTTATCCCCGCCCAGCGGGGAGAGGGATTCGCGTCCTTGGCCGGAACGTGGCGCGACCGCGTGCGGATCGCCGATGACTTCGACGAGCTACCCGACGATCTCGCCGAGTCGCTCGGCATGCGCTCCTGACGCTTCTGCTGGACACCCACGTCGTGCTCTGGTGGATGGCCGGCGATCAGCAGCGAATCAGCGAGAAGGCAGTGGCAGCGGTCACCGCCCCTGATGCGCACGTCCTGGTCAGCGCTGTCGTCATTTGGGAGGTCGCGATCAAGCGTCGCCTAGGAAAGCTCGACGCTCCCGACGACCTCCTCGCCCAACTCGAGCGAGCCGGCGTTGGCCTGCTGTCCGTCACCGCACGCCACGCCGACCGCGTCGGCTCCCTGCCGATGCACCATCGCGATCCGTTCGATCGCCTCCTCATTGCCCAAGCGGACGTCGAGGGTTTGGCGTTCGTCAGCGCGGACAGCAACCTGGCCGATTACGGAGTCGAACTGGTCTGGTGATCGCCCGCGTGGGCGTCAGGCCTTGGCGGGCGATCTGAGCTACTTCGTCCCGATCACGTCGACCCCGGCACCGACGCCGTCGACCGCGGTCGAGCTGTTGTTGCAGCTGACGCTCTGCATGTAGATCGAGAAGGAGTGCTCCGTCGCCGCCCGCGGGGCGAAGCTCGTCAGGCCCCTCAACCCGACCGAGGGCACGAAGTTGATCGTGCGGGTGGAAGCACCGGTCCCCGTATCGGTCACCCCGCCCTGCGCGGCGGTGTCGTACGGAGTCGGGTTCTGCGGGTCGGCGGGATCGACCAGCAGCTCCGCGGTCGCCGAGCGGGGAGGTTCGCAACCCGCAGCGAATTCCACTTCGAAGCCCGCCACGTACTGATCGTCCCTTCCCGCCGGCTGCGTGTAGGTGGAACTACTGAGCGGGTAGGCCTGACCCGCGACGAAGGGGAGGCGGTCGGATCCTCGCAGCCGGTCGGTGACGCGCGCGAACGGCATGCCGGCGCTTTCGAGCTTCGCCGCGGTGACAGCACCGTCGGCGATCTTGCTGGTCTCGACCGCGTTGCTGGCGAGCTTGTCGTCGTTGATCGCGCCGTCGCGGATCTTCAGCCTGGTGACCGCGTTCTTCTTGATCTTGCGCGTGGTGATCGCGTTGGCCCTGATCTTCGTCGTGCCGACCGAGTTCGCCTTGAGCCGATGCGGGCCGATCTTGCTGGCGGCAAAGGCAGTGGCCCCGCCCAGGACCAGGAAAACGGCGATCGTCGACATCACGTTGGCGTAGCTGAGCTTGCTGGCGGCTCGCTTCACGGGATCACTCCTTCGCTCGATTGCGCGCGCCCACCACGGCGCCTCAAGGCCCCCAACCCATGCCGAAGGGCGAGTTGCGGTGGCGCTAGTAAAAGATCACGAAGAAGCCGGCATCAACTGGTTCCGCACCGAATTTGTTGTTGTTGAAGCCAAATTCGCGCGGATCGACGAAAGCCTGCGTTCCGGCAGGACAGATGTTCGGCGGGCCCTGCCCGATGTCGAGCTGGATCAGAATGCTTTCGCCGGCCTCGGAGTAGTCGACGGTCGCAACGCCGCCGACCGGGGCGGGATTGAGCCCCGAGAAGCAATAGAAGCCGACTTTGGGATGGCTGACATTGGCCTGAGCGATCCCCATGGAACCCGCGAGCACCGTCCCCGTCGCCGAGACGTTGGCCGCGCGCGAGAGCTTTTCCGCAGCGGGCGCGACGAGTCCCGGCGCCAGCTTTTCCAGCGTCACCGCCCCATTCGCCAGCTTCGCGCCAATCACGGCCCCCGACGAGATCTTGTTCGCCTTCACCGCCCCTTTGCGGATCTTCGAAGCCGTAATCGCCCCCCGTTTGATCTTCGCCGCCGTCACCGCCGCACCCCGAAGCTGGCCACTGCCGATCTTCTTGCCGTCCATCTTCTTGGCAGCAAACGCCGCCCCGCCGCCAAGCAGGAGGAAGACCGCGACCGTCGACATCACGTTGGCGTAAGTGAGGCGCTGCCGAATCCCTGGCATGCCAGCGACAATTGCAAGCCGCTCCATCGCTGTCAAGAACGCGCGGCGCCAACGAAAAGGGCCGGGCAAAGAGCCCGGCCCTTTTCTGATTCGCCTCTGAGCGAACTACGGAGTCTCGTTGAAGCCGTAGACGAGGAAGGCGCAATCGGCTCCAAACACCTTCACCATCGGATGCGCCTCACCTGACAGGAAAGTTCCAGTTGGAGTGGCTGCTACCCAACCGTCATAGTAGGAGTAGAAATTGCCGTACGGAGACGTCGACTGAGTGCTGCTGTAGCCGATTTCCGCCCGGTCTGCAGTCGTCATTTCCCAGTCATACTGGTCACCGTAAGACTCCATCTCGGAACCATTGACTGAGGTCTTGAGGTAGATATTGGCTTCCGGTTCCGCCCCGGTGCCTTCACAGTCTCCGACAAAGGAGAACGGCCCAACAGAGCCGAGCGCGACTTCGGTCTGGCCGACGCTCGCCTTCTTCATGCCAAGATTGAAATAGCGACTGAAATTAGTGGCAGTGTCAGCGGTTGTGGCATGTGTTGCGTTCGGAACCGTGCCGAGCGTGCCCACGTTGACCTTTGCGCCCGTCACCGCGCCATTCTTGATCTTCGCCGTCGTAATCGAGTTCTTCTTGATCTTCGACGCGGTGATCGCGTTCTTCTTGATCTTGCCCGTCGTGATCGAGTTGCCCTTGATTTCGTTCGAGCCGATCTTCTTGGCGGCGTAGGCGCTGGCACCGCCGAGGACGAGGAAGACGGCGATCGAGGACATCACGTTTGCGTACGTGATGCGCTTGCGGATCTGCTTCACGGATTTACTCTCCTTGGTCGTTTACAGAGGTTCAACCAAGGTTCTTCGCGCTTGAGGGCCTCCTCCCCTTCTGCGGTCATGAAAAAGGCCGGGCAAAAAGCCCGGCCTTTTTCGAGATCTGCTGCGACTCGCCCTAGTTGCCTGTAGCGAAGCCGTGGAAGACGCAGTCGTTGCCCGCGACTTCGTCCTCCTCGTTGTATGTGAAATCGACGAACTTCAGGTTGCCACCGGAGTAGCGGCCTTGGCCAACCTCGTCAGAGTTGGAGGCTTGGGGAAGTTCAAATTCATCCCCAGGATTGAAGCTGTCATCGAAGGCTCTTTCGATAGTTCCACTGCTGGCATCAAGCGAGAAGGCCGAAATCTCCCCATCTGAGGCAGTCGTCTTTGCATTGGCGGTAACAGCCCCCCCGGAACAGCTGGCGATGATCTGGAGGCCGTCAAGATCGAGGATTTGAGTGGGCCCGATGGGGCTGTGGCCAACGAGACTGAAGCTGACCACGTGGTTGCCACCGACGGTGTTTGCGTTGTTCGCGTTGTCGGCAGTGTTGGCGTGGTTGGCGTTGGGAACAGTGCCGACCGAGCCAAGGTTGAGCTTGGCTCCGGTTACCGCGCCGTTGGCGATCTTGGCGGTGGTGACGGCGTTCTTCTTGATCTTGGAGGCGGAAACGGCTTCCTTCTTGATCTTGCCCGTCGTGATCGAGTTGCCCTTGATTTCGTTCGAGCCGATCTTCTTGGCGGCGTAGGCGGCGCCGCCGCCGAGTACGAGGAAGACGGCGATCGACGACATCACGTTTGCGTACGTGACGCGCTTGCGAATCTGCTTCACGGAAATACTCTCCTTGAGGGTTGAGGGGTCGCAAGGGCGCTCTGCGCCTTGCTTTGCTCCTGCTGAAGCGGACCCTTTCAGGTCGCTCGGATCGATGTCAAGCGACTTGGACCCAGCCTTAGTCGCGCCGCTCAGCCTCGTCAGCCGCGTCGGCAAGCCGCTCTACCAAGCGGGCGAAGGCTTCGATGCCGGGGTCGACCTTGCCGTATTGGCCGGCGGCGTAGCGGGCGTAGACCCCCTCGAGGATGATCGCCAGCTTCCAGTAGCCGAGGGCGACGAAGAAGTCGAGCTGGGAGAGGTCGCGGCCGGAGCGCTCGGCGTAGCGGGCCTTGAGCTCATCGCGCTTGGGGAAGCCGGGGGCGAGGGTGGCGGGCTGGCCAAGGGCGATCGTCTCTTCGCCGGGCTCGGGCCAGTAGACCATCAGCAGGCCGACGTCGGCGAGTGGGTCGCCGAGCGTGCAGAGCTCCCAGTCGACGACGGCCGCCACCTCTCCCTGTGGCGTGAGGATCATGTTGTCGAGCCGGTAGTCGCCGTGGACGATCGTCGCCGGGCCCTGCTCGGGGATGCGAGCGGCGAGGCGCTCGTGCACGCTGTCGATCGCCGGCAGCTCGCGCGTCTTCGACTTCTCCCACTGCCCCTGCCAGCGGTGCAGCTGGCGGGCGACGTAGTCCTCCTTGCGGCCCAGGTCCCCGAGGCCAACCGCGTCGGGGTCGACCGCGTGGATCTCGACCAGGGTGTCGACCACGCGCTGGCCGATCGCCCGCCGGTCGGCCTCGTCGGGGAAGGCGTCGGCCTCGGCCAGGCCGCGCAGGATCGGCCCCTCGACGAACTCCATCACGTAGAAGGGCGCACCGTTGACGCTCTCGTCCTCGCAGAAGCCGGCGATCGGCGCGACGGGCACCGGCGTCTTCGCAAGTGCCGAGACGACCCGGTGCTCGCGCCCCATGTCGTGGGCCGAGCCGAGCCGCTTGCCGAGCGGTGGGCGGCGGAGCGCCCAGCGCCGGCCGGCGCTGTCGCGCACCCCGTAGGTGAGATTCGAATGCCCACCGGAGATTCGATCGAAGGTGAGCGGAAGCTGCGCACCGGGTACGTGATCGGCGAACCATGCCTCGACCTGGGCCTGATCGATGCCCTCCGGCGCCTCGGAAATCCCGTTAGGCGTGCCTGTAGCCTCGTCCCCCATCGCGGGCCAAGCATATTCCCGACGCCGTTTTCGCCTCAGTCCATCGCTCGCCAACCGGCTGACGATCGGTTTCGCGATCGCCTTTGCGGTGCTCACGGGCCTCGCCGTGGTCGGCGTCGCCCGCTTCCTGCAGCAGCGCCAGGACTTCGAGGACGCGACCGCCCGCTCCTACCAGATCGAGATCGCGGCGCGGAACCGGCTTGCCAGCGGCAACCACCCGGCCGCGGCTCGGGCGGTGATCCTCAACCAGCAGCAGCATCGCCAGTCCCTGCGCGACGACATCGGCGGCGAGACCCGCGACACGGCGCTGCTCGTCGGCGCCGGCTTGATCGCCGGCCTGACCGGCGCAGCGCTGCTCTTCAGCGGCCTGATCTCCTCGATGCGGCGGCCGCTCGAGGAGCTGGTCGACGCCTCCGGGCAGCTCGCCGCCGGCGACCTCAACGCCCGCGTCAAAGTCGGCGGCCTCTCGGAGACCGCCGCGCTCGGGTCGGCGTTCAACGAAATGGCCGCGGAACTGCAGCGCCGCGCCGGCGAACGCGACCAGCTGGAAACGATGAAGGACGAGTTCGTGCTGACCGCCTCGCACGAGCTGCGCAGCCCGCTCACCTCGGTGCAGGGCTTCGCCGAGCTGTTGATGCTCGAGCGCGACAAGCTCGAGCCCAAGCAGGCCGACACGGTCGAGATCATCCTCGACAACACGCGCCACCTGGTGCGCCTGCTCAACGACCTGCTCGACCTCGCCCGCAGCGACGCCGGGCGGCTGACGATCAAACCCTCCCCCACCGACGTCGCCGCGGTGGTCGAAGACCCGGTGCGGACAATGCAGAGCCAGACCCAGGCCAAGGACCAGGCACTGGCGCAGGAGATCCAGCCGGGACTGCCCCAGGTGAGCGTCGATCGCGACCGGATCAGGCAGGTCCTCGTAAATCTTCTTACCAACGCGCACGAGTACT
>DASZQM010000002.1:0-3616 GCA_035549645.1 Solirubrobacterales bacterium | reverse complement strand
CTCCTCGACCTGGGGTGAATCGCCGGCCGTCTCCGCCGCGGCGACCTCACCGTTTGGCGCGCCGCCGTTCTCGCCGCCCTTCTTCCGCTTCTTGTTGCGCTTGTTGCGGCGCTTGACGCCCTTGGGGAAGTTGCGCAGCAGCTCGCGGGCGATCGCCGAGGGCTTGCGGGCCATCCGCATGCGGGCGCCGCGCAGCACCTCTTCGCCCTCCGGCGTGTGGGAGACCGCGGCGGCGAGCAGCGCCACCGCCAGGCGGCGATCCTGTTTGCGCGCCGCGTGAACGAGCCGGCGGGCGTTGCGGCCGTGCGCCCGGCCCGAGGAGTTGACCAGCAGGCCGAGCAACCGCTTGGTCTCCGGCCAGCGTTGCACCGCATACTCTTCGTGCAGCTCGCGGGTGTAGGAGGCGAGGCGCCAGACCCAGGCCTGGGCCTGGTCGCGGCGGCCGATCCGCTTGTCGACCAGGGCCTGCAGCAGCGTCCGCGTGCCGGCCCGTTTGTCGTCGCGGCTCCAGCTGCCGACGATTTCGATCGCGTCGTCGAAGGCCTCGGCATCGCCGAGGTCGGCGATCTCGCTCAGCGCTTTCAGTTTCAGCTGCGAGTTGCGGTTGCGCTGCACGCAGGTGAGCAGGAAGCGCCGCTTCAGCTCGATCGAGCCGCCCCCCTGCAGGATCGCCCGCGCCTTGCGCCAGCCCTGCGGGTTGACCCGCGCCCCGGCCAGCGCCGCCCAAGCGTGCTGCTCGGGGTAGCCGAGGTTCTCGACCGCGATCCGCCAGAGCTCGCGTTCGAGCACCTGCATGCGGCGCTCCTCGTTGTCGGAGACCGGCACGATCCGTCGCTCGACCCGGATCCGCCGTCCCCGCGCCCGCCGCACCGGCCCGATCACGATCGCGCCGCCGCGGTAGACCTCGCGGTCGAGCAGGCTGTGCAGGGTGACGATCGACTCGTCATGGGTGGTCGCCGGGTGGACGAAGTCGATCACCAGGCCCGCCTCCTTGCCCGGCGCCCGCCGGGTGACGCGGCCGACCCGCTGCTGGTAGATCCGCCGCGAGGCGGTCGGCGCCAGGTGCATGCAGAGCGTCGCCCGCGGCGAGTTCCAACCCTCGGCGAGCAGCATCGCGTTGCAGAGCACGTCGACCTGGCCGCGCTCGAAGCCGGCAAGGATCTCGGCCAGTTCGCGCTTCGGCGTCTCGCCGGAGACGGCGCGCGCCGCGATCCCCTCGTTCTGCAGCGCCTTCGCCACGTTCTTGGCGTGCTGGACGCCGGCGGTGTAGAGGACGCCGGGCATGCCCTCAAAGCGGGTCTTGTAGAGATTGGCGATGGCGACGTTGAAGGGCTCCTGGTCGAGCAGCGCGGCCAGCTCCTCCTGGTCGAAGTCCTGATCGACCTCGCCTTTTCGCAGCGGCACCTTGGCGATCGTCCGCACTCCCGGGCCGGGCGGGATGCGCATGCAGCGCAGTGGCGAGATCACGCCGCGGCGCGCTGCCTGGATCAGGTCGAAGCGCGAGGTCTGGGTCGGGAAGAGGTCGGCGACGTGGCGGGCGATCAGCGCCCCGGTCGCGGTCATGCCGATGAAGACGGGGCCGGTCCAGGCGCGGATGCAGGCGCTGGTCTTCTCGCCCAGCGCGGTGTGCGCCTCGTCGCAGATCACGATCGAGTAGGCGTCGGAGATTTTCTTGTGGTTGCGGACGAACCACTGGTAGGTCTCGACCGTGACCGGGCCGTCGGGGTCGTCGCGGTCGCCGAGCAGCGGCGGGCGCAGGCGCTCCTTGTAGCCGCGCTCGGAGATCTCGCCGATGAACTGGTCGACGAGGTTGCGGCGGTGGGTGAGGATCAGCACGCCGCCGGTGCGCGAGGCGTCGATGAAGCCAACCGCGGCGACGGTCTTGCCGGCGCCGGTCGCGTGCTCGAACCAGAAGCGGCGCTCGGCGCCGGGGTCGTCGGGAGCGACTTCGATCGTCTCCTCGTCGTCCTCGGCCGGCTGCTCTTCCCAGTCCTGCGGCTCCTCGTCGGGCGCCAGCTCCTCGTCCTCGAGCTCCTCGTCGTCGTCGGAGTCCCCTACCGCCTTCTCCGCAACCTTGACCGCCGGGGCCTCGTCCTCCTCCTCGATCTCCTCGACCTCCGGCTCCTCTTCGGTCTCCTTCTCGGCCACCGCGGCGACGGCGGAGCCGTTTGCGCTCGGCTTGCCGTTCGAGGCCGCCTCCTGCTGCTCGGCCATCAGCTCGGTCAGCGTGCCGGAGAGAGCGTCGACCTGGTGGGGGTTCAGTTCCGCCCCGTCGCGCAGCTTCGGCGGCTCCTCGGCGAGCAGCCGCTCCAGCCCCAGTAGCAGCGAGAAATCGCGGCGCCACTGGATCGAGGGGTACTCGGCGCCTTCGTCCAGCTCGGCCAGGGCACCGTCGAGCGCGCGGCGCCGGGCGGTTCCCGGGGCAAGCGCCTCCGGCCCCTCACCGTCGAGCAGGAAGGGCTCGCGGACGAACTTCGCCGCCCGATCGATATCGGCGCTAGAAGGAACTGCCGCCTGCGCGGCAACTTCGCTGGTCTTGGCCATGAAGGCTTTCGGGTTCAGTTCCCGCCGCAATCGGTAAAGGGCGGGAGCAATTAGACGAGGATGCCGGGCATCAGCCTCTCAACTTCCCCCCGGCGCTCTCAGAACGCAGTTCGCAAAGCAGCGAACGAACATACGTATTGTAATCAGAGACTTGATGAAAAAGGGACGACAGTTCGCGATCGGACTGATCTCGGTCGCGGCGGTGGGGATGATCGCGGTTGGCTGTGGTGAAGCCGACGGCGGCGGCACGGGCGGCAAGCACCCCGACTACGCCAAGGCACTCGCCGGGGCACCGGCACCGCTGGCCGCTCTCTATGAGCAGGGGAACGAACTGCTCCCCGGCGGCAACGACGCCTTCGAAAAGCGCCTGGCGACTGTGAAGGGCCATCCCGCCGTGGTCAACGTCTGGGCCTCCTGGTGTGGGCCCTGCCGCTACGAGTTCCCCACCCTGCAGAAGCTCTCCGCCAAGTACGGCAAGCAGGTCGCCTTCCTGGGGGTCGACAGCCAGGACTCGAACTCCCTGGCCAAGGAATTCCTCGAAGAAGCGCCGCTGCCCTACCCGAGCTACAGCGACGGCGACCAGGGGATCGCCCACGCGATAGGCACCTCGGGCGGCCTTCCCGACACGGCCTTCTACGATCGCGCCGGCTCGCTCTGCTTCCTCAAGCAGGGGGCATTCGCCAAGCAGTCCGAACTGGCCGAGTACGTCCAGCGCTACGCCCTGCGCGAAGAATGCGAAAGCGGATAATCGGGGCATGGACGCAGCCGTAATAGTCGCCGCGCTCGGGTTTGGCCTGCTGCTCGCCGAGCTGCTGCTCTCGACCGGCGGCGTGCTCTCGGCGCTCGGCGCCCTCGGCCTGATCGGCGCCGGGGTGCTGGCGATCGAGTCCGACAGCAGCGCCGCCGACTACGTCGGCCCGGCGCTGATCGCGCTCGGCGTGCTCTCGCTCGTCGCCTTCTACTTCATCACCCGCAAGGTGGTCGAGGCCCATCGCGACCAGCCGGTCCGCACCGGCAGCGAGGAGCTGATCGGCTCGCTGGCCGAGGCGCGCAGCAACCTCGACCCGGAGGG
>DASZQM010000001.1:0-4798 GCA_035549645.1 Solirubrobacterales bacterium | reverse complement strand
GTAAAGAGCTGGCAAAGCCTGCCGGGCGCCGGCCGGGGCGCCGTTACAGTGGATCTGTGACCAACGCGATGAACAGCGGCCGGATCCTCGTCGTCGAGGACGAGGAGTCGATCTCGACGCCGTTTGCCGAGGCGCTGCGGCGGGCCGGCTTCGAACCGATCGTCACCGGCACCGCTGCCGGGGCGCTGCAGCTGGCGGGCGACGTCGAGCCCGACCTCGTCATCCTCGACCTCACCCTTCCCGACGGCGACGGGCGCGACGTCTGCCGTGAGCTGCGCCGCCGCTCCGACGTGCCGATCGTGATGCTGACCGCGCGCGGGACCGAGACCGACAAGGTCGTCGGCCTCGAGCTCGGCGCCGACGACTACGTGGTCAAGCCCTTCAGCGCCGCCGAGGTGATCTCGCGGATCCGGGCGGTGCTGCGCCGCAGCGCGCCCCGCGACGGCGACGGCGCGGCGGCCGAGCCGATCGAGGTCGGCGGCCTCGCGCTCGACCCGGCGGCGCGCCGCGCCCGCCTCGACGGCGCCGAGCTCGACCTCTCGCGCAAGGAGTTCGACCTGCTCGCCGAGCTGATGGGCAACGCCGGCCGGGTGGTCAAGCGCGAGGACCTGATGGCCAAGGTCTGGGACGTCAACTGGTTCGGCTCGACCAAGACGCTCGACGTCCACATCGGCTGGCTGCGGCGCAAGCTCGGCGACGACCCCAACCACCCGCACTACATCGAGACGGTGCGCGGGGTCGGCTTCCGCTTCGCCGCGCCGGGAGACGAGGGACCGTAAGCCTCCGGGCCACCCTCCTGCTGGCGCTGGCCTACGTCCTGCTGCTGGCGCTGATCGCCCTCGGCGTGCCGCTGGCGGTGAGCCTGCGCGATCGCGTCGACTCCGAGGTCAAGGGGCAGGCGCGCAGCCAGGCCGACGTCGTCGCGGCCTCCGCCTCGGAGCTGCTCGAGCCCGCCCAGCGCCGGGGTCTGCGCCGCCTGGTCAACGTCTCCGCCGACAGCGTGCGCGGCCGGGTCATCGTCGTCAACCGCCGTGGCCGCCTGCTCGCCGATTCGGCCGGCGCGCCGCCCGGCGCCTACTACGGCGACCGTCCCGAGGTGCGCGCCGCCCTGCGCGGGCGCGGCGAGCAGATCACCCGCAACAGCACCACGCTCGGCACCGAGATCCTCGCCACCTCGGCGCCCGTGCTCAGCCACGGCCGCCCCGACGGCGCCGTGCGGGTGACCCAGAGCGTCGCCGCCGTCAACCGCGCCGTGCGCACCTCGATCCTCGACCTGGCGGCGCTGGCGGCGGTGGTGCTGCTGCTGGGCCTCGCCGCCGGGGCGGTCGTGGCGCAGCGAATCGCGCGGCCGATCCGGCGCCTCGACCGCGCCGCCCGGCAGGTCGCCGCCGGCGAGCTGGAAACGAGCGTCGCGGTCGAGGGCAGCACCGAGCAGCGCAGCCTCGCCCGCGCCTTCAACGAGATGACGCAGCGGATCACGCGGCTGCTGGGCTCCCAGCGGGACTTCGTCGCCGACGCCTCGCACCAGCTGCGCACGCCGCTGACCGGGCTGCGCCTGCGCCTCGAGGCGCTCGCCGAGCGCTTCCGCGGCCGCGACGGGGAGTCGGCGGAGCTGGAGGCGGCGCTGACCGAGATCGACCGGCTGGCCCTGATCGTCGACGAGCTGCTCGTGCTCAGTCGCGCCGGCGCGCACGAGCTGCCGCCGGAGCAGGTCGACCTGCGCGACGCCGCGGCGCGGGCGGCGGAGCGGTTGCGCGGCACCGCGGCCGAGCGCTCGATCGAGCTGCGGGCCGGCGCGACCGGGGGGGAGCCGGCCCACGCCTGGTGCGCGGTTCACGACCTCGACCGCTCGCTCGACGCTCTGCTCGAGAACGCGGTTCGCTACTCGCCCGCGGGCAGCGAGGTGCGAGTCGAGGCGAGGCCGGGCCGGGTGGACGTTCTCGATCGCGGGCCCGGGCTGGCGGCGGGCGAGGAGGAGGCGGTCTTCGAGCGCTTCAGCCGCGGCAGCGCCGGCCGCAGCGGCCCCGGCGGCACCGGTCTGGGCTTGCCGATCGCGCGCGAGCTGATCCGCCAGTGGGGCGGCGAGGTGACGCTCTCCCCCCGCGAGGGCGGCGGCACGCGAGCTACGATCGAGCTTCCCCCGAAGGAGGGTTCATGAGGGTCTCCACCGCAGTTCGCTGGACCGGCCTGGCCCTGCTCGGCATCCTCGTCGCAGCCGCCGTCTCGGTTGCCGCCAGCCGCCTCGCCAGCCAGCAGATCGGCCTCGCCTCCGAACCGATCTCCGCCGGCGACGCGCTCGCTCCGGCCCAGCACGAGCACCCGGCGGCGGCTGCGCCGAAGCGCGGCTCGCGCGCAGGAGCGAAAGGAGCGCATCCGCAGCCCGGCCCGAGCGTCCCGGCGCAGCCGGCCGAACCCGCCCCGGCGCAGAATCCTCCCGCCGAAGCTCCCGAATCTCCCGTCGAAACCCCCGAACCGAGTCACCCCAACGGCGCCGGAGAGGGTGGCGACGGCGGAGCGGATGATTGATTTCGAGTAATTTTCACTTCGACTTACCAACTAGGTGGATGATCGAAGATGAGTTCGCCCAGCGGGTCGCCTGACTCCCAGGAGGAGCGCTTCAGGCGGCTGATCGACGTCGGTACGGTCCTGCTCTCCGAGCTCGACCTCGAGGCGGTCCTGCGCTCGGTGGTCGAGGCGGCGCGGGAGCTGACCGGGGCCGAGTACGCGGCGCTTGGGGTGTTGAACAAAGAACACACCGAGCTGGAGCGGTTCATCCACCTCGGGATCGACGACGCGACGACGAGGGAAATCGGCAACCTGCCACGCGGCCGCGGCGTCCTCGGCGAGCTGATCCGCGAGCCCAAGCCGCTGCGCCTCGCCGACGTCAACCAACACCCGCACGCCTACGGGTTCCCCCCGGGCCACCCGCCGATGCACACCTTCCTCGGCGTGCCGATCACCGTGCGCGGCGAGACCTTCGGCAACCTCTACATGACCGAGAAGCGGGGCGGCGAGGAGTTCGGCGACGACGACGAGCTGGCGGCGACGACGCTCGCGGTCTGGGCCGGGATCGCGATCGAGAACGCCCGCCTCTACACGAGCCTGAGCGAACGCGAGGCGGAGGTCGAGCGCGCCCTTCGCCGCTCGGAGACCTCGGTCGACATCGCCCGCGCGGTCGGCGGCGAGACCGATGTCGAGCGGGTCCTCGACCTGATCGTCAAGCGCGCCCGCGCCTTGGTCGAGGCGCGGACGCTGCTCGTCCTGCTGCGGCGCGGCGGCCGCCTCGCCGTCGTCGCCCAGGCCGGGCAGATCGGCGAGGAGCTGCGCCACCTGACGATCCCGACCGAGGACGAGGTCTTCCAGGCGGCGATGCAGGAGCGGGTCGCCCAGCACCTGCAGCCGGGGTCGCCGCCGTCGGAGGCGCGGCTGCGCGAGCGGCTCGGAGCCGAAGCCGCCCTGGTGGTCCCCCTGCTCTTCCGCGGTTACGCGGTGGGCGCACTCGTCGCCCTCGATCGCGAAGCGGGCGGCGAATTCGACGAGGAGGACCTGCGGCTGCTGCAGGCCTTCGCCAGCAGCGCCGCCACCGCGGTGGCGACCGCGCAGAGCGTCGAAGCCGAACACCTGCAGCACAAGGTCGAGACCGCCGAGCTCGAGCGCCAGCGCTGGGCCCAGGAGCTGCACGACGACGCCCTGCAGGGCCTGGCGGCGGTCCGCATCAACCTCGCCGCGGCGCTGCAGGGCAAGGGCGAGGACAGGGCATCGCGGATCGAGGCGGCGGCGGCCGATTCGGTCGAGCGCCTCGAGGACCAGATCGGCGAGCTCAACCGCCTGATCAACGACCTGCGCCCGGCCTCGCTCGAGCGCCTCGGCCTGGCCGGCGCGCTGCAGGCCCTTGCCGAGGAGTGCTCGGCCCGCGGTGGCCTCGAGATCGAGAGCGAGGTCGAGGTCGAGGAGAAGCTCAGCAGCGAGGAGGAGCGCGTCGTCTACCGGCTCGTGCAGGAGGCGCTCAACAACGTGCTCAAGCACGCCGCCGCGTCCAGTGCCAGCGTCTCTGCGCGGCTCGCCGGCCAGGCGGTCGAGATCGTCGTCAAGGACGACGGCCGTGGCTTCGACGCCGCCGCCACCGGCGATGGCCGCGGCCTGCTCGGCATGCGCGAGCGGATCGAGCTGCTCGGTGGCGAGCTCGAGTTGCGCTCCGCCGACGGCGAGGGCACCGAGATCGTCGCCCGGGTCCCGGTCAAGCCTGCCTAGCCGGCGCTGCCGCCGGACTCGACGATCCCGTTGTCGATCGCGAAGCGGACCAGCTCGGGTCGTGACTCGATTCCCAGCTTCTCGAGCAGTTTGGCCCGGTTGACCTCGACCGCCCGCACGCTGAGGAAGAGCTGCTCGCCGATCTCGCGGTTGGTGTGGCCCAGCGCCAGCAGCCGCAGCAGCTCGCGCTCGCGCTCGCCGAGGTCGTCGAGCGGGTCGGCCTCGAGCTTGGCCATCGCCCCGCCCAGCTCGGGGTCGACGTAGGCGCCGCCGCCGGCCGCGATCCTGATCGCCTCGGTCAGCTTGCGCTCGGCCGCCTGCTTGAGCACGTAGCCGGCCGCGCCCGCCCGCAACAGCTCGCGCGCTTTGCGCGGGTCGCTCTGCATCGTCAGCACGACGATCGCGGTCGCGGGCACGCTCTCGCGCAGGCCCTCGATGTCGCGCACCGGGTCCGCTCCCGGCATCTGCAGGTCGAGCACGAGCACGTCAGGACGGCGGTCGGTGGTCAGTCGCACGGCGGCGGCCGTGTCGCCCCCCTCGCCGATCA